>DATKQD010000052.1:0-4843 GCA_035532895.1 Chloroflexota bacterium
CCCAATGGCAAAGGCCGTCCAGCCGAAGACACACAGCGCCTCGATGAGTGCCCCCTCGCCCGGGAGGAACAGCTCACGCAGCCAGTTGAAGCCGGTCAAGGTCCTCCCAGTCCCGCGGATAGGGCACCGGAATCACTTCCAGGCCGCCGAACAACCGCGCGTCGTCCAAGCCACCGCTCGTTTGCACGTAGTAGATCACCAGTTTGCGCTTGCGCTGCACCTCTGTGCAGGCGGTCACCAGGTCCCGATCGAAGCCTGCCGTCACCACCATGACGCTGGTTTCATAGGGCAGCAACGCAGCCTCGCGCAGCAACACCTGCGCCAGCGGTGGGCGGATATTCACGTAGTGCGCGCCGATGTCCTGCCACCAGATATCAGCCGTGCGCCGGACGGGCCCAAAGGGCGTGGCCAGGGCCAGCGTCTCCATAATGCGGTGCAGCTGGTCCGGGGCGCGACTCACAGGGATGCGCACCGCGCCCGGCCCGGAGAGGTCGCCGTTCCCGAACAGGCCCACGGGAAAGCCACGGTCCAGCAGCCACTTGCTCATGGACACGGCCAGGCTCACGCAGAACTCCAGCTCCGGCGGATCGTGGGTGTCCGCGGCGCGCCGCGGCAGCTCGGAGTTGAGGAACAGCGCCACCGCGGGATCCGTGGTGGGCTCGAACACACGTACCATCAACTCCGGCGTGCGGGCGCTGGCGCGCCAATCCAGCTGGCGCAGCGGATCGCCCGGCTGATAGGTGCGCACGCCCACAGTGCGGCTGGGATCCGTGAGGATCACGCGGTCGACTGGCCGCGGACCGACCATGCGCATAGACGGCGGCGTGGGCATATCGAGATCGAACACCTTGGGATAGACGATGAGCCGCTGCACGTCCTCAAACTCGCGGGTGCGGCTGGTGTAGCCTAGCAGGTCGCCCGCTTCCAGGTGGCCCGGCCCGAACTGGAACACGCCGCGCTGGCGGCAGCGCACGGTGTAGCGCTGCACCAGCTGCTCATAGGGCAGCATGGGCAGCAGGCTCTTGAGGAAGGTGCGCGCGGCCAGGCGATCCTGCACGACCAGCGGGGTGTTGATAGGCAGCCGGTCCGGCACCCGATCTTCCACCAGCAGCCAGGTGAGTGGCAGTAGCTTGCGATTGGCGATGCGCAGATGCAGCCCCACCTCTTCGCCCCAGAAGGCGCGCCGCGGGCTCACGTCGCGTTCATATTCCACGCCCGCCAGGCAGAAGCGAATCCACAGCCGCTCCGCGCCCAGCACCGCCAGCGCCAGCAAGCCGCCCAGCGTCAACAGCGGCATGTGTTTCCACAGCCCTATGCCTACCAGGAGCAGCACCGCGAAGGCGGAGAAGCGGTTGAACACCAGCCCACTGCGATCCGCCGCGGCAACCGTGGCCGCCTGCACCTGCCAATCCGCATCGGGCCGCCGCGTAGGAAGGACGCGCATCACTCCTTCTCGACCGGCACCTCAAGGGTCTTGGCCAACTGATCCACCACCGCGCGCGGTGTGCCGCCGCGCAAGCGCGCGGCCGGGCTGAGCACCAGCCGGTGGGACAGCACCTCGGGCGCTAGACGTTTGATGTCATCCGGTATCACGAAGGTACGCCCTTCCAGTAGTGCCCAGGCCTGGCTGACGCGATACAGCGCCAGCGTCGCGCGAGGGCTGGCCCCCAGCTCCACTTCGGCGCTCTCGCGCGTAGCGCGCACGAAGCGCACCAGGTAGTCCCGCACGTCCGGCGTCACCAGCACCTCCTTGCGCGCCCGCTGGAGGGCCGAGACGGCGGCTGGATCCAGCACCGGCTGCAGCGTGGGCAGGGGGCTGTCAGCAGCGAAGCGATCCAGGATGGCAGCCTCTTCCTGCTCGGTGGGGTAGCCCATCTGAATGCGCATCAAAAAGCGGTCTAGCTGAGCCTCGGGCAGCGGAAACGTGCCCTCCAGCTCAATGGGGTTCTGGGTGGCCGCCACCAGGAAGGGCCGCGGCAGGGCCATGGTATCGCCATCCACGCTCACCTGGCGCTCCTCCATGGCCTCCAGCATGGCCGACTGCGTGCGCGGCGTGGCGCGGTTGATCTCGTCGGCCAGCAGGATGCTGGTGAACACCGGCCCTGGCCGGAACTCGAACTGCGCCGTTTGCTGGTTGAAAACGTGCGAGCCGGTGATGTCCGAAGGCAGCATGTCCGGCGTGAACTGCAGGCGCCGGAAGGAGCAGTCCAGCGACGCCGCCAGGGTTTTCGCCAGCAGCGTTTTGCCAATGCCTGGCACGTCCTCCAGCAGCACGTGGCCATCGCACAGCAAAGCCGCCAGCAGCAGCCGCGTCACCTCGCGTTTGCCCACCATCACCTTCTCGACATTAGTGAGCAGATCCTCAACGCGGGCGGCTGCCACGGTATTAACGGCCATAGGGCGCTCGGTGGTACCTGTCTGATATCAGCATGTGCGTGATTATCGGTCCGGCGCCAAGTTCGACCTTCGGCCGCTCGCTCAGCACGTCCCGAACACGAAGGGCAGGATCCTCGAGCAGGTGACGATGCCGCTGCGCTGCAGCCATATCACCACGGCAATGGCCACGGCCAGCACCACCAAGGTGGCGATGAGCGCCAGAAACTCCGTGCGACAGCCCAGGGCGGTGCGGGAACGCGGACGAACCGGCGTTTCCAGCGAGGGATCGTCTTCCCAGTTGAACGAGGGCATCGCCGAGCCTACTCCTCCCGGTACACCAGGGTGAGGATGTGCTCGGCCGTGGCCAGCCAGTGCTGGCGCTTCTCGCGCGGCCAGGCTGCGCCCGGCGGGGGCAGCTCCAGGAACAGGCCGGCGATGAGCGGATGCGGCCGAGGCAGGGGCTCCGGATCCTCGGCCACGCTGGTGCGCGGGAACTGGCTGGCGCCATCCTGCCCGCTGGCGCGCGAATCCAGGATCTCCGCCACGGGCATCACCAGCTTGTTACGGCCGTAAGCGAAGAACCCGGCCTGGTCAGCCGAGCGCTGAAAAATCTGCCGCGCGCGTTCTTTCTGCCGCGGGCTGACGCCCAAGGCCATCATCTCCTGCTCCAATCCGCCATCCGGGGGCAGCGTAATGCCTCGGTGGTTCTCGTAGATGGCACGAAACAGGGGTACGTTCAGGAAGGCCGTGCTGCGGGCAGCGCGCTCACGTGCCGGGTCCGCGGCCTGCTGCCCCAGCTGGGTAAGCATGGCACCGCCGGACTTCGTTTCGGTAAGGCCAAAGATTCGAGCGGTGGCCACCTTGTTGCGAAATGCACCGCTGCTCGCGCTGTTGTAACCCAGCCAGCCAGCCAGCTGCTCCCAGCTGCCCCCGCTGCTGCCGGCATTGGCGTACATGGCATGGGCCACCTCGACCGCATCGTTCAGGTCGCCATAGGGGAACTGGATCGCCGAAGGGATGCGGCGGCCCTCCTGGGCCTCGTCCATCTCCAGCTCCAGATCCAGCGGGTCGTCCAAGTCACCGACAGCCGTCATCTTCTGCTGCTGTTCTCCCTCATCTCTGCAGATTACAGGCGCATCGATCTCATCATAACGCGTTCGCAATGCCAGAAAAGCGTGCCTCTGGGGCGCTTATTTCTGCGGATAGCAGGCAAGATTGCAGAAACAAGAGCGCCTGGTTAGAATGTGCTCAGCTCGCGAAATGGGAGGGCCGAAGTGCAAGCGCTTATCGTCCTGATCGTCGTCGTCATCATCCTGCTGTGGATCCTGGGGAGTTCCTTGAAGATCGTGGAGCAGGGCAACATTGGCGTGGTGAAGCGCTTTGGGCGCTACCAGCGCACACACAACCCCGGCCTCGCGGTGATCGTGCCGTTCATGGACCAGCTGGCGCGGGTGGACATTCGCGAGCAGCCGCGCCCGGGCGACATGCAGGAAGTTATCACCGCGGACAACGTGGCCGTGAAGGTGACGGCGACCATTTTCAGCCAGGTGGTCGATGCCCAAATGGCGCTGTTCAACGTGACGGACTACACCGTGGCCATCAACCAGCTGGCCCGCACCACCTTGCGCGCGGTCTTCGGCTCGATCACGCTGGACCAGGCGCTCACCGAGCGCAAGCGCATCAACGCCGACCTGCAGGGGCAGATGGAAACCGTCACCGACTCCTGGGGCATCCGTATCAACCGCATCGAGGTGGTGGATCTGGCGCCCCCGGTCGAAATCCTGCGCGCCATGTCGCTCCAAAAGGAGGCCGACCAGGAGAAGCGAGCCAACATCCTGCAGTCCGAGGGCAAGCAGCAGGCGGCGGTGAACATCGCCGACGGTGAACGCCAGTCGGCTATCAAGCAGGCGGAAGGGCAACGACAAGCAGCCATCCTGCGCGCCGAAGGCTCCCGTCAGGCGGCCATTCTGGAGGCCGAGGGGCGTGCCCAGGCGATCCATACCGTGTACAGCGCCATCAAGCAGGCGTCACCCGATCCCACGCTGGTGTCGATCCTGCAGCTGGATACGCTGGGCAAGTTCGCCACCAGCGACAACGCCAAAGTAGTGGTGCCCTACGAGGCGGTGGGGCTCATGGGCGCGGCACAAATGCTGCGCAGCGTGCTCGGGGGCGACGCGCCCGCCGCGGCGCCGGCGCTCAACGGCAAGACCCAAGAATAAGAAGGTCGCCGGCGGCCGGACGGCTTCAGCGGATGACGGCCAGCGCGTCCATGACGATGGGGCCTTTCTCGGTGAGGAGGAGTGGGTTGATGGCCAGCTCCTCCACGGAAGGCTGACCGAGCATGAGGTCGCCCACGCGCACCAGCACCTGCGCCACCTCCCGTGGGTCGTGGAAGGGGAGCCCGCGGAAGCCTGCCAGCAGGGTGTGCACCGTCGTCTCGCCGATCATCGCCAGCGCGTCGGCTTCG
>DATKQD010000053.1:0-3029 GCA_035532895.1 Chloroflexota bacterium
CGACATGGGGATAATCCCGAGCAAAGGCCAGCAGGGTCACCCGGGCGCGAGGTTTCGCGCTCGCCTCTGGCGCTCGGTAGCCCGGCCAGTACCCCTGGAGGTTCCTGCCGATCTCTCGGGGGTCGGGCCGGATCAACAGAATCAACGCCAGGCTGGGCAGCAGCGCGATGGGCGCCAGAAACCAGCTCAACGCGATCTGATTCGTGCCGTTGCCGTGAGCCAGGGCGCCGGCGACGCTGATGAGGATCGGTCCGCCAATCGCCCCAACGAGAGAGCCGGTTAGGACAATGCCGAGTCCCTGGGCGCGCCGTTCGGGAGGGTAGAGATCGGCCGCCGAAAGGCGGCGTTGTTGCTGGCTTGTGCCCGTGCCAATGCCGAAGATCAACAACCCAAGCAGGAAGCCCGGGAACGACCCGCCGATCATGGAAGCGCCCAGCGCGAGGGCCCCCGCGACACTGATCAGCAAGCCGGCTATGAGCACGCCCTTGCGGCCATACAGGTCCGCCAGCCGGCCCGAGGGGTACGACACGATTGCTCGACTGAGCCCAAGAATGCTGCCGCCAATGCCCGCCAGGACGGCCGAACCGGTGAGGTGCATGACCATCAGGGCGCCCAGGGTGGGCACCATTTGCTGAGCCGTTCCCACAAAGGCCTCGGCCCCGGTCAACAGCAGGGTGTTTCGCCGGATGAGCCCGGGAACGGGAAGGCGGGCCGCGCCGGCCGCGGGCGGGCTGGGGAGCCCCGCCGGATCGAGCGTTGCGGCCGCTTCGATGCTCAGCGTCCCTTCTCCCTCGACAGCGCTGGTTCGGGCGCGGGCGCGCACGCGGAACCCATCGCGCGGCGCAGCTTCGCTGCGCCTACGCCGCTCATCGTCATCGTGTTCATGACGATAGCACCGAACTCCACCGGGAAACCTGGGGTTCCCCCGCTTTAACGGACACATGATTTTAACGCTGCCCAAGGCTTGGCAGACAGGCGTAGCTGGTGGCGACAGGTGCTCACGGCAGCAGATCGCCGAGTAACTCGGTGACCAGCAGCAGCTCATCACAGTGCGGGCAGTCGCCGCCGAGGCCGAGTTTGCGGCCCATGAGATTGCAGTCCGGACAACGGCGCTGGCCCAGCGAACGCTGCTCACAGCGGGGGCACTCGTAGATTGTCTGGCTCACCAGGAGGCGCTGCTCCGCGAGCTGCCGCGCCCAGGCCTGCAGCAGCGCTGCCTGGCCTGGCGTGTGCCGCAGCCGATAGGCCCGCTGCTGGCAGGCACGCGTGCAATACCGTCCACGTCCAGAGCTGGGCATAGCGGCGCCACAGACGACACACTGGGGGCCAGCGCCAGGTGTCGCCGTACCGTCACGGCTATCGTCACATATGGCGGTGTTCACGCTGCCCGCGCCTGGCCATCGGCGTAGCCGAGCAGCGCTTCGTGCGGGGTCCGGTAGCCGATAGCGGAATGCCTGCGTTGACGGTTGTAGAAGACGGTGATGTACTCGAAGACCGCCCGCCGGGCCTCAGCTCGGGTGGGCCACCAGCAGCGCCCCAGCTCGCGCTTCAAGGTGGCCCAGAAGGATTCGGCGGCGGCATTATCGAAACACGAGCCGGTGCGGCCCATGGATCGGCTGACGCCGAGCTCGGCGCAGGCCTGGGCGAAGAGGCTCGAGGTGTACTGGCTGCCGCGGTCGGAGTGGAAGATGGCGCCCTCCGGCAGGACGATCCGCCCGGCGGCCATGCGCAGTGCGTCGACCACCAGGCTGGCCCGCATGTGGTCAGCCATGGCGTAGCCCAGGACCGAGCGGGTGGCCAAGTCGAGCGCGTCAGCCAGGTACAGCCAGCCCTGGCCGGTGGCCAGGTAGGTGATGTCGCCGACCATCCGCGCTCCAGGCGCTGCTGGCTTCTCGCTGCTGGCGGCGCTGAAATCACGGCCTACCAGGTCGGGTGCAGGGGTCGCTTGCAGATCCTGCTTGGTGAGCCCGCGGCGGCGGCGCCGGCGGCTGCCGGCCAGGCTGGCGCTGCGCATCAGCCGCTCCACGCGCTTGCGTCCTACCTGCAGGCCGTGTTCCTGTCGCAGCTCGGCGTGGACTCTCGGCACGCCATATGTGCCCCGCGACTGGCCGTGAATGGCGCGCACCCAGCCCAGCAACACGCGGTCCGCCCGCTCCCGCTCGGACGGCCCCCGGCCTTGCCAGTCATAGAACCCGGACGGAGAAACTTCCAGCACGCGGCACAGCAGCCGCACAGGGTAGTCTGCCTTCTCCGCGACGATGTACCGGTAGCGACTCACCGGGTCGTCTCCTTGGCGAAGAAGGCAGCGGCTTTTTTTAGGATCTCGCGCTCCATCCGCAGCACGGCGTTCTCCCGCCGCAAACGCGTCAGCTCCTCCCTCTCAGCGGTCGTCAGCTCCCCGGGAGCACCCTCTCCGCGATCGATCTTGTCCTGCTTGACCCAGTTGCTGAGCGTCTGTGCATTCACCCCTAGGTCGCTCGCAATCCTCGCCATGGCCTGGCCGGAACTCCGCGCCAACGCCACGGCGTCGCGCCTGAACTCCGAGTTGTACTTTGATGGACGTCCCATTTCGGCACTCCCTTTCTCTGGACGTATTGTCCAGTCTGGAGTGTCCGTAAAACCGGGGGAAGCTCATAATCACCTTGCTGACTCGCCGCAGAGCTCCTACGTCAGACGATGGGTCTCCTTCCACCAGCAGTAGATCGGCCGCCATTCCAGGCGCAACCCAGCCAATTTCGCTGTCCAATCCCAGCGCCTGCGCGGCGGTAAAGGTGGCCGATGAGAGCGCTTCCAGGGGGGTTAGGCCCATCTTCTCCACCATCAACTCCAATTCCCAAACAAAATTGTCCCAATAGCTGTCCTCCACTCCAGTATCTGGTCCCGCGGCAAAGCGCACGCCCGCGTGGTGCATGCGAGACCAGACGGCTGTCCGCTCCTCGCGTACTTCACGCATTCTCCGGCGATCCTCGGTCCAACCGGACTGGTCGTCGTAGGAAGATCGATACCAGACCGTTAAGGTTGGGACGACG
>DATKQD010000054.1:0-2400 GCA_035532895.1 Chloroflexota bacterium
CGCGCGCCATCTCGATGGTGGCCCCGTCGCGCGTGCCGACCGTCAACGCGCCGTTCATCATGAACTTCATGTTGCTCGTGCCGCTGGCCTCGTAGCCGGCGGTGGAGATCTGTTCGGACACGTCACTCGCCGGGATCAGCCGCTCGGCGAGGCTGAGGTTGTAGTCCGGCAGGAAGAGCACCTGGAGGCGGCCGCGCGTGGCGGGGTCGGCGTCGATCGCCGCGGCCACGTTATTGATGAGCTTAATGATCAGCTTGGCCAGCGCATGGGCCGGCGCGGCTTTCCCGGCAAAGAACACCGTGCGCGGCGGCACGGCAAGGCCGGGATTGTCGCGCAGCCGGTTGTAGAGCACGATCAGTTGCAGCACGTTGAGCAACTGCCGTTTGTACTCGTGGATCCGTTTGATCTGGCTGTCGAAGATGGTGTCCGGATCCACCACCTGGCCAGTCGTCGACCGCAACCAGGTGGCGAAACGGACCTTGGCGTCGCGCTTGGCCGCGCGGAAGCCGGCCTGGAAGCCGGCATCGCCGGCCAGCGGCAGGATCC
The DNA here is from genome assembly GCA_035532895.1 of Chloroflexota bacterium. Taxonomy (GTDB): domain Bacteria; phylum Chloroflexota; class JAJPGV01; order JAJPGV01; family JAJPGV01; genus DATKQD01. The sequence goes on from DATKQD010000054.1 coordinate 547, forward strand.
CGCGCAGGCGGTCGAGGTCGGTGACCCACCCTTCGCCGATGGCGCTGGTGATCAGCCGGGCCAGCGCGGGATTGGCCAGCAGGAGCCACCGCCGGGGCGTCACCCCGTTGGTCTGGTTGCTGAATCGCTCGGGGAACAGCTCGGCCAGGTCCGGCACCACCCGGCTTTGCAGCAGTTGGGAATGGATCGCCGCCACGCCGTTGGTGCTATGGGTGCCGACGATCGCCAGGTGCGCCATGCGGACCTGCCGCACCGGCCCTTCCTCAATCACGCTCACCCGTTGCACCCGACCCTCGTCACCGGGAAAGTGTGCGCGCACCGTATCCAGGAAGCGGCGATTGATCTCGTAGATGATCGCCAGATGGCGGGGGAGGAGCTGCTCGAACAGCGCGACCGGCCAGCGCTCCAGGGCCTCGGGCAGCAGGGTATGGTTGGTGTAGGCGAGCGTCCGGCATGTCAGCATCCAGGCATCCTCCCAGTCGAGCCGGGCCTGGTCCAGCAGGATGCGCATCAGCTCGGCGACCGCGAGCGACGGATGGGTCTCGTTCAACTGAATCGCCACCTTGTCGGGCAGAGTGTGCCAGTCCGTGTTAGCGCGCCGGAAGCGCGCCACGATGTCGGCCAGCGAGCAGGCGACCAGGAAGAACTCCTGCACGAAGCGCAATTGCCGCCCTTCCAGAGTGGCATCGTCGGGATAGAGGACGCGCGTGACGGTGTTGGCCACCACTCGGTGCAGCAGGGCCCCCACGAAATCGCCGGTGTCGAACTCGCCCAGGTCGAAGTAGTCGGGCGAGTCGGCACCCCAGAGGCGGAGCGTATTGACCGTATTGCCGCCATAACCCACAATCGGGCGATCAAAGGGCGTACCCAGCAAGGTCATCGACTGGCCCGGCACGTGGGTGTGGCTGCCGTCGCGCAGGCGCAGCGAGGCGTGGAGGGTGACGGGCACGACCTCCTCCGGCCGCGCCACTTCCCAGGGGTCGGGGAAGCGGAGCCAGTTGTCTGGCGCTTCGACCTGGTAGCCGTCCTGGATCGCTTGGCGAAAGATGCCGTACTCGTACCGCAGCCCGTAGCCCATGGCCGGGAACCGCAGGGTGGCCAGCGAGTCCAGGAAGCAGGCGGCCAGGCGGCCAAGGCCGCCGTTACCCAGGCCCGCGTCCGGCTCGAGCGCCGCCAGCTGCAGCCAGTCCAGCCCCTCCGCTGCCATCGCCGCGCGCACACCCGGCTCGACCAGCAGGTTGGTGACGTTGTTGGTGAGCGAGCGTCCGATCAGGTACTCCATGGAGAGGTAGTAGACCCGCTTTGGATTGGCACGATCATACGCCTGCTCGGTCTCGAGCCAGCGGCGCGCCAGCAGATCGCGCACGGCCCGTGCCAGGGCCTCGAAGCGTTGGCGTGCCGTGGCCGCCTCGGGTTCGATCACCGGGTCGAGCATCAGGTGTCGCTCGTAGAAGGCATTGTCATCCCCTGCGAACCGCGGCGGCGCGCAGCCGTACTGCGCGAATAGATCGCTCATCTCCCCTACCTCCACTTGGGCCTGCCATGCCACGTTGTGATCCTACTGCCAGGATGACAGCACTTCCTGAGCATGGGCTGAATCGCACCTGATGCTTTCCTGAGGACAGCAGGCAGGCGCGGCGGCACCGCACCATAGCCGGCTGGGCGCTCTTGCTCTATAGCGTGTCACGAAAATACTCAGGTTCCCCTCAGGTTGCCTTCAGCCAGGCATCAGCAATCGGTGCGACACTGCATAGGGAAGACGTAAGCACAACACGACAGCACTTCGGGATGCACGATGAGCGACCAGCGATGTGACACAGGGTGGGGAGTCCACCAGCACGGACGAGGTCGGAT
>DATKQD010000055.1:0-2095 GCA_035532895.1 Chloroflexota bacterium
GGGCTCGGCCCTCCCGGTCACCACTACGGCGTCCAGCCCGGCTGCGCCCACGTACACCACCAAGAATGGCCCCAAAACGCTGGACCAGATCCGCGCCGAGCTGCGCGCGAGCGGCTATCCGTTTGGCAGCAGCACGAACTCCAGCGATCTGCTGGCTGCCTACCAGGCCACGGCGAATGGCCAGCCCGCGCCGCTGCCGGCCGCGTTCGTCGCCAATGCGCCCAAGGGCAGCCAACCCGGCCCGGCGCCAGCGAGCTGGCAGGACCCCGCACCTAGTGGTGCGTGGGCTGGCCGCTCCGCGGACCAGATCGCCGCGGACTTCCTGGCCGCCGCCGGCGGCCCAGGCCATCAGGCGCAAGCCCTGGTCGATTGGAGCCGGCAGCACACTTCCGAGCTCCAGGCGCACGGCTTTTAGCTGCAGCCGGCTATTTCTCGCCGCCATCGGCTTGGCCTTTCAATAACTGCCAGTCGGGTTCAGCGCTGACCAGCGAGAGCAGGAAACGGGCGCTCGTCAGCTGTCAGGCCATCAGTCTGAGAAGGCTTCTCCAGGTCGTGGACTAAGGCCTTCCAGCAGGTCGTGCTTCTGGGGCTCGGGCGTGCTGGGCAGCAGGCGGCGAAAGTAGGCGGTGCGAAACATCTCGGTGAAGATGCGCAGCGGCCATGTGAGCAGAAAGCTGTCGGGCGCGATCTGTGTGCGGTGTGCTGCCAATGCCTGGCGCATAGTGCCCGCGTAGGCGGATACGTCTACCGCCGCGTCCGCATCCGCGCTGTTGATGCCGCGGGGCACGCCCTCGCCGGACGGCTCGCGCTCCGCGAACCAGCCCAGGTCCAGGTGTTCGTCGATCAGCATCTGGCGCACGCGCGCCGCGCCTTCGGTCACCATCTCCAGCGCGTACAGCCGGTCGACCTGCCAGGGCGCCGAGCTGTCAACGTACGTGGCGCTCGCGGCCAGCTCGGCGCCGCGTACGGCGGCGTAGTGGCAGCGCACATGGTCTGGATGGCCGTAGGTGCCGCGCTCGTTCTCGGTGATAATGACGCGCGGGCGCAATTCGCGGATAACGCTGGCGATGCGGCCCGCGGCTTCATCCAGCGGCGCGTTGCAGAAGGCGGCGGGGTGGTTGTTGGCGGGCGTGCCGGCCATGCCGGAATCGCGGTAGCCGAGCAGGCGCAGCTCACTCACGCCGAGAATGCCGCAGGCGGCCCGCAGCTCCTGCTCGCGAATCTGCCCCAGGCGGGGCTGCGCTTCCACAGGGTCAAGATCCGGGTCATTGATCTCACCTTCCTCGCCCAGGGTACAGGTGAGCACGCCCACGCGAACCCCCCGCTGCGCGTAACGGGCGAGGATGCCGCCCGTTCCGCTGGATTCGTCGTCGGGGTGGGGTCGTATGGCCAGCAGGGTCAGTTCAGACACAACCTCTTAATCCTAACGAGCAGGCCGGCCCTGGCGAACGCGAGAGCTGTTCGCTCGGTCTACACGCGGCGCTTACGGCTGCTGTACACCACGCGCACAAGCAGCAGCGCGGCCAGGATGATGCCGTACACGATTGGCTGCAGCACCACCAGCTTGGCCCGCCAGGTGAAGTGGACGATAGCCAGGACGCCGGCTGCATAGGTGAGCCGGTGGACCATCTGCCAGCGGTCATATCCCAGCCGGCGAATCCAGTAGCTGCTTGAGGTGTAGGCCACCGGGATGAGCAGTACAAAAGCGGCGAAGCCCACCGTGATGAAGGGCCGAAGGATGATGTCCGACACTACCGCGTGCAGGTCCAGGAACTTGTCCAACAGCAAGTACGTGGTTACGTGCAGGCACACGTAAAAGAAGGCAAACAGTCCCAGCTCGCGGCGGATGCGCATGGGCCAGGCCCAGCCAAAGAGCTTGCGGGCGGGGGTGCAGGCCATGGCCGCCAGCAGAAACACCAGGGCACCCAGGCCAAGTTCGTTCTCCACCTCGGCGATGGGGTTGGCGCCGAGCAGATTCGCGCCACCGCGCACGAAAATCCAGAGGATGGGGAAAAGGCCGCCGGCCAGGATGCCGTTCTTCAGCCATTGGTAGGGCGGCCGCCGCGGCTGGCGTGGCAGCGGCGAGAAGCTGGGC
>DATKQD010000056.1:0-7711 GCA_035532895.1 Chloroflexota bacterium
TCGCCGCGGCCGCCCAGAAGACAGCCCCGGTGGCCAAGCAGAACGCGGATGTTGCCCAGAGAAGCCGGTTATGCGGTGCCGTTGGCATGAAACATCTCCTCCACCGGGGTCTCGAAGAACGCGGCCAACGCCAGTGCTAGCGGCAGCGACGGCGTGTAGCGCTCGGTCTCGATAGCGATGATGGTCTGCCTTGACACATCCACGGCCTGGGCGAGCTGCGCCTGCGAGAGGCTTCGCGTCGCCCGGAACTCTCGCACCCGGTTCTTCATTGCTGTTAAGTGAACTTTACATTACGCTCAACGCCATGTCAAGTGCGCTTAACATCCAATTCTAGAGAAGTCCGCTCAGAGACATCCCTCAGGGCCTCGATTTCGCTCGGTTACTTCCAGACGGCGAAGCCCATGCCCATGCCCGAACCCGCGGGCGACCGGTAGCAGGCCTGGTATTCGGTGAAATCCAGCCGCAGGTCCCACGCCGCGGCCGCGGCCGCTATCCAGGAACGAATCTCGCCAGTGCCGGATTGCAGGCGCTGGTTGGGCAGGGCGCAGATGGCCTCCACGTCGCGATCGCGCAGGGCCTGGAGGAAGCGCCGATCGATCTCTTCATCCACCAGAAAGTGGCTCAGCCCGCCGGAACCAACTACTGCCACACGCGCCTCGCCCGGCCAGCTGAGGATGGCTTCGCGCACGGCGCTGCCCAGCTCCCAGCAGCGTTGCGCGGTGGGCTGGTTAGGCGGGTACAGCGTGTTGATGATGACCGGCACCAGCGGCACGGTGTGGCCGTTCATGATGCGCCCAAAGACGAAGCCGAAGGCGTGGCCCAGCCCAACGCCGTCATCCAGCTTCTCGGCGTGCGCGAGATCGAAGCCCCGGGCCATGAGATGCCCCACTAGGTGCTGGGCCAGGTTGGCGCTGATGGGAACGGTCGCCAGCTCCGGCCCGTAGGCCCAGCCTGCCAATCGGCCGGCCTCGTAAGGCGCCCGCGTGAAGAGATAGGGCATATTGGGCACTTCCGCGCCCGAATACACCATGAACGCGGGCCGGAAGTCGCGCGGAAATATCTCGGCCTGGTCGTCCCCGAACACCACCACGACATCCGGCTTGGCCTGTACCAGCTCTTCCTGCAGATGCGCGACGGCCGCCTGTACAGCGGCGTGGCGTTGCGCGTGCTTCTCCGCGGTGAGCTCGGCGGCGATGCGTGGGCTAGCTTCGGCCAGCGCCTGGTCGTAGCTGCGCAGCTGACCTGCCACGTTGATAAGCCAGGGGTTGCCCTTATCGTTCTCGCCATGCCTGGGCCACACCTCGGCCGGCGAGCTCAGCTGCGGGCTGTGAGAGGTGCACAATCCGATGGTGATTCGAGCCATGGTGCAGCGCATGGTAGCAGCATCGGCCCAGGCTAGCCCGGCTGGGCGAAGTGGTGCGGCTATAATTCCGCGGGTCCTAGCGCTGATTTTTTGCCAGGTCAGTGACGAAGGCAGATCAGCCTGACGCCGCACAGGAGCGCTTGATGGGCGTGTTGGACGCCTTCTATGGAGCATTCTCTCAAGACCTCGGAATTGACCTGGGGACTGCCAACACCCTGGTGCACGTGCAGGGGCGGGGCGTGGTGCTCTCCGAGCCCTCCGTGGTAGCCGTGGATAAGAAGTCCAAGCAGGTGCTGGCGGTCGGCTCCGAAGCCAAACGCATGGTGGGCCGCACCCCCGCCAACATCGTGGCGATTCGGCCACTGAAGGATGGCGTCATCGCTGACTTCGAGATCGTGGAAGTCATGCTGCGCTACTTCATCGGTAAGGTGCACCGCTCCTTCCTGCTGCGCCCGCGGCCACGTGTGGTGGTAGGCATTCCCTCGGGCGTCACCGAGGTGGAGAAGCGCGCCGTGCACGACGCGGCCATCAAAGCTGGAGCGCGCGCGGCATTCCTCATGGAGGAGCCCATGGCCGCGGCGATTGGATCCGGCCTGCCTATCACCGAGCCCACCGGCAGCATGATTGTCGACATCGGCGGCGGCACAACGGAAGTGGCCGTCATCTCGCTGGAGGGCATCGTGGTTAGCCGCTCCATCCGCACGGCGGGCGACGAGATAGACGAAGCCATCCTCCAATACGCGCGGCGCGAGCACAGCCTGGCCATTGGCGAACGCACGGCCGAGGAAACCAAGATCCAGATCGGCTCCGCCTACAACACGGGCAACGAGCGCTCCGTGGAGCTGCGCGGGCGCGACCTCATCACCGGGCTACCCAAAACCGTGGCGGTGACGAGCAGCGATATTCGTGAGGCCATCGCCAACCCGGTGAACCAGATCGTCGACGAAGTCAAAACCTGCGTGGAGGAAACGCCGCCGGAGCTGGTCGCCGACATCATGGAAAGCGGCATCACGCTGGCTGGCGGCGGCGCGTTGTTGGAAGGACTAGCCACTCGCTTGATGGAGGAAACCAAGATGCCGGTGCGCGTTGCGGACGACCCTCTCACCTGTGTAGTCCGCGGCACGGGCAAAGCCCTGGAGGAGATCGACATCCTGCACAAGGTCTTCATCGCCACGCAGAATGGCAAGACTGCACCACGAAGGTAAGGGCCTTTATCAGCTTCAAACCAGCCGGGCGCTCATCTGGCTGGGCATGTTCCTCGTGCTCAGCGTCAGCCTCATTGTGCTGGACCAGCTGCAGCGGCTGAATGGCGCCGAGAGCGCCGCCTCGCGGCTGCTGGTACCGGTGCAGACCGAGCTCACCCAGAAGGTGAATCCGGTGTTCGACTTCTGGGCCACGCTGGAGCAGATTGGCCAGCTGCGGCAGGAGAACACGCGGCTCCAGGCGCAGGTGCAGCAGCTGGAGTTGCAAGCCCGCCAGGGCCGGCTGGCCGAAGCGCAGAACTCGACCATGCGCGCCCAGCTGCACTATGCCCAGGCCAACCCGCAATTCAAGCTGGCGCCCGCCACCATCATCGGCAAGGACCTGCACGGCCTGGACGATTACATTGAGATTGACCGCGGTGCTCTGGACGGCCTCAAGCCGGCGATGACTGTCATCAGCCCCGAGGGTTTTCTGGTGGGCCGCCTGTCGCAGCTGGAGGGGCACCGCGCGCGCGTGCTCATCATCACCAACCCGGAGAGCGCGGTAGCCGCCACTATTGTGGCCGCCGCGGGTACCACGGACGACGTCGTGGATGGCCAGCTCGATGGACGTCTGTCGATGACCAATATCCAGCAAAACCTGCCCATTGCCAAAGGCGACGACGTCGTGACCAGCGGGCTTGGTGGCAACTTCCCCAAGGGGCTGAAAATCGGGCAGATCGCCGCCGTGCAGAAGAGTGATGTGCAGCTCTTCCAGCAAGCGGAGGTCGCCCCTTACTGCGACTTCGGCAAGTTATCCGCCGTGGAAGTGATCACCAACAACGTTCCGATTGATTGACGTGCGCTACGCGGTCGCCCTGCTGGTGCTGCTGGCTGAAGCCCTGCTGCAGGTGAGCGTGGTGTCGCGCATCACCCTGCTCGGGGTAACCCCTCAGCTGGTGCTGCTAAGCGTCATCTCGTGGAGCCTCATTCGTGGCCCGGCCGAAGGCATGTTCTGGGGCTTTGTTGGTGGCCTGTTGTTTGATCTTGTGAGCGGCAGCCCGCTGGGTGTCTCGGCGTTCGCCATGGTGCTGGTAGCTGCTATCTGTGGGCTAAGCGGGCGCACGCTCTTCGGCAGCAATGTGCTCTTCCCCCTCAGCATGGTCTTCCTGGCAACGGGTGTGTACGTTCTGCTGTGCGGCTTTGTGCTGGCCACTCTGCACGACCCCACCAACTGGGCGGCCGTGCTGCGCCAGGTGCTGCTGCCCACGGCAACAGCTAACGCTGTGCTGGGTCTGGCCGTCTATCCTTTGGCCGCTTTCGTGAACAACCACACCCATGGCCAGCTGCGTATCAGCTTCTGATGGCGGCACGAACATGGCCGGCCGCATGAAGGTCGGCTGAGGTGGCGGGCGCATTCGACCCACTGGTATCGCTCTCGCGAGACGAGCATGACGCGGCGGAGCGCGAGCAGCGGCGCATTCATCGCCGGGTGCTGGGCTTTCGCATCGTCACCGCGGTGGCCTTCATCACCCTGAGCGTGAAGCTGTGGCAAATGCAGATCGTGCAGACCGAAAAGTACGTGACCCAGGCCGTGCAGAACAGCGTGCGCAGCCGGGGTGTACCCGCCCTGCGCGGTGTGATCTACGACCGCAACCACGTGCAGCTGGTGTCCAACCAGGCCAGCTTCGATGTGCAGGTGGATCCGCGGGACCTGCCAGCCCAGCAGGAGGATGAAGTGCTGGGCCGGCTAGCGGCCCTGGTGAAGCTGGATCCAGCCAAAATGAAGGCGGCCGTGGACAAGCAGCGCCTGGCCGACCCCAACCAGGGCGTGACTGTGGCCACCAGCATCGCTTGGAACACACTGCTCAGCATTAAGGCCGATCGCGCGGTGCTGCCAGGCGTAGTACCCCTGCCAACCACCATCCGCGGCTATAAGGATGGCCCCACTCTGTCCAATATCCTCGGCTACGTTACGTCCATCAGTCCGGGCCAGTATCAGCAGCTGAAGCAGGCTGGCTATGCGCCAACCGACAAAATCGGCGCCGCTGGCGTGGAAAGCAGCTACGAGAAGGCGTTACGTGGCACCAGCGGATCGCAGCAGGTTGAAGTGGACGCCGGCGGCCGCCAGGTGCAGGTGCTCTCGGAGGTGGCACCGCAACCGGGCAAAAGCCTGCAGCTCAGCATCGACGCGGCGTTTCAGCAGGATGTGACGTCGTACCTGCGCGAGGGCCTGGACCGCGCACACTGCTACCAGGCGTCGGGCTTCAAAGAGGCCGTCTTCACCACCCACTGCTCGGCCCAGGCCAAGGCACAGGCGGCCCGGCCCAAAGTCGATGGCGGGTATGGCGACGAGGGCGCCGCCGTGGTAATCGACGTGCACACTGGCGCCATCCTGGCCATGGCTGCTTTCCCCCAATACGACAACAATGTGTTCAGCGGGCGCGCGGCGGATCAGGCCAAGGCAGCGGCGGTGCTCACCAGCCACGCGGACCCGCTTATCGATCGCGCGCTTTCGGCCGTGGCACCGGGGTCAACCTTCAAGATGATCACCGCCTCCGCCGCCCTGCAGGATCATCTGGTGACCCCCAGTACCGAGATATCGGTTCCCGCGGCGTGGCCCGGCATCTCCTTCTCCAACTGGGATGAGAAGGCCTACGCCAACATGACCGTGGTGGATGCTATCGCGCAGTCCAACGACATCTGGATGGGCGACATGGTGGCGGGGGGCATTGGGGGCATCCGCGGGCTGGGGCCGGACCGGCTGGCCTGGTATGCCCACCAGTTTGGGCTGGGGCAGCCATTGGGGCTGGACTTGCCGTTCGAGCAGAAGGGCCTCATCCCCACCACCACCTGGAAGGCCGCCAACTTCAGCGGCGACAATGCGCGCTGGTACACGGGAGACTCGCTGAACATGGCCATTGGCCAGGGGTTTGTCAGCGCGACCACCCTCCAGATGGCTGACGTAGCGGCTGCCATTGCCAACGGTGGCAACCTGATGCAGCCGCGCGTAGGAAAGGCCTTTCTGAACTCGAACGGCACGCTGCTGCAGGCCTTGCCGCCGGTCGTCCTCCGGCGTGTGCCCGTGGATCCGAGCGTTATCCACACCGTGGCCAGTGGCATGCGCAAGGGCGTGTACACGGGATCCTCCTACAAAACCAACCTGCGCGACCTGCAGGTGGCCGGCAAAACGGGCACCGCCGAATTCCAGGCGGGGGGCGGGCGCCTTGGTCTGGAGGCATGGTGGGCCGGCTACGCTCCCTACAACAATCCTCAGATCGCCGTCGGCGTGTGGATTCACGACGCCGGCGAGGGCGCGGACTTCGCCGTGCCGGTAGCTCGACAGATACTGGCTCGCTACTTTCACGTGTCGGACATGCGGCTGCAGTATGGGTGCGACACACCAGCCACCACTCCCGCGGCTTGCGCATCGTCCGTCCTGTGGCAAAAAACCTCGGGCTACTATCCCGACCAGCATGAGGAGCCATCGGATAAGCACGATCCGCGTTTTCCGGCGTAACGGTTCGACTGTGGAGCACGCGCGATGCTGACTCGCCGCTGGACGATGTGGCGGCACTTCGATTACCTGCTGCTGCTCACCGCCGTACTGCTGCTGGCGTACGGCATCCTCATGGTGTACAGTGCCACGGCGGCCCCAACAGGCCTGGCGCAGCCCCTATTTTCCAGCCTCGCCGGGCGCCAGGGGCTATTCGGCGGCGCCGGCCTGGTGCTGCTGGTGATCGCCGCGGCCACGGACTTCAAGCGAGTCAGCCAGCTGGCCTATCCGCTGTACGCCTTGAACCTGCTGCTGCTCATGGCCGTGGCGGCCATTGGCCTGCGGTCGCACGGCGCGCAGCGCTGGATCAATGTTGCCTTCTTTCAGTTTCAGCCGTCGGAGCTGGCCAAACTGCTGGTCATCATCACCCTGGGCAAGTTCCTGGCCGACCACCAGGACAGGCTGCGGCAATTCCGCTGGCTGCTGGCCTCCCTGGCGCTGGTAGGCGCACCCATCGTGCTGGTGTACCTGCAGCCGGACTTCGGCACAGCCATGGTACTGGTAGCGATCTGGGGTGGGATGGTGATCATGGCCGGCGCGCGCTGGCTGCACCTGGGCGCGCTGCTGGGTTGCGTAGGCGTGCTGGCGCCGCTGTTTTGGCAAGTGATGAAGCCCTATCAGCGCAGCCGCTTGCTGATTTTCCTGAACCCGGAGTCAGACCCATCGGGGCAGGGCTACAACATGATTCAGTCGCGCATCAGCATCGGCTCTGGGGGCTGGCTGGGCCAGGGCTTTGGACTCGGCACGCAGAGCCAGCTGGACTTTCTGAAGGTGCAGCAAACAGACTTCATCTTCGCCGTACTCGGCGAGGAGCTCGGCTTCGTCGGGGCCATGGCGCTGTTCCTGTTGTTCATCATCCTGCTCTTCCGGGTGATTCGGGGCATCAGTGTGGCCAGCGACGGCTTCGGCCGCACAGTAGCCGCGGGCATCGCCAGCATGCTGTTGTTCCAAATCTTCGTGAACGTGGGCATGACCGTGGGCCTCATGCCGGTAACCGGCATTCCCCTGCCCTTCATCAGCTACGGGCTCAGCAGCCTGCTCACCACCATGCTCGCGCTTGGCCTGCTGCAAAGCATCATCGTCTACAGCCAACGTGGCGCCTGGGACGGGTGACCCGAAGATGCAGCCCGGAACTCGTCGCGGCACGATGGCTCGATGAAGGGCCAGTTCGAGTACCAAGGCGCGCTCCTGACGCAACACCGTTGGCAGCAAGCTGTGATCCCGTTTCAGAGCGCAGTCGACCGCTCACCCGGTGATCCACTCCCGAACTACTGGTTTACAACGCTGTTGGATCATTTCGGCCATGGACCCGAAGCCATCCCGCTTTATTGCCGCGCATTAGAACTGGGCTTTGCTCCAGAGCACCGCGGTAAGGGCGCTGACTTGGCTGCCGAGCTCGCTGTCCGAGCCTCGCAACCCTCGACATCGATGCGACGGGTCGTGTCTTCTGGGCCGGTCCCGACCTGGTTCCAGCCTGGCTGAACCTGCGCGGATTTCACCGAGTGCCGGGTGCACCAGCAGCAGATCCGCGATGCAGTGGCCCGCCCAAGCCTGATCAAGCGCAGGCTGCGCCAACTATCGAAGTAGGGATCTCTTAGGGAGTGCCGAGGA
>DATKQD010000057.1:0-15218 GCA_035532895.1 Chloroflexota bacterium
ATTCGCCGTGAATCCGACCGGTTCGCCATGCTGTCCGATTGTTGTGACGATGGTCACGCCTGTGGGGAAGTCGCCCATAACGTCGCGGAGCTCGCGCGAGGAAAGCATGCCGCTACCTCTAGCGGGCGTTTTGGCGGGCCGCCACGTGCTTATAGATGTTGCTCACATTCATGCCGTTCAGCCGGTCGCTCATGGGGAACAGACGCTGGCCGATTGGGTATGGGTCCAGTTTGGGCACGTCCAATGGCTGCTTGAGTGCCTCTTCTTCGGTCATGCCCTTCTTCACGAACTGCTCCACCAACTCCAGCCAATTGCGGATGATCTCGCCCTGCTCGTTGAGGTACACCTTGGTGCAAACTTCGCCGTGGCCAGGGACGATGGTCTCCACATCAAGCGCGGCGAGCTGGTCGAGCGCAGCCAGCCACTCCCACGGGTCCGCTTCCTGGATGAAGGTCTTACATTTGTAGAAGACGTTGTCGCCGGTGAACACCACGCCTTCCTCCGGCACGATCACCGATGTTTGCGGCCCGGTGTGGCCCGGCATGTGGACGATCTGGAAAGTGTGCTTGCCGACGTTCAAGGTCATTTCCTTATCGAACAGGCGCGTCGGCGGATTGGGCGGATAGTCCGGGTGGTTGAGCAGCCAAACGCTGTCGGGGTCCGCCTGCTTCATCGTCTCCACCCGCTCCTGGCCCGTCATCATCGGAAGCGCTGCCTCGTAACGCGGCTGCAACTGCTGTTGGCCGATCACCTCGACACCCGGGAAGTAGGCGTTTCCCAGGATGTGATCCGGATGTGGCTCGGTGTTGATGAGGTAACGGATCGGGCCATGCTCCAGCGCGGCTTCCTTCCATTTGAGGGCGTCCTTGGGCTGCTGCGGCGTATCGATCAGCACCACCCCATCATCGGTGGCGATGAAGCTGGGGTTGCAACCCCAGAAGTAGATCTCAGAGAAAGAGTTCCTGCCAACTCGGCGCATAACGCTAACTCCTCGGCTTCCAAACGTAGTCCTTCGCCTCGCCCAACGTGGGCAGCGGCGGCAGCTGGGCGGCCCGATAGCGGTAGTTCGGATCTGGATCCGCTTTGTCCAGGATGCGGTTGCGCAGGACGCCCAAGCCTTCGACCTCTATCTCAACAACGTCGCCGGGCTTCAGGAAGCGTGCGCCAGCGTAGCCCTTGCGAATGGCCTCACCAATCGAACCGCCACCCACGGTGCCCGTACCAAGCACGTCGCCTGGGACAATACGGCTGTCACGCGAGGCGCGCTCGATCATCGATCCCCAGGTGTGCTGCGCCTGGCCGCCATGTCCCCCGCGGCCTTTCTCCAGCCAGTATTCCCCATTGACCCGCACCGTGCACTGCACATGCAGCTGTCCGTCGCGCAGATACGGCTGCAGTTCATCGGGCGTGACAAGCCAGGGGCCCAGTGAGGTGGCCGAATCCTTGCCCTTGGCCGGGCCCAGGCCGACCTGCTGCTCGTCGCGCTGGATATCCCGGCAGCTCCAATCGTTAAAGATGAGGAAGCCGGCAATGTAGGACATGGCGTCGGCCTCTTTGATGTCGCTGCCCTCCTGGCCAATCACACATCCCAACTCCAGCTCGTAGTCCAGCCGCTGGCTGGCGGTTGGGAAGGGCACATCCTCATCCGGGCCAAAGATGCGCAGGCTGTTGGAGAAATAGAAGATCGGCATCCGGTACCAAGCCTCGTGCTGCTGCCGGCTGCCCTGCCCAGTGGCGTGCTCTTCAAAGATCATAAAGTCGCGCACCGTGGGCGGCCGCAGCACGGGGGCGCGGAGCCGCGCGCTGGCCAGCGAGACGCCGGGCGCCTGTCCGGCTCGCGGTAGCGTGGCCCGGACTCGGTCCAGCGCATCGGGTCCGAGCTCGAGCAACGCCTGCGCGTCGCGCAGGGTTCGCTGCTCGCCCAGGAGCGCCGTGACGTCAACGAGACGGTCGTTGTCCAGCAGGCCAAGGCGCGGCCCAGACCCTGGATCGTATGTGCCGAGCTTCATGGCGTTAGGACGGGCGGCGCTGGCCGCCGAATGTGGTCATGCTCCACACGTCCGAGATGGCGGCGTCGCCCATATATTGGTGTGGCTGGTAGTTGGGGTCGGTGATCTGCTCCACCTCGGCCGTGTACTCGATGCGATTGCCTTCCGGGTCGTTGAAGTAGGCAAACAGGTTACTGCCGGCCAAATGGCGGCCGGGTCCCCACACGGGCGGCATGTGCGCCTCGCCCATGGCGTAGATGCCCTTCAGCCAGTCCAGATGGTCCTTCAGTTCGAAGGCTACGTGCTGCAGGCCAGACGAACCGTCGGGCCGAGGGCCAACCAGGGCTATCGAGTGATGATTGGTGTTACAGCGCCAAAAGGTCATGAAGTTGTTGAGGTTGTCCGACAGCTTGAAGCCCAAGACATCAGTGTAGAACTGCTCCAGTCGTGGCCGGTCAGCGCTGTGCAGCACCACGTGGTTGATGGCCTGCGGCTTGACGCCGCGCGGCCCGTATGCATCCTTAACCGTCTCCATGCCGGCAAACAGTTCGATGATGTTGCCGTCCGTATCCTTGAACCGCAGCGCCTTACCGACGCCGGGCTCCAGACCAGTCCTCGGCGCATCGAGGATCGGCAACCCACGCTGGTGGAGTTTGTCCACCCCCCGCTCCAGCTCGTCGACGCTTCCAACCTCGAACGCTATGTAGTCCAGGCCCGCGTCGCCTGGCCGTAGGGTCAGGCAGTGGTGATCGCCGTTCTCTCCGCGCAGGTAAACCGTCCCCGCGTCTTCATCGATGCGGTCGAGCCCCCAGCGGTCGGTGTAAAACTCTGTTTGCTTGTTGACGTCGTTGGCCATCAAGCCAACGTGCGACAGGCGCTTGACTTGCACGTCTGCCATGGCGGAATACTCCTTTTCCGTGTCTTAGGAGCATCGTACGGTGCCCGAAATCCATTTCACAAATGGATTCTCCATATAGCTGGTATTGGTAAGGTGAGGCATCGCCGGCCCATATGTACCACTGGGTCGGCTGCTGCTGGTGTCGGGAACGCGGTAGTCTCAGCATCACTCTGCCTTCCTACGGGACCCGAGTCACGCATAAACCGTCCCAGGCCCCCGGTGTTGGGTAGCTGCTCTCTTCACACGACAACCTACCTTGACCGCCAGCAAATCCGCTCACTGACAGGTGAATGACACCGCCGCTGACGTATTGAGGGAGATCGGCTCACTCCCAACTGCACGAACGGCTCAGGTCCGCGGTACCGCCGCGGTTGGCGAGCGCCCGAGCGCCCGAGCGTAGCCCTGGGCATTATTGCGGAGGTCAAGCCCCTCGTGGTCGACATAGGCGCGCTGCAAGTCGCGGGTGGCCGCGATCCAATCCTCGCCCTCCTTGAGGATGACGCCACCCGATCGCAGCCGGTAGGCCTCCGAGTGGTCCACCCCGGGCGGCGTGGTGCCCTGTTCGTCCAGTGCGCGCGCTGCTTGGATCAGCAGGCGGCGAACGTGGATGATCATGGCGTCGCTGGTGCCGAGCCGCTCTTTGCTGCGATCCACGATAGCTCCCATGCTGCCGCTCCCCTGCATCGCCGCGTCCTGCTGAGCTACACCAACAATGCCGGTGTAGCCGTTCGGGCCCTTGTTGCCGCGCTGCACCGTGCGGTCGATCAGGTAATCGTTCTCCGGTTGGTTGGGCATCCGGAACCGGCCGAACCAGTCCGTCGTGTTGGGCAAGAGGCTCGGCCGTAGCCGCTGAGGCGGCGCCTCACCCGGCTGGGCACGCGGCGCGCTCAGGTTGTACACCATCACGTGTTCGTCATCCATCGGAACCCACATGGTTACGCGCCGCTCGTAGCCCAACAGCCCCGGCGCCGGCGATGTGTAGCAGGGGAAGTAGTACTGCCCCAGCCTGTAGAACAGGTGGCCCGGCTGCGCCGCGCAATAGGCGGTGTAGGTGGCGCCGGCGGTGTGATCGGCCAGTGCGTAGCGCGGTGCTCGATTGCGAACCATGAAATGCGCGAAGGCCCAATCCGGCACGTCGTCCGGCTGGACGGCGCCGCTGTGCAGGATGGCAGTATGGCAGGTGTCGATGTCGCCCTCCAGCGCTTGCAGCCAGTTCGAATCACGCATGGCCGCGAACGCCTGGCAGCCTTCCAGCGTGTTCGCCTCGAAGTCTGGAAGCTCGGGTGGCGTCGAACGCGGACCCAGGTAGGCCCAGATGAGGCCGCCCCGCTCGCGACAGGGATAAGCTGTCGCCTTCACCTTGTGCTTGAAGTTGGACTCAGCCGGCTCGTTGGGCATGTCCACGCAGGCGCCCGACACGTCAAACTTCCAGCCGTGGTAGACGCACCGCAGGCCGCACTCTTCATTGCGCCCAAAGAAGAGCGATGCTCCGCGGTGGGGACAGGCGTTCTGGACGAGACCTACCTGGCCGTTGGTATCACGGAAGGCGATCAGTTGCTCACCCAGGAGCATCAGCCGTAGTGGATCGCCGTCTGTGAGGACTTCGGAGGAGAGGCCCGCGGGCAACCAGTACTGCCGAAACAGGTCCCCCATAGGCGTGCCCGGACCAACGTGGGTGATGTACTCGTTTTCTTCGCGGC
Organism: Chloroflexota bacterium; assembly: GCA_035532895.1. Lineage (GTDB taxonomy): Bacteria > Chloroflexota > JAJPGV01 > JAJPGV01 > JAJPGV01 > DATKQD01. The sequence continues at coordinate 4,587 of DATKQD010000057.1, forward strand.
TCAGCATATCTTTAGTAGTGTTCACGTTTGGGCCCGGCCGTCAAGCCCGGCCCGCGGAGGCTGCACCTGTGCCTGTTCGTAGATGGCCAGCAGGCCGGTGGGGCTACGGCATCGCGTCTTGGTCCCACAGCCCCGAGGCATGTGCCCTCAAGCACCAGCGGCATCCCCTGAGAGCCGCGGTCTCGTCGGTCCTGAGGCGGCGGCGAAGCCGGGCGCCTGGTTACAACTGTGGCAACGGGAAGCCCAGCAGGGCTGGCTTGCCATTCTCGACCATCGGCGCGTAGACGATGCGATTGGTCTCGTCATACGCCACCCAGCTGGCGCCGCGACGAGTTGGCACATTCGCCAGAAGCCGCGCCGGCTGCCCACCGAAGATGCCCATCACCGGTCCGTCCTTGAAGCCCGAGGCGGCGAAGAAGAACCGGCCCGCGGCGGCGCTGAAGATGGCGCCGTCACCGCAGCCGCAATCCTCGGTCACCGACGCCAACTGCTGGCGCTTGAGGTCCCATATGACGGTCCGGGGCCGTTCGCGGTTGCTGCAGGCCAACAGCGCCTCGCCCGTCTCGGGGTCTATGGCGAGACCGTTCGGATGGCACGGATCGCCGATGTCGAACGTATGCACCAGCACGTCCGTCACCGGGTCGATCTGGTACAGCACGTTGTCGGTATTACCTGCCAGGTAGACCATGCCGTCGGCCGGGTTAAAGCGCGGCTGTTCCAGGCCGCCGCCCAGGCCCTCTATGCGCTTGACGATGGTCTGAGCAACGGCGTCGATGGATGTCATGAAGCCATCGTTGCGGTTGGCCACATAGACCTTTTTGTGGACAGGATCGTAGTCCAGCAGGTCGGCGTGGCCGTGCCCACCAACATCCAAACGGGCGATCACAGTGTTGGCCGCCGGGGAGCGCGGGTCAATGTCGACCACGGCCACGTTGCCGGCATTGAGGCCGACGAACACCTTGTTCACATTCTTGGCCACCGCCACGCCGTACAGCAAACCGCGCATGCGGATGGTCTGCAGGAGCTTCGGCTCACTGGTGCTGATGTCGAACACGTCCAGACCGCCGCTCCAGTTGTCGCCCATGTACAGCCGATGCGCCTCTTGATCGATATCGAGCGTATCGGTGAACTTCATGCCGACCGCGTCGTCCGGCAGCACGAAGGTGGTCGTAGTAGGGTGCACGACTAACGCCATAGTGAGGCGCATTGTACGCCGGGTTCATCGCGGCGGCTCGCACATGATTGGTAGCGCGATGATTGATCCATGAAACTTGGCTTGCAGGTCCCGAATTTCACCATGCCTGGCGGGCCGCCTCGGCTCGGGCGGCACCTCATCGACATCGCCCACGCGGCGGAAGACGCCGGCTTTTCCAGCTTCTGGGTGATGGACCACTTCTTCCAGATCGGCTCCGTTGGCTCGGTAGAGATGGACATGCTGGAGGGCTACACCGCCCTGGCGTTTGTGGCCGCCGAGACCAAGCGTATGCGTTTGGGCACCATGGTCACCGGCGTGACGTACCGACATCCTGGCATCCTGGCGAAAACCGTCACCACGCTGGACGTCCTTTCGGGCGGGCGGGCGTATCTTGGCATCGGCGCGGCCTGGAACGAGCGCGAGCACCGCGGCCTTGGCGTGCCCTTCCCGCCCCTGAAAGAGCGCTTCGAGCGACTCGAAGAGACGCTGCGTATCGTGCTGCAGATGTGGTCCGGCGAGGTCCGGCCCTTCGAAGGCAAGCACTACCACCTGGCGGAGACACTCAATTCGCCTCAGTCGCTCTCCCAGCCACGCCCGCCCATCCTGATCGGTGGCGGCGGCGAGCGGAAGACGCTGCGCCTGGTGGCGCAGTACGCGGATGCCTGCAACTTATTCATGGGACCGCGGTTGGGGCACAAGCTTGAGGTCCTGCGCGAGCACTGTCAGAGCGTCGGACGGAATTACGATGACATCGAGAAGACGACCCTCGGTACGCTCAATCTCACCCCCACCGGGTCGGGCGATTCTCTGTCTCCGGGAACGTTCATTGATACCCTGGCCGGCCTCCGCGAGTATGGCGTCCAGCACGCCCTCTTCAACATCCCCAACGTCTGGGAGCTCGACGCCTTAAAGCTGGTGGGCCGCGACGTGCTGCCCAAGATCGAACGGCTGTAAGCCTGATTCGCCGCGTGGCGCTACCCGTGCTTGGGGCAAGCCCGGACGCCGCGGTTATCCTGGCTGGCCGCGGCCTGCGGGCCTTTGCGGATGGCCTCATCAGCGTGCTTCTGCCCGCCTATCTCACGCTGGTCGGGCTCGATGCATTGCGGATTGGCGCCGTTTCCACCGCGACGCTGGCCGGATCGGCGGTCCTGACGCTGGTGGTTGGCCTGGGAGCCTACCGGCTGCGCCGCCGGCCGCTGCTGCTGGGTGCGTCGGTGCTGATGGCCGGCACCGGCTTAGGTTTCGCCTTCCTGCACAGCTTCTGGCCGCTCATGCTCGTGGCCTTCGTGGGGACATTGAATCCCTCCAGTGGCGACGTGAGCGTTTTCCTGCCATTGGAACAGTCGCTGCTGCCGCAAACGGTGAGTGACAGCTCACGCACGGCATTGTTTGCCCGCTACAGCTTGGTGGGCTCGCTCCTGGGGGCCTTCGGCGCGCTCGCCGCCGGCCTGCCGGCACTCATCGCCGGCGCTTCATCGAGCAGCCGGCTCGTGGCGCTCCAGATCATGTTCCTGCTGTACGCGCTGGTCGGTGCCCTGGCCTTCGTACTCTACTCGCGGCTATCGCCCGGCGCTGAAGGCGTGGGCCACCAGCCGCGGGCGCCACTTGGGGAATCGAAGCAAAGGGTGTACGCGCTCGCCGGGCTGTTCAGCATCGACGCGTTTGGCGGAGGGCTTATCGCACAGTCACTGCTGGCGCTGTGGCTCTTCCAACGTTTCCATTTGTCGCTGGCCGCGGCCGGAACCATCTTCTTCGTCACCGGCCTGCTGAGCTCGGGGTCGTTTCTGGTGGCGGCGCGACTGGCCAGCCGGTTTGGCCTGATAAATACGATGGTCTTCAGCCACTTACCCGCCAACATCATGCTGCTGCTGGTGCCATTTATGCCCAACCTGCCGCTGGCGCTGGCTTTGCTCATGGCCCGAAGCGCCCTCTCTCAAATGGACGTGCCGACGCGCAGCTCCTACGTCATGGCCGTGGTGACGCCGCCTGAGCGGCCAGCCGCGGCTGGCGTCACCGCCGTACCGCGCAGCCTGGCCAGCGCCGCCGGTCCGGCCCTGTCGGGCTACATGCTCACACTCTCGCCCTTTGGCTGGCCGCTGGTGCTGGCCGGCGCCGTGAAGGGCGCCTACGATCTGCTGCTCCTAGCCATGTTCGCCAAAGTCCGGCCGCCCGAGGAGCAGGCTCGCGCGCAATCAAAAACTGGGTAATGAGGACAGGCGCCACCTCAGACGTCGGCGCCAGCGGGGGTTTGTGCATCGCGCCACGTTGGAGCCGGCAACACGGGCCAACCTCATATCGCCGCTCCGCTGAACCTGCGAGCGCGCGCGGCAAACTCGTGCGTGCCCCATTTGGTGGAGGGGCTCCACGGGACGCGCCGAGCGCTACCCGCGCACAACCGCAAGCAAGGCAAGGCACCGTGGCTTCTGTGGAGGGTCGCGGGATGCATTGTCCAGGGTTGTGCTGTTGTGGCGCCCGCACCTGAGCCCTTCGCTGATTTTGATAAGCTGCCGCCATGGAGAAGAAGCTTTCGCTTTCGCTGACCTATTGCGTTCCTTGAAACTACACCCCACGCGCCGCGTGGACGGCGCTCGAGATTCTGCAAACCTTTAAGGAGGATGTCGCGGAATTCGCGCTCAAGCCGGGTGGGCGAGGGCAGTTCGAATTTGCGATCGATGGCGACCTCGTCTACTCCAAGACCGCGGCCGGCAAGTTCCCCGAGCTCCAGGACCTCAAGGATGCAGTCGCCAAACGCATCGGCTGAGCGGCCCTCCTTGCGAAGCTGGTTGCGCCCTTTCTGCCGCGACAGAGGGTTTCGTCCTCGCGCTCCGGGAAGGCCCGGCGTAATGGCCGCTGTGCAGGTGAGCGAACTGAATCATGCCTGACGCGCGCGTCGTGGTGGTCACGGGCGCAGCCGGCGGCCTGGGCCTCGCTGTCTGCCGTTGTTTTGCCACCGCGGGCTGGCGTGTGGCCGGGCTGGTACGGCGGCAGGTCGAGCTGGCGGGCGTGCAGGTCGAGGCAGCCGATGTTACCAGCGAAGCCGCCGTCCAGGCCGCGCTGGAGCGAATAGTCGCCAGCCAAGGCCGTCTGGATGCGCTGATCAACGTCGCTGGCGGGTTTGCCGGTGGCGCGCCGGTCGCCGAAGCCGACACCGCAACCTGGGACCAGCTTATGGCGCTCAATTTGAAGAGCGCCTTCGTCTGCTCCAAGGCCGCCATACCAGCCATGTTGGCGGGCGGCTTTGGGCGCATCATCAACGTGTCCAGCCGGTCGGCCGTGCAGCCCAGCCCTAACTTCAGCGCCTACGCCGTATCCAAATCTGGCGTCCTGGCGCTCACGTCCACACTAGCCGCCGAGCTCAAAGGCACCGGCATCACTGTCAATGCCGTGCTCCCCAGCGTTATTGATACTCCTGCCAACCGCGCGGCCATGCCCGGCGCCAAGCACGAGGACTGGGTGGCTGCGTCGACAATCGCCGCCGTGATCCTGGACCTGGCCTCGGACCACTGGTCCGCCGTGAGTGGCGCCGCCATCCCCATCTACGGCAACGCCTGAATCCGGCCGATACAGGCGCAGTTGCCGCTGCCTGTTCAGAACAGGGCATGCCACCGTCGTCTACCTGCATGAGCTCGTTGGTGCTGGGCAGCGCCGCGGGCCCTACCGCCGCGATTTTTGTCGCGGCCAGACGATGCCGTTCCTTATACTTTTACAGTGGCTGCACTTGCGCTGACGGACCCCGCGATCGCGGCGCTGATCGAGCAGGAAACGCGGCGCATGCGCGATGGCCTTGAGCTCATCGCTTCGGAGAACTACACCAGCCCGGCGGTGCTGGAGGCGGCGGGATCGATCCTCACCAACAAGTACGCTGAAGGGCTGCCAGGGCACCGTTACTATGGCGGCTGCGAATTCGTGGATGGCATTGAGCAGCTGGCCATCGACCGTGCCAAGCAGGTATTTGGCGCCGAGCATGCCAACGTGCAGCCGCATTCCGGTGCGCAGGCGAACTATGCCGCCTACATGGCCGTTATCAAGCCGGGCGACACCATCATGGGCCTCAGCCTGGACCAGGGCGGGCACCTGACGCACGGCTCTCGGGCAAACTTCTCCGGCAAGCTGTTCAACGTCGTGGCCTACGGCGTGCGGCGGGACGACCAGCGCATCGACTACGACGAGATGGAGCGGCTGGCCGAGGCGCACAAACCCAGGGTCATCGTGGCTGGCGCGTCCGCTTACCCCCGCCTCATCGACTTCGCCCGCATGCGCCGCGTGTGCGACGCCGCCGGCGCCTTGCTTATGACCGACATGGCGCACATCGCCGGGCTGGTGGCCGGTGGGGTGCATCCCAGCCCGATTCCCCATTCGGACATCGTCACCTCCACCACGCACAAAACACTCCGCGGTCCGAGGGGCGGGCTCATCCTGGCCAAAGAGGCCTTGCGCCAGAAGATCGACTCGTCTGTCTTTCCCAACACCCAGGGCGGCCCGCTGGAGCACATCATCGCCGCCAAGGCGGTGTGCTTCCTGGAGGCGCTGCAGCCCGCCTTCGTCGCCTACGCTCGGCAGGTAGTGGAGAACGCACGCGTGTTAGGCGAAGCACTCGTGGCTGGCGGGTTGAAGCTGGTGAGTGGTGGCACGGATAACCACCTGCTGCTGGTCGACGTCTCTCCCGCCGGCGTGACTGGGCGCGATGCCGAGGCCGCGCTCGACCGTGCTGGCATCACGGTGAACAAAAACAAGATTCCGTTTGACCCGCTGCCCGCCACGGTCACCAGCGGCATTCGGCTGGGCACGCCCGCCGTCACCACGCGGGGCATGGGCCCGGCCGAGATGCAGCGCATCGGCCAGTGGATCTGCGAGGTGGTGCGGGCATCACAGGACGAGCATCTGGCGGCGTCCCTGCGCGCCGAGGTGGTAGCGCTGTGCCGCCAGTTTGCCGTGCCTGGCTGCGGCGAGACAGAACGGCTGGCCAGAGGCGCAACCGCCGCGTGACTTCGCGGCCAGGCCAGCCGATCTGATCTTCAGTGCGCTCGCCACGTTCGCGGCGGCAGCGCTGGTGTCGTACCTCCTGGCGATACCCGAGCGACACCTTGCCCGGCGAGCCGGCATGGTGGACCGGCCGGACGAGCGTCGCAAGCACACCGGCATCCGCGCCCGCGTGGGTGGCGTGTCCATGTACCTGGCCTTTGTGGCGGGATTGCTGGTCAGCCGCCATCCACTCGACTCTAAACTCGCCAGCGTGCTGGGCGGCGCAGCGGTATGCCTGGCTGTGGCCTTGCTGGATGATAAGTTGCGGCCACCGGCCCGGGAACTGCCACCCGCCGTCCAGTTCGCCGGGCAATTGCTCGCGGCCGGCATCGCTATCGCCTTTGGGGTAAGCATCGTTGCCATCCGCGACCCGCGCATCGGAGGGCCCTTTGGTGGGCTGCTGCACTTGCCCCTGGTCATCGCCGTGCCGGTGACGCTGTTCTGGATCACCGGCACCATCAACACCGTCAACTTTCTCGATGGCATGGATGGCCTGGCGGCGGGCGTCGTCGCCATTGGCGCGGCCGTGCTGGCCTTCGCCTCGGTACGGCTGAACCAGCCCAGCATAGCCCTGGAGTGCCTGGCCCTCACGGGTGCCGCGGCCGGCTTCTTACCGCACAACCTGCCCCCCGCGCGCCAGTTCATGGGCAGCAGCGGCGCGTGGTTTCTGGGCTACACGCTGGCCACTATGTCCATCATTGGCGGGGCCAAGCTCTCCACGGCGCTGCTGGTGATCGGCGTGCCCGTGTTCGACGTCGCGCTGCTGATGGTCCTGCGGAGCCTGCGCCGGCAGCCCTTCTGGCGGGGCGATCGCGGCCACCTCTTTCACCGCCTGCTGGATGTGGGGCTTTCCCAGCGCAAAACGCTGGTGCTGTATTACGGCATCTCGGCTGCATTCGGCGCCTATGCGCTGGCCTTCACCAGTCTGCAAAGCTCCGGCTGGGGGGGGAAGATCTACGGCTTTGTGGGCTTGCTGCTGGTGGTGGCGGCCATCCTCGCTTACCTCACGCGCAAACATCCCGCCGCTAGCTGAACGCGCTTCTGCCCCCGCGTCTTGTTACGATCCCTGCTGCCATGCGTGTGTACCTGGACACAGCCTCGCTCAGCCTGCTCATCGAGCAGAAGACGGCCCCGGAAGCGGAGGCCGTGCGGGGGCTGCTGGAATTGGGACGCGGGGGCGGCGTGCAACTGCTGCACTCCATGGTGGTAGACAGCTGGCTATGGGGAGGCCGATCCGCCGGCCGGCAGGCCGCGCTGGAGCCAGAGTTGCTGGCCGCTCACGTGCAGGACGTGCGGTCCACACTGCCCATCACCAAGTTCTCAACCAGCGCCCTGCAAAAGCTGACGGCCGAGCAGAAAGGTCCGCTCTATCCCAGGGTCACGCAGGCCTATGCGCGCTGGTTCTACCAGCGCTCGGAGATTGGGCTCATCATCCACACGCTCACCAGCCTGCAGCACGCGGCTGATGTGCTGGCCACGGGAGAAGCGGCCAAGTGGCCCCGCTTTGTGGGCGCCAACCTCGACCACCTCGCTCGCCAGGAGAACCAGAAGGGCCTCACGTTCGCGCTGCCCAGCCGAGCGCTGGAGCTGGTTCAGACTACCGCCTGAAGCGAACCAGCGTAGGGCGCCGCCTTTGTCCCAGGCTGACAAATGGCAAAAGCTCCAGCCCCGCCTACAGTTAGCAACGGGAGTAGAGGATTTTGGATGCGCGCACGCGCCAGGGATTTCTGGCGGTTCAATTCGAGCGGTTGGCGCAGGGCGTCGAAAACCGGAGCATTGCGCTCGACACGCCGGCCGGGCGCTTTCTTCTAACACGCCACGGCAACGCCATCACCTGCGTGTGCCAGCTGGACCCGGACGATCCCACCCGGCAAGCCGCGCTGGTGCGCCGTGGCGCGGTAGATGGCCTGTTCGTGATCAGCCCCAAGCTGGTCCCAAGCGAATTCGGCCTGTGGCTGGATCGGCTGCTGGTGGATGACCTCGGGGCGGATCCGCTGGGCAACGTCTTCGTTCTCGCGATGGATGCCCTGCTGACCTGATCCGCCACGCCAGCGGCACGGTCTGGTAAGCTTGTCGGTGATGCGACAAATCAAGCTCACGACGAAGGGCGGGGACGATGCCGGTGCCATCGTCGAGCAGGCCGATGGCAGCCTCGTTGGCCAGGGCCGAGCTGCGAACATCCTGAAGCTGGCGCCTGGCAAGACCATCGACTACTGGGTGAACCAGTTGCCCCACTCGCACTACCTGGACTTTCAGGTCGAAGGCTAGGCACAGGGAAGCCACAGACGCTACAGTTGCCATGACCATGCACCACAAAGCCAGCATCATGATTATTCAGCTCGGGGGAACGCCACCGAGCTAGCGTCACGCTGGACCAAACCGGAAACGTTTGCCCCTCGCACCCAAGCGAGGGGCTTTTTGTTGGCTCTCGTTCAGGAGAGCGGAGGAAGGAAGGAGCAGGCACCACCACCATGTTGGAGCTGTATGACACCACCCTGCGCGACGGAACGCAGCGCGAGGGCATCTCCCTCTCCGCGAGGGACAAACTGGAGATCGCCCGCAAAATTGACCGCCTCGGCATCCACTACATCGAGGGCGGATGGCCCGGCGCCAACCCCAAGGACATCGACTTCTTCCAGCAGGCCGGCCAACTGCGGCTGGAGCACGCCCGCTTGTGTGCCTTTGGCAGCACGCGCAAGGCTCACGGGGCGGCGGAGACGGACCCAACCCTCGGGTTCCTCATTCAATCCGGCGCGCCAGTCCTCTGCCTGGTGGGCAAAAGCTCCGCCTGGCAGGTGCGCGACGTACTTAACACCACGCTGGATGAGAACCTGGAGATGGTGGGCGATTCCATCGCCTACCTCAAGTCGCGCGGGCGCACCACCTTCTTTGACGCGGAGCACTTTTTCGACGGATTCAAGGCCGACCCCGACTACTCGACGCGCTGCCTGCGCGCGGCAGCCGCCGCCGGGGCGGACTGCATCGTGCTGTGCGACACCAACGGGGGCACTTTGCCAGCTGATGTGCACGCCATGGTACGCCAGGCTGTGGAGGCGGTGCCGGGCACACGCATTGGCATCCATGCCCACAACGATTGCGAGCTGGCCGTGGCGAACACCCTGGCCGCGGTGGACGCCGGCGCCAGCCACGTCCAGGGCACCATCAACGGCTATGGCGAGCGCTGCGGCAACGCCAACCTGTGCTCCATCCTGCCCAACCTGCAGCTCAAACTCGGGCACAGCATCGTGTCGCCCAGCCAGCTTGCCAGCCTCACCGAGGTGGCGCGCTCGATCGCCGAGATCGCCAACCTCCCGCCGGATGCGCACCTGCCATACGTGGGCCGCAGCGCTTTCGCCCACAAGGCCGGCCTGCATGTGAGCGCTATCCTCAAATCGGACCACGCCTACCAGCATGTTGATCCCGCGCGCGTGGGTAACGAAAAGCGCGTGCTGGTGTCCGAGCTCTCCGGTCGCGGCAACGTGCACTATAAGGCCGCCGAGCTGGGGCTGGACCTGCCTGGTGGCAGCGCCCAGGCCCAGGCGCTGGTTGAAGAGGTGAAGGAACTGGAGTCCCAGGGCTACCAGTTCGAGGGCGCCGAGGCCTCGTTCCAGCTGCTGCTGCGCCGCTCCCAGCCGGACTATGCCGCACCCTTTGCGCTGGTGGACTTCACCGTCATGTCCCAGCACCGTGAGGCTGCCCATCCGGTGGCCGAGGCCACAGTGAAGGTCAAAGTAGGGACAGAGCTGTTCCACACGGCGGCCGACGGCAATGGCCCGGTGAACGCGTTGGACGCGGCCGTGCGTAAGGCCCTGCTCTCCTTCTACCCCAGCCTCGCCGCGATTTCCCTCCAGGATTACAAGGTCCGCGTCATCGAAGGCTCGCACGGCACGTCGGCCAAGGTGCGCGTATTCATCGAATCCGAAGCCGGTGGCCAGGAATGGACCACCGTCGGCAGCTCGGAAAACATCATCGAGGCCAGCTGTCGCGCACTTGTGGACAGCCTGGAGTTCTTCCTCTGGAAGACCGGCGAGCCCACGAAGGAGCGTGCGCTGGCCGCACCGAAGGGGTAGAGTAGGAGCGCGCAGGCCCATCCTGCCCACAGCAACGAAGCGAGGTGTCGATCGCCATGTCTGCCCAGCAACTGTGCATATCCGCCGATTCGCACGTGGTGGAATCTGCCGAGTTTTTCCTGCCCCTGCAGAAGCGCTTTGGTGACAAGGCCCCGCGCATGGTGACGGTGGACGAGAACCGCGGCCCCCAGCTGGACCTGGGCAATGGCACGCTGGGCATTGGCCTCTCCGGCTTCTTCATGGCCGATGTCGACTTTACCCGCCCGGACATCCGTGAGCTGTATCGAAAGGGCTATGGCCTGGCCCGCCCAGGCTGTTACGACGTGAGTGAGCGCCTGAAGGACC
>DATKQD010000058.1:0-7135 GCA_035532895.1 Chloroflexota bacterium
CAGGGTGCCGGACAGTCGCCGCACACCTCGGGATGCGCCACAATGCGCTCGCCGTCGTCCAGCAGAGCCTGGCCGGTGTGCGGGCACACTTCCAGCGGAAAGCAGTTGTGATGGTCGCAGCGCGCATAATCCACCAGCACGGGCATAGCCCCATTGTAGTGCGGCACCGCGGCATGCGCTCGCAAGTGCGCCCCGCTCGCTTGTCGGTGCTCGCGCCCGGCGCTTGATATGATCTGCCCGGCTCGGGACCCACGCCTCGGGGGCGAGCCGCGCAACCAAGAAAGGGAAGGGAAAGGCCGGCATGGTACCTGCCAAAACGCACGCGGCGGCCATTCGCCAGCGCCAGGGAACGGCGGCGCCGATGGTGCTGCAGCTGAATGACGAGGACCTGCTCGTCCGCCACTACCTGCACGTGGCCACCCAGGGTGTGTACCTGACGGGCGATGTCGCGCCGCACGTCGAGGACCTGCACGACGAAGGGCTGCGGCTGCTCACCAACCGCAGCTGGGGCTTGCGCAAGACGGAAGAGGCGGCCGTGCGTCGCGTGGTCCAGCTGGCCCTCAAGCACAACCTGGGCGTCGAGACCTATTAAGCGCTGAAGGGACCCGATGCAGCGGGTCCCTTCAGTAGGGCGCCCGCGGGGAGGACTGGAGGAGGCGGGCACCCTCAGACTGCCCGCTGGACCAAAAGTCCGCGCGGCTGTCACCCAAAGGTACGCGTAACCGCCGGCCAGTGGATGTGTTTTGAGTTACCATCCCCTCTAAGAACAGGGATGGCAGTATCAAGTGGCGGCCGGGGCGTCGAGCGCTCTGGCGCCGATCCAATTGAAAGTGGCTCTAGCCAGCGATGCGCGGAGCAAGCGGCTGGCCGGCTGGGAAAGTTGTAGCGTGCTTCCGACATATCGGAGCCAATTCGGCACCGCGGGGCCCTTACCCAGCACGGAGGGCGCCGGAGTGCTGAACCTGTCCACCTGTCGCGACAGTTCGGGAACACGGGACGAGCATGGCTGAGGCTGGCCCCGAGTGGGCGCCTAGTGGGGATGAGCTGGCCTACTGGCAGTTCCTGCGGTTGAGCGGCCGGCCCTGCGTGGCGTGGCTGTGTATGAGCGAAGGGAAAACGTCCATGTGGGCGCGCCCGCGCGATCCACTCATGCGGCACGCCTTCATCACCAAGCACGCCGGCCACGAGCACCTGTACGTGGGCGAAATTCTCGACCGGCACGCTGAAGCCGCGCGCTGAGTGCCGATGGCCCGCCGCTGCAGCCTTTAGGCGGGTTCGATAGTGGCGGTGAGCCCGAACGTTTGGATACGCTGCGCGTAGAGTTCGGCGGCTTCCTTAGGCACCACTACCACCGTGGCTTTGCCGTTGTTGTGCGCCTCCAGCATGATGCGCACAGCCTCTTCCGTCTCCAGGCTGGGGACGCTCTTCACCAGCGCACTCACCACGTGGTCCATGCTGTTCTTGTCGTCGTTGTGCAGCACCACACGATAGCCGGGCAAAAAGCGGGTGAGCAGTTCTTGTTCGCCCGCGGTAAGTTCGTCCGGCCGGGTAGTAGGCGCCGTTTGCAGCCTTGGCTCGGTGCCGGCCGCTGCGCGTGGTACAGCCTTCGTCATGCTCCTGATGGGTCCATCATAGCGAGAAACATGGCCGGAAGCCCGGCCGGATCCCGAAGCCACGGGGTGGCGAGCCGGCGCCTGCGCGCAACTCGGCGCGCGCGCACCGCGCGAGCTCGGTGACTGGGCCCAGCGGCCAGCCGCCGTTACCGGTGCCGGCTGGAGGAAGAGCGCGCTCCCTGGCGCGCCCAGACGGCCAGCGGGTGACTCAGGACGCGCCTCGGGTGGGCTTCGTCGGCGCTGGGCGCGCAGGCAGTGCCCTGGCCGTGCGGCTGGCGGAGGTGGGGGTGAAGGTGGTGGCCGTGTACAGCCGCACGGCCGCGCGGGCGCGAAATCTGGCGGACCGCCTGCCGAACTGCCTGGCCGTCGAGAGCGCGCAGCAGGCGAGTGAGCTCGCGCAACTGGTCTTCCTGACGGTGCCCGATGGTGAGATCCGCGGGGTGGCCGAGGGCGTGCGCTGGCGAAAAGGGCAAGCGGTGGTGCACTGCAGCGGCGCGGTGGGGCCGGAAGCGCTGGCAGCTGCCGCCAAAAGTGGTGCTTGGACAGGCGCTTTTCACCCACTGCAAACGTTTGCCCGGGCCGATGCGCCGGCATCCCTGGTCGGCTGCGCGGTTGCCATCGAGGCGGAGGAGCCGCTGCGGACACAGCTGCTGGAACTGGCCCGTGCGCTGGGTGGGCTGCCCCTGGAGCTGCCCTCCGGCGCTCGAGCGCTCTACCACGCGTCCGCGAGCCTGGCCAGCAACGGCCTAGTCGCCCTGCTGGCCGCGACGGCCGACCTGTGGGCCACCTTTGGCCTGGACCGTGCCGCGGCACTGGCGGCGCTGCTGCCGCTGGTGCAATCCACGCTGGACAACGTCGCCGCACTGGGTCCCGTGGAGGCGCTCACCGGGCCGCTGGCACGGGGCGACGCGGGCACTGTGCGCCAGCACCAGGAGGCATTGCGAGAGCGAGCGCCGGATATGATCGGCCTGTATCGCGAGTTGGGGCGCTGGACCCTGGCGCTCGCGCTGGAGAAGAAGACGATCGCACCTGCCCTGGCCTACGAGCTGCGGGAGCTGCTGGACAGCTAGCAGCACATGGTCCTGCACGTTGTGCACAGCGTGGCGGACGCGCGCCAAGCCAGCGGGCAGTTGCCGCGGCCGCTGGGACTGGTGCCCACCATGGGCTACCTGCATGAGGGGCACCTAAGCCTGGTGCGCGCTGCGCGGCGCGAGAACGCCAGTGTGGTGGTGAGCATCTTCGTGAACCCTGCCCAGTTCGGCCCCACCGAAGACTTTGCCCGCTATCCGCGCGACTTTGAGCGGGACGCGCAGCTGCTCGATGCCGAGGGGGTGGATCTCGTGTTCGCGCCTGAGGTCGAGGAGATGTATCCGGAGGGGCACCAAACGTTTGTGGTGCCGGGGCGTGTTGCCGAAGGACTGGAGGGTGCCGCGCGGCCGGGCCACTTCCGCGGAGTAGACACCGTTGTTCTCAAGCTGTTCAACATCCTGCAGCCCGCGCGCGCGTACTTCGGCCGCAAGGATGCGCAGCAGCTGGCTACCCTGCGCAAGATGGTGGCGGACCTGAATGTGCCGGTTGAGGTGCGCGCGTTGCCCACCGTGCGCGAGGCCGATGGCTTGGCGCTGAGCAGCCGCAATGTGTACCTTTCGGCCGAGGAACGGCCAGCAGCGCTGGTGCTGTCGCGCGCGCTGGCGGCGGCGCAGCGCCGCTTCCGGGCGGGCGAGCGCCGAGCCGAGACCTTGCGCGAGGCGATGCGCCAGGTGCTCGCAGCGGAACCGCTGGCCAGCCCTGACTATGTGAGCGTGGCCGGCGGCGATTCGCTGGACGAGCGGGAAACCGCTGACGAAGGCGACGTTGCTTCGCTGGCGGTGCGCATTGGCCGCACACGCCTGATCGACAATGTCATCCTTCAAACAGCACGAGAGGCGGACGAATGATGAGACACCACTATGACTTCGACGTGATGGTGATTGGCGGCGGCGGCGCGGGCTACGCGGCGGCCAGCACCGCCGCCAAGCATGGCGCCAAGGTGGCCATGATTGAGGATTGGAAGCTGGGCGGCACCTGTCTCAATGTAGGCTGCGTGCCCACCAAGACCCTGCTGCGATCGGCCTACGTGTACGAGCTGATCAAGCGCGCGGGCGAGTTCGGTATCCAGGTAGGCTCGGCCAGCCTCGATTTCAAGGCCGTTATGCAGCGCAAGAATGATGTGATCGCCGGCTTCTCGGGCGAGGGGCCCGAGGAGAGCTTGCGCAGCCAGAACATCACCTGGCTGAAAGAGCATGCGCACTTTGTGGATGCCCACACGCTGCGGGTGGGCCAGCGCGATTGGACCAGCGATAAGTTCGTGATTGCCGCCGGCTCACGGCCGGTGATCCCGGCGCTGCACGGGCTGGCGGATGTGGGGTACATCACCAGCGATGGCGCGCTGGAGCTGACGGAGCTGCCCCGCAGCATGGTCATCGTCGGCACGGGGACTGTGAGCTGCGAGTTCGCGTCGCTGTTTCGGGCGTTCGGCTCCGAGGTGACGGTTGTTGGCCGGCGTTTGCTGCCCAAGGAAGACCACGACCTTACCGCTGCCCTGGCCGAGGCATTTGAGCAGCGGGGTATCCGGCTGGCGGCCGGCCGGGCCGAGGCGGTGCGGCGCGAGGGGAGCCGAACGCTGGTGTTGGTGCGGCATGAGGATGGCTCGTCCGAAGAAGTGGGGTCAGAGGTGCTCATGTTAGCCGCGGGCCGCGAGGCGCGCACAGAGGAGCTCAATTTGCCGGTCGCCGGCGTGGACACCTGGGAGAAGGGCATTCGCGTGGATGCCCACATGCGCACCTCGGCCAAGCACATCTGGGCCGCGGGCGACATCATTGGCGAGCACATGTACACGCACTCGGGCGATTACGGCGCGGAGGTCGCCGGCTGGAACGCCGTGCACCAGGCCGATGTGCACCAGGTGGACTGGCGGGTCATCCCTCGCCCGGTGTTCTCTCTGCCCGAGTTCGCGGCTGTGGGCCTCACCGAGGAGCAGGCAATTCAGGCCGGCGAGCAGATCGAGGTTACTCGGGTGCGCTTTAACGAAGTGACCAAGCCGATCATCGATCGCGAGACCGAGGGCTTTGTGAAGGTCATCGCCCGGGCGAGTGACGGCCAGATCCTGGGCGCGGGCATCACCGGCGAGGAGGCGACGACGCTCATCTCGGAGCTCGTTGTTGCTATGGCCGGTAAGGTCTCCGCCTGGACCGTGGGCGATGCCATTCACCCGTATCCCAGCTTGCCGGAGATGGTCCGCTGGACGGCCGATCAGGTAGGCAAGGTCCACGAAGCCGAAGGCCACGGCCACCACTGCATCGAGGACATCTCCGAGCCCAAGCTGTTGGTGTAGCCGCAAGCCGGCGACCCGGCCTCTCCCTTCTGGAACTGAGCCGTGCTGGCGCGGCCGCCCCCACCCTGTCCCTGGCGACAGTGATGCGGCGCTTGGCCGATGCCCTGGCGAGCCTTACGGCAGCTCGCCCCAGGCGGCGAGGTGGCGTTCGCTCACCTGCTCGCACTGGAAGTGGGGCAGGCCAGCGGCGTGCAGCTGCGCGCGTACTTCGCCCAGCGTGAAGGCGGCGCACAAGGAATTGAAGAAGTCCTCTTTCAGCACCGGCGGATCGCGCGGCGAGATGCGCTCCACAATCTCGCGCGCTCGCGCGGGCGAGCTGGGCCGAAGCAGGTCCATCACCAGCACTCCGGCACCGCTGGAGCCCAGGCGCAGCGCTTCTTGCCACAGCAGCGCGCCCTCCGGCAGGTGGTGCAGCACACTGTTGGAGACGACGGCTGCGCAGCAGTGGTCCGGCAGCGCTGCATTGGGGAACTGGCCGAGCTGCAGGCGAATGCGCGTGTCGAGGGCCGCCGCGGCCACGGCACGCCGGCCGGGGCCGAGCATCGCCTCCGAGCCGTCGATGCCCACCAGGCTCACACCGGGCAGCGCGTGCGCCAGGCGGATGAGGATGTCCGCCGGCCCGCAGCCCAGGTCCACCAGTGTGCCGCTGGTGATGGCCGGGAACTTTTCGGTGAACAGCCGTATGAAGCTGGCGTTGGCATCCGAAAAGTCCGCGCCGGCGTAGGCCAGCGCCTGCTGCTCGTCCAGCATCAGCTCCGGCTCCAGTACCCGTTCCATGCGGTCAGTCTACCCGTGCTTACGGCACCAAACGGTGCACTGGAGAGAGGAGGAACTGCCCGACCCAGCGGGTCCAGAGGCGGTGGGTGCGCGCCCACAGTTCACTGCAAAGTGCAGAGTTTGGTGCCCTCAGCGGAGCCAGAGCCCGAGAACCAGCGTCCTTGCGCACTCTATCCGGGCCATGGAGAACGCCTCCGCTGTAGGATGTCGGCGTGAAGACTCTGGACGACATCGCCGCCATCCCCGCTCCGGAGCCAATGCTCACAGCGCAGGACCTCATCGCGCGGGCAGGCGCACTGCGCCCCCTCCTGGTGGCGCACCAGGCCGAGTGCGAGGCGCTGGGCCGTGTGTCCGACGAGGTGAATGCCGAGCTGGTCCAAGCCGGCTTCTACCGCACGGTTCAGCCGCGGCGGTTCGGCGGCTACGAGTTCGACGTGCCGACCTTCTATCGTGTGATGATGGAGGTGTCCCGCGGCTGCATGGAGACGGGCTGGGTGCTGGCGCTCACCGCCGGCCATCCCATGCTGCTGGCGGCGTTCCCGCTGGAGGGCCAGGCCGAGGCTTATGGCCCGCGAGGCGAGTTCCGTGGCCCGGCCGCCTTCAACCCGCCCGGTACAGCCGTGGCGGTGGATGGCGGCTATCGGATCAGCGGCGCGTGGGTGTCGGCTTCCGGCATCGATATCGCCACGCACTTCATCGGCAGCGCCACGGTGCAAACCGACCAAGAGGGCGAGCCGAGCGCCCCGATCCAGTTCGTGCTGGCGCGCGACGAGTTCACCATCGTGGACGACTGGCAGGTGATTGGCATGCAGGGCACGGGCTCGAAGACGGTGCACGCAGTCGACCAGTTCGTGGCGACGCACCGCACCGTGCGGACGCTGGGCACGCAGCGAGGTGTCGATGCCGAGCGCCAAACGGACCGCCTGTACGACAACCCCATGTACCGCGGGCGTGTAGGGCCGTTCCTCATCGGGGAGGCGACGGCGGTGGCCGTGGGTGGCGCCCGGGCCGCACTGGACCTGTTCGCCCAGAGCATGGTGGGTAAGCGCGGCATGTTCCCGCCCCACCTGGAGCGGACGGCCGATCCCGAGTACCAGGGCTACTACGGCCGAGCGCTGGCGCTGGTGTCGACGGCTGAGGCCGCCCTGGTGCGGGCCGGCGAAGACTTCATGGACTATGCGCAGGCCGAAGCTGAGGGTCGCGAGTCCTTCGGCCGGGATAAGGAGCTGCGCCTGTCCCTGATCGAGCAGCAGTGCGTGCACATGGCCTGGGAGGCGCTCGACCTGATCTTCCGGACAGCGGGCACCACTGCTTCGGCCAAACAGGGCGCGGCTCTCGGGCGCATTTTCCGCGACATGGCCGTGATCAATAC
>DATKQD010000059.1:0-5515 GCA_035532895.1 Chloroflexota bacterium
GCGTTCCGATGGTTGAACCGCGCCGTGGGGTGCCGGCTGGCGCCATTGCCATTCATCCCGGCGCCGGGGCCGCGGTGAAGTTGTGGACCGAGGAAGGCTGGGCGCAGGTGGCCGATGCGCTGGCGGCCGAAGGCCCCATTCTGCTGACGCCCGGATCGGCCGAGGAGGTTGCGATGGCCGAACGCATACGGGGCCGCATGTCCCGGCCGGCCAGCGTTGTGGCCGCGCTGCCGCTGGCCGAGCTGGCGGGGCTGTACCAGCGTTGCCGCCTGGTGCTTGGCCCGGACAATGGTCCGCTGCACCTGGCGGAAGCCGTGGGCACCCCGACCGTGGTGCTGTTTGGGCCGGTCGATCCGGCCAAGTTCGGCCCCTATCGCAGTGGCTTGGCCACCGCTGGCGGCGCTTCGCACGAGGTCGTTCAGCTCGCCTGGCCCTGTCAGCCGTGCGGCCGGCTGGACTATACTGAAAAGGAGCTCAAGTGGCACCCCTGCGTACGCCTGATAGCACCGGAGCAGGTGCTTCGGGCCGCACGCCGCGCTCTTGCTCTGTCGTCGCCCTCAGTGCCATCGCAGCCGTGATCGGACTATGAAGTACGCGCACCGTCTTCGGCATCTTCTGCGCGGCGGCGCTAGGGCCGCCGGGCAGCTGGTGGCGTGGCTGCTGTTCACTGTGCTGGGTGCCATCTCCGCACTGGGACGGCTGTTCCGGCGCACACCGTCTCAGCGGCCGGCCGACGTGCGCAACATCCTCGTGATTCGCGTGGACCTGCTGGGCGATGTGGTCATGTCGCTGCCGGCCGTTGAGGCGCTGAAGCGCACCTACGCGAACGCCTCGGTGACGCTGCTCACGCTGCCCTCCACGCGCGACGTGCTGGCCATGGCGCCCGAGGTTGATGCCGCGCTGAGCTTCGATGTGAACCTGGTGCGCCGGCCGCGGGAGCTGCTGCGGCCCGCCAACTATCGCGCCCTGCTGCGACTGGTGCGTGAGCTGCGGCACCAGCGCTTCGACCTCTGCCTTTCGCTCCAGGGGCAGTTCGCGGCGGTGCTGGCCTGGCTGAGCGGCTGCCCACGCCGCTACGGCTACCGTGGCGAGGCCTACCCTTTTCTCCTGACCCGCACACTTCCGGGCCGCCGGTACGACGTGACAAGGCACGAAGTGCAGTACAACCTGCGACTGGCTGAGCTGGCGGGCGCGGCGGTCGATCCGGCGGCCAGCCACGCGCCTCGTTTGTCGGTGCCGGTGCACGAGCAACGCCAGTTGCGCCATCGCTTGGCCGAGTTCGAAGTACGGTCGGAAACGCGCCTGGTGGTGCTTCATCCTGGCGCATCCAACGGCTCAGCCAAGCGCTGGCTGCCCGAGTACTGGGCTGCCGTCGCCAGCTACTTGCAGCACGACCTGGGTGCGGTCATCGTCCTCACCGGCACGGCGGGCGAGGCGGATGTGGTGCGCGAGGTTGCCCGCGGCTGCGCCGTGGAGCCGGTCGTGCTGGCTGGCCAAACCAGCATTCCACAATTGGGCGCGTTGCTCAAGCGAGCCAACCTGCTGCTTTCCGGCGATACCGGCGTGGCGCACCTGGCAGGCGGCCTGGGAACGCCGCGCATCACCCTCTTTGGGCCAACCGATCCCGCGGTGTATGCGCCTCTTGGGCCAAACGGCGTGATCCTGCGGCACCAGCTCCCCTGCAGCCCCTGCTATGCCGCGCGGCGGACGGCAGAGTGCCGTTTCGGCCACGTCAACTGTATGCGCCAGCTGCTGCCGGAGGACGTCATCCGCGCGGCCGCCGAGCTGCTTGAGAAGCACCCGCAGCAGGTACAGCCATAGAGGACGGCCCGCGGCGCATCCTGGCGGTGAAGCTGGCGGACCTGGGCGATGCGCTCACCGCGACACCGGCGCTGCGTGCGCTCCACAGCACCTGGCCCGCCGCGTCGATCGACGTGCTCACGTCGCCCGCTGGAGCAGAGGCCCTGGCCGGGCTGACCAGCATCGATCGGTTGATTGCGCTCGAGAAACACCGCTTCGACAGCCCGGCCAGCCTGCTGTCGCCCGGGGAACTCACCGCCATCTGGCCCACCTTGCGCGAGCTGCGTGCCCGCCATTATGACTATCTGCTGCTGATGCATCACCTCACCACCCGCTTCGGCGTGGCCAAATACCGCGCCCTGCTGCGGATCATCGGCGCCCACATCACCGTGGGGCTCGATAACGGGCGAGGCGGCTTCCTGGACCTGCCAGTGGAGGACCGCGGCTTTGGCATGCTGCACGAGGCGGACTATGCGAGCGCCCTGGCAGAACGAATGGGCGCCCACCGCGCGCCCCGACAGCTGGAGATCGCTATCGACGGGTTGGCGCGCCGCGAGGCCGCGCGGCTGCTCGGCCGCGACCGCTGGCTGGCTCTGCACGTCGGCGGGGGCGCCTTCAGCCTGGCGCGACGCTGGAATCCCGCCGGCTTTGCCGCCGCGGCCAGTGAGCTCGCCCGCCAAACGTCCTCGAGGGTCGTGCTGCTCGGCACCACGCTCGACCGCCAAGCCACGGACGCGACGCTGGCCCAGCTCGACGTTCCCGCGCTG
Organism: Chloroflexota bacterium; assembly: GCA_035532895.1. GTDB lineage: Bacteria > Chloroflexota > JAJPGV01 > JAJPGV01 > JAJPGV01 > DATKQD01. The sequence goes on from DATKQD010000059.1 coordinate 2,568, forward strand.
GACCTGGTGGACCGGCTTTCCGTCAAGCTGACGGCAGCGGTGCTGGAGCGGTGCGCGCTGCTGCTCTCCAATGACAGTGGCGTGGTGCATCTGGGCGCCGCCGTGGGGACGCCGGTCGTGGCCGTGTTTGGACCCACCAATCACCTCGCCTGGGGGCCCTATCCGCCCGAAAAGCACGCGGTGGTGCGGGTGACGCTGCCCTGCTCACCCTGCGCGTATACGGGTACTGGCTTAGGAACGCCGCAGGGCTGCCCCACGCGCGATTGCCTGCAGTTGGTGACGCCACACATGGTCGTGCAGGCAGCCGAACGCCTGCTCGCGCAGGGGCCTGCGTTAGGCAGCTTGCCCGAAGCCCCTGCGCGGGAAGGCACCGCATCCGAACCGCGCGCGAACGTGCTGTGACCGAGCCGCGCTGAGGCCAACCCGAATGGTCCTTCGCGCCAAGTCAGCCGGTACCGACCATGCCGTTCACAGCGGGCAACCTGCCGATCGGCAGTCGCCCGTGCGCTCGCGCGCGGTACGCATCCTCGGCATCCGCGTGGACGATGTGACCCTCGCTGAAGCGGCGAGCGCGGCGGGGGAGTTCCTGCGTGATGGGGCGCCCCATCAGGTGGCCACAGTGAACCCGGAATTCGTGATGGAAGCACGGCGCAACCCTGCCTTTGCGCAGGTGCTGCGAGAGGCTGACCTGTGCGTGCCGGACGGCGTCGGCCTGATCTGGGCCAGCCGTCTGCTGCGTCAGCCGCTGCGGGCACGCGCCCCGGGGGTGGAGCTGGTGTGGGCCCTGGCGGGGCTGTGCGCCGAACACGGCCGTACGCTGTTCCTGCTGGGCGGCCGCGATGGCGTAGCCCGCGAGGCCGCGCAACGACTCCAGGCGCGTTTCCCGGCGCTGCGGGTAGCCGGTACCTTCGAGGGCAGCCCCGAGGATCCGCGGGCGCCCGCGCAGGTGCGCGCCGCGGCGCCGGCCGTGCTGCTGGTGGCTTACGGGCATCCGCGCCAGGACCTGTGGATTCACCGGCACCAGGTCGAGCTGCGCATCCCCGTGGCGGTCGGAGTTGGCGGCGCCTTCGACTTCATTGCCGGGCGAACGCGCCGTGCGCCCGCCCGGTTGCAGCGGCTGGGCCTGGAATGGCTGCACCGGCTGGCTCGCGAACCATGGCGCTGGCGCCGCATGCTGGCCCTGCCGCGCTTCACCCTGCTGGTGCTGCGCCAGCGCCTCACACGCCGCGGCTGAACGGCTTCGCGCTCCCCCCGCTGTTACCATTTCCCAGCGCCCGCCCCAGTAGCTCAGCGGATTAGAGCACCGGTCTTCGGAACCGGGTGTCGGGGGTTCGAATCCCTCCTGGGGTACAACGATTCGAGGTCAAAGCGAGCTGTTCAATCACTGCGGTCAGAACGCTAAGCCTTAGCAAGCTTGCGCTATTTGCGTTTGCTTGGACAGCAGCACTGGGAAAACTGCCGAAAATTCGATAGAAGTCGGCTCGATGCGTGAGGCCGTTTCGAGCCTACCGGACGTCCAGACAAGGCCATAGAAACCTACCGAGCGAACTTAGGAACCGGGCGCGTCGCGCTCGGTTGGGCGTTGCACTTAAAGCCGCTTAAGCGCGCCAGCAGCCTCGGCAACGACGGCGGCGAGGCGCTCAACTTCCTCTCTCGTGTTGTAGAAGGCCAGGGACGGCCGGACTGAGCCTTCTAGTCCAAAGTGACGGTGGGTTGGTTGGGCACAATGATGTCCGCCGCGAACGGCGATGCCGCGCTGATCCAGGAACTTGGCGACTTCCTGAGGGTCCGTTCCTTGAAGCACAAATGACAAAACGCTGACCTTTGTGTCCGAAGTGCCGATGAGACGCAGCCTGGGAATCCCTGCCAGAAGTTTCATACCATAGCGAGTCAACGCGTGCTCATGTTCGACCGCCGCCTCAAAGCCGATCTTGTTGATGTAGTCAATAGCTGCCCCTAGGCCAACGGCCCCGGAGATGATCGGTGTTCCGGCCTCAAACTTGCCCGGAGGGCCGACAAAAGTGGACTCCTCAAAGGTGACATCCTTGATCATGCTGCCACCGCCTTGCCAAGGTGGCATTTCGTCGAGCAGGGGCGCCCTGGCGTAGAGCGCGCCAACACCAGTGGGTCCGAATAACTTGTGACCTGAGAACACGTAAAAGTCGCAGCCCAGCGCCTGCATATTGGGACGCAGGTGTGGTACCGCTTGAGCGCCGTCGACGAGTACTCGCGCGCCAACCGAGTGAGCCATCGAGGCCATTAGGGTGACCGGGAGTACCGTTCCCAATACGTTGGACACGTGAGGCATGCCCACGAGTTTGGTGCGGGAGCCCAGCAGCTTAGCGTACTCCTCCAGGATGATCTCGCCTCTGTCGTCGAACGGAGCCACCCTGATAACGGCGCCCGTCTCCTTGCAAACGAATTGCCACGGCACGATGTTGGCGTGATGTTCCATTTCTGTCAGCACAATCTCGTCGCCCGGCTTAAGGTTGGCGCGACCCCATGATTGGGCTACCAGGTTAATGCCTTCCGTCGTGCCCCGAACAAAGACAATCTCCTCCCGCGTGTTCGCGCCGAGAAACGCCTGCACGCGCGCCCGGCCGCCTTCATAGGCGTCGGTGGCTCTCGCTGCCAAAGCATGGGCGCCTCGGTGGACGTTCGAGTTGTCGCGCTCGTAGTAATGGGAGATGGCATCAATGACCGCGCGAGGCTTTTGCGCGGTCGCGGCGTTGTCCAGCCAGATCAGCGGATGCCCGTTAACCTGCTGGTGAAGAATTGGAAAATCCTTGCGTATTGCCTCAACTGGGAAAGCCGCGCCGTTGGCAGCGGGGCGCTCTTCCTTACTGGGCTGGCGGTCCTGATGGAACGATGCGTCGGACCGCGGCTCTGAAACCTGGGGAGCGCTTGGTGATGGGCGAGTGGGAAGCTCTTCCTTCAAGAAGTAGTAA
>DATKQD010000060.1:0-11214 GCA_035532895.1 Chloroflexota bacterium
GCCGCGATGCAGGCAGGCGACACAGTGCAGGTCACCGGCGGCGGCTACAAGGGCTCCACCGGCGTAATTCAGGAGGTGGACGGCGAGCTGGCCAAGGTGAGCCTCAACTCCTTTGGCGCACCCATGACAGCCCGCATTCCGCTGAGCCAGCTGGAGGCGCCTGCCACCGCCGCGGCTGCCTCCACGACAGCGCCCGTACAGGTCGCCGCGGGCGACGAAGTGAACGTCACTGGCGGCGGCTACAAGGGTTCAACCGGCCTGGTTGAGGCCGTGGATGGCGACCTGGCCAAAGTAAAGGTGCAATCATTCGGGCCGCCTATGTCCGTTCGCATCCCGATAAGTCAGTTGGAAAAAAGGTAAATGGCCAAAAGAGTCAAAACCATCGTCAAGCTTCAGATATCTGCCGGCAAGGCCACGCCCGCACCGCCCGTGGGCACCGCGTTGGGGCCGCACGCGGTGAACATCATGCAGTTCGTTAAGGAATACAACGAGCGTACGGCAAGCCAGGCAGGTTCCATCATCCCGGTGGAGATCACCATCTTCGAGGACCGCACATTCAGCTTCGTCACCAAAACGCCGCCCGCGGCGGACCTCCTGAAGAAGGCCCTGGGCGTGGAATTGGGCTCGCCTACGCCAAACAAGACCAAGATTGGCAGCCTAACACGCAGCAAGGTGCGCGAGATCGCCGAGGTCAAGATGAAGGACCTCAACGCTCGGGACCTGGATGCCGCCGAGAAGATCATCACCGGCACCGCCCGCTCCATGGGCATTGAAGTCGCGTAGCGGCCTGCTACCCTTAAAGCTGCATTTTTACTGAACGCTCGATGAACGAAGGGACCTGGGTGAGGACGTGAACCACGGGAAGCGCTACGAAGAAGCGGTGAAGCTGGTGGATGGCGATAAGGCCTACGCCCCAGCGGAAGCGGTAGACCTGGCCAGGAAAACCTCCACGGTGAAGTTCGACTCCACAGTGGAGCTGCATCTGCGCCTGGGCGTGGACCCACGCCACGCGGACCAGATGGTGCGTGGCACGGCCGATCTACCGGCCGGCACCGGCAAGAACGTGCGCGTGCTCGTATTCGCCCAGGGCGATAAGGCGCGCGAGGCGGAAGAAGCCGGTGCCGAGTACGTGGGCGCGGATGACCTGGCCAAGCGCATTGAGGGTGGCTGGCTCGACTTCGACGTGGCCATTGCCACGCCGGACATGATGTCCTCCGTCGGCAAGCTGGGCCGCATCCTGGGCCGCCGCGGGCTGATGCCCAATCCCAAGTCCGGCACCGTCACCACGGATGTGACTCGCGCCATCAAGGAGCTGAAGGCCGGACGCATCGAGTTCCGCGTCGATAAGACCGCGCTCATCCACGCCCCCATTGGCAAGGCCTCGTTCGAGCCGGATGGGCTGCTGAATAATCTGGGGTCCTTTGTGGATGCCGTGGTGAAGGCCAAGCCCAGCGGCGCCAAGGGCAGCTACATCAAAAGCATCACCATGAGCACTACCATGGGCCCGGGGATCAAGCTGGACATCCCACAAACCGTGGCTCTAGGAAGCAAATAGGCACCAGTCCGGGGCCGGGGTCGCATGAGAAGCGCGTAACCGGCCACTAATAATCCGCAGAGAGCGGGGGCGCACGCACAATCTCGCCTGGCGAGTACCCGCGGAGGAGGTTTATGCCCACACAGGAAAAGGCACGCGCCGTCCAGGAGATCGCTCAGCGGCTCCGGGACAGCAGCATCACTATCTTCACCAACTACCGCGGTCTCACGGTCAAGGACCTGCAGCAGCTGCGTGGCCAGCTCAAGCCGCTCAAGGTGGAGTACTCCATCGTCAAAAACACGCTCACGCGGCTTGCTGCCGCGCAGGCGGACATTGGCGTGGACCTCTCGGCTACCCTGGAGGGGCCCACGGCCATCGGCTTTGGCTATGACGACGTGGTGGCGGCAGCCAAGGGCCTGAACGACTACTCTCGCGCCTCACGGGGTGTGCTGGAGATCAAGGCTGGGCTGCTGCAGGGCGCACTGCTCACCGCGGCCGAAGTTGCCGCGCTGGCGAACTTGCCGGCCAAACCGGTTTTGCAGGCGCAGGTGCTGGGCACCATCACCGCGCCAGTGCAAAACCTGCTGAGCGTGCTCAACGGCACCGCCCGCGGCCTGCTGAACGTGCTTGTGGCGCGCGGCAAGCAGTTGGAGGGCGGCGCCTGAGCAGCTTCGGCCAAGCGACCCAACCAAGTACACAGGAAACGAGCAGCGTCGGGATCGTACGCTGAGCCCGCGCCGCGAAGAAGAATGAAGGAGATCGATTGAACATGGCAGCAGATCTGGACACCATTTCCAAGCAGATTGAAGAGCTGAACGTGCTGGAGCTCTCCCAGCTGGTGAAAAAGCTGGAGGAGCGACTAGGTGTCACCGCGGCAGCGCCCATGGCCTACGCGGCCGCCCCCGCAGCCGCTGGCAATGGCGCCGCCGCCGAGGCGCCCGCCGAGGAGCAGACCGAGTTCACCGCCAACCTTACCGAGGTCGGCCCCAACAAGATCAACGTCATCAAGGTGGTGCGCGAGATCACCCAGCTGGGCCTCAAGGAAGCCAAGGACCTGGTAGATGGCGCACCCAAGGCCGTGAAGGAGGCCGTCTCCAAGGAGGAGGCGGAATCCATCAAGGCCAAGCTGTCCGAGGTTGGCGCAACCGTAGAGGTGAAGTAAGCCGGTCATCCCATTGGTCGCGCGGGGCCGGATGCAACCCACGGCTGCCGGCGAGCAGCGAGCCGCGAGGGGCCTCCGCGCGGACCACCTCGCGCAGGTGAGGGCATGAACCGTAAGCGGCAAAGTGCCACGCGCCGTCGCAAGGCGCCAGGTGGCAAGGTACCCACCGCTCCGGCGCCGCCGAGCCTTCCGCTGGACGCTGCAACGGTGGTCTACCTCACCCGGCTGGCAGAGGCCCTCACCGAGCTGGGCAGCGCCCAGCAGGCGTGGACGCTGCAGCACGAACGGCTGAACCAGGACGCAGCCCTTCTGGAGGACGCAGGTTGGCGTGCAGGCGCTCAGCAGACAATGAATGCCATCGTCACCGCGGCGGCAAACCTGCAGATCGCCCCGCTGCCAGAGCGCGCCGCGCCCATTGGCGAGCTCATGCAGGAAGTGAGCGGCCACGCCCAGGCGATGCAGGCCGATTACGCGGCCGCCTTACTGCAGGGCGACGCGGCCGCCATGCGTTCCCTCAAGAACCACTCGGCCAAGATATTTAGCTGCATTCGGCGCGCCCAGAAGCTCGTCCCACGCTGAGACGCGGCTGGGCACACAGCGGGCGAGCGGTGTTAGTGTGCTATTCTCGCCGGACCTTCTCATGAGGATCCTGCTGTACACGGGCAAGGGCGGCGCTGGCAAAACAACCATTGCCGCCGCGACGGCTGTGCGTTGCGCCGAAAGCCATAAGCGCACCCTCCTGGTGGGCACCGATGCTTCCCAGGGTCTGGCCGACTGCTTGAACAGCCCCCTCACGGACGAGCCGGCCGAGCTGGCGCCGAACTTATGGGCGCAAGAGATCGATCCACTGCTGCGCCTGGAACGCGGCTGGCCCGATCTGGAGCCGTTGCTGTGCCAGGCATTCGGCATGGACTTTGAGGGCACCGCCAGTGAGGAGCTCACGCTGGCGCCCGGCCTGGCGGATTTCATGCGCCTGCTGGCCCTGCAGGAGCACTGTGACCAGGGCGAGTACGACGTGCTGGTGGTGGACGCGGGCAGCTCCGTCTACGCGCTGCAGCTGCTGGGACACCTGGAGGGCCTGGGCTGGTGGCTGCAGCGGCTGCTGGCCCGGGAAAGCAGCGCGGGAGAGCTGGCGGCACTGGGAGCTGGTGTGTCCGCGGGGCTCGCCAAGCTCCGAGCCATGCTGATGGACAGCGCGGAGTGCTCGCTGCGCGTGGTCATGTCGCCGGAGCAACTGGCACTGAGGGAGTCCAAGCGAGCGCTCACTTTTGCCAGCCTGTATGGCTACAACGTGGATGCACTGATCCTCAACCGGCAGAAGCGGGTGCCGCGGCCCGTAGCCGATACCTTCACCGCCTGGCCCATTCTGTGCGCCACGCTGTACGACCGCGACGTCGTCGGCCACAAACTCCTCAGCGAACTGGCCCTGGCGCTCTTTCCGCCGCCTATGGACGCAGCGGATGTGCTGGTTCGGGGCCAGGCAGAGCGCCTCTCACGCGATGACGAAGGCTACCTGCTGAGTATCAAGCTGCCCTTCGTCCACGAGGATGACATTGACCTGCTGCAACATAAGAGCGAGCTCATCCTGCAAGTCGGCCGCATGCGGCGGGTGATGCAGCTGCCACCCGTGCTCGAGGGCCTGCAGGCGGCAGACGCCATCCTGGAGGAAGGCACACTGGAGATTCATTTTCACTAGCTCCGCCTACGGCGCCAAACTTGTGCGCTGTGGCTCAACTTCGCGCCCCGCCCTCTGGACACGATGATTACGGTCCGCGGGGATCCGAACAGCCTGGCTCCGAGGTCGAACAACCCGGCTCTCGGCCCGCTGTTCACCGGATGATTCGCCGATGCTCGGCTCATCCCAGGGCACCTGCAGCTCGTGGCTCTGAGCCGCACGGGCGAGGTCCGTCGCCTACGGCAGGTACCCGTCGCGGTTTGGGAGGCCGGCGAGAGAGAAGCGGCAACCCAGCCGCCAGTCCTCCGGACACCCTTCGGCTGCCTCCGAAGCCACGGGCCAGTGCGACTTTCCTCACAGACGCGAACCCCCGCGGGGGTTATGCTGCAAACGTGACCAGATGGGATGTCCACATCGCCCTGGACGCTTTGGGCGACACGATTCACTGGTCGCTGTCCGATCCCGCTCTGCTGGAGTTGCGCCGCGCCCTGGAGGCAGGCGAGCTGGGCCGCGCACGCATCGTGCGCATTGAGCCGTACCTGGACAACGGCCTCACGGCTGAGGCAGCGTAAGCTCCTCCAGCTAACCTACGCCATTTGTGGCGCGAACCCTCCGTTCACGCTACCCACTCGAGGCTCTCGAGCGCAAGCACCGCCACGGCATCGCCGAAGTCCACCTCAGCTGGCGTAGCCTGTACGCCGGATGCGAAGGGTCGACGGCCGGACAGCGCCTGCTGCAGCCGACCTACCCGGCCGTCGGCTGAGCGTACCCAGTTGCCAGGCTCAGGCTCAGCGCGTTTGGGAGCGCTCGCATGCGCTTGCCCGGTGAATCCCAGCACCGGCACGGGCGCCAGTCGCAGCGCCGCGGCCTGACCCAGGTGCGCCAGGAGCATTTCGGCCAGAGGCGTCGCCATGCTCCCGCCGCCGCGCTCAGTGAGCAGACAGGTCAGCCCCGGCGGCAGGCTGCCGGTGAGACTTGGTGCCACGATGGCGCGTACGCCCTGAGCGCGCGCGGCTTCCGCTGTGGCTGAGCTCACCGGGTCCGTGTAGATGGCGATCTGCTCGCCCAACCGGCCGTACTGATCTTCTCCCGAGCCGCCGGTGCCATAGAGCAGGCCGTAGGTCCCACGAATCTCCACACCCCAGTCGGGCGTTGTGGATGCAACCAGGCCTGGCAGCTGCGCCACCAGCTCCATCTCCAGCGGCTGCGGCACCAGCAGCAGCTGCCCCTCAACCGGATCGCGCGCGAGGCCCGCCACGGGTGCACGCACCTCCGTGGGTCCGCCCAGCCAGCGCCGGCGCTGCGCCAGCACCTGCCCGGACGTCACCCACTCGCCCGGGCGCACCAGCGGGCTGAGACCCAGCAATGGCACGAACACCGGACGCGCCGGCAGGCTGCACGCCGCCACGATCGTCTCGGCCTCCACGGTGTCGCCAGGATTCACGCGCACCTGCCCTGGCGCTGGCAACGCGCGTGACCAGACCGCAACGGCCGGCGCCCGCAGCTGCGGCACCCCAATGCCCCAGGCGTGGGCCAGCGTGTCTACGGGCGGCGCGGGCATCACAGCGGGCGCGCCTCAAGCGCCTGCAGCCAGGCGTCGCGGCTGGACGAGCCGGACGTCTGCCCCAGGCGGGCATCCACCATCAGCCCTATGGCTCCGCCATCCACGGTAGTGCTCGCGGCTGCGCCATTCTGGCCCAACCCAACGTCCAGCGACCCGGCGGGAAAGAGCTGCAGCTTCGCCTGCTGGCCTGGTGCCAGGGCAACTCGGCCGAGCTCGCCTATATTGAAGGCGCGCGTCACAGTGGGTTCATCACCAATGCTGAAGCTCACATCCAGCGCCTTCCGCCCGGCCTGGCCAGAGCCTCGCGGGCAGATCGCGGTGCCCAGGCCCACCAGGCCATCCGCCTCCATGGCCGCCGCAGCGGCATCGGGCCAGTAGACAGCCAGTGCGGCCAATTGAGAGAGCACGCCAGCCATGTCACACGCAAGCTGCACCACGCCACGCGGACGCGCGCCATTGAGAAGCATCAGCCCCGCCTGCGCCGGGCGTGGCGCGGAGCTGAAGATCGCGCCAGTGCCCACCAGCAGATCCACACTCAAGCCGGCGATGAGCGCATGGATGGCGCTTTCCGTGGCCAGCTGGGCCAGGCTCAGGTCATCGTCTGTCAAGGGGATGCCGGGCGGGCGGCACACCCGGCGCTTCAGCTCCGGCAGGTCATCGGGCGTAGCTACACTGGCCATCACTGTGCTCGCTCCGCAATCCACAATGGCCAGCCGCAGCTTGAAACGCCCGGCGATGAGCCCCGTCAGCCGCGCCAGCGCGTCCGCACCCGTGACCAACGGCTCCGTGCAGGCGGCCGAGAGCTCAGCGTAACCGGGAATGCCGCGGGCGGCGTGTTCCAGCGCCAGCGCCTGCACCTGCCGCTCGATCGATGCGGAGTCGCCCGAGATCAAGCGAGGCGCATCGAACAAGCCCGTTCGGCGCACCGTGCCGGCGGGATCGCCTTCCAGGAGGTGCGCCAGCGCGGCGATCTCATCGGCCCCACCGGCCAGCGCATCCCACCGGCTCGACTGCGCTTGGGCCAGGCGTTCGGAGATCGCTCCTCGCGCCAGCAGGGTAACCTGGCAGGGCCCGCGCGCCGCGGCCGCGGCCGTAGCGGCGTCCGTCACGAGCAGTTGCAGCGGCGGCTGGCAGGTGAGCGACGCGGCCACAGCCTCGACGCCGCGGTTGCCGGAAACGTCACCCGAAATGAGCTGCCCCTGTGCGAACAGCCGGCGCCCGGTGAGCCACTCAATTTCGGAGCAGGCACGGCTCACGCCGTCCAGGATGTGCGTATCGAGTGTTGTGCGCGCGCTGCCGCGAGCGATCACCCGGTAGCGACCTTCAACGCGCTCAATGAGAGCCACCTTGGTGAAGGCGCTGCCACAGTCAATACCGAGCAGGGACGATGGGTTGCGCGGCGCGACAGCCAACCCTCAGATTCTACAATCCAGCCGCCATGACCATTGCGAGCTTCGTCCCGTCATGACCTGGAGGCCGAAGGAGGCCGGGCTCCTGGCCCTGGTGGCGCTGGTGTTCGCTACCGGTTGGGCCGGCGAAGCTGTGGCTCAGGCGGGGCGCCTCGCGCCCGGCTGGGAACGAACGCCGCTGGAGCTGCTGGGATTGCTGCTGCTGGCGCACCTGGCGCTCGGCCTGCTGCGCTTTCGGGGTGATGAGGTGCTGCTGCCGCTGGCGGCCTTGCTGTGCGCGGTGGGCTTGCTGGTGCTGAATTATCTGGATCCGCGAGAGGAGCGGGCGCAGCTGCTGTGGGTGGCGCTCGGGCTGGCGGTGATGCTTGTGGTCATCTTCGGCCTGCCGGATGTGCACCTGCTGCAGCACTACAAGTACAGCGCCGCCGCCGCCGGGCTGCTCCTGCTGGCTGTCACGGCCGTGTTCGGGCGCGAGATCAACGGCGCCCGCTTGTGGCTGGGCGTCGGCCCCTTCCAGTTCCAGCCGTCGGAACTGATGAAGGTGCTGTTAGTCATCTTCATGGCCGCCTACCTGGACGAGCGGCGCGAGATTCTCTCCCGCGCCAGTTACCGCTGGCACACCCTGAAACTCAGCCCCTGGCCCTATCTGGTGCCGCTCATTCTGCTCTGGGGCCTCTCGCTGCTGCTCCTCCTGTGGCAAAAGGATCTGGGCGCCACGGTGCTCATGCTGGGCATCGCCCTGGCCATGATCTACGCCGCTACCGGCCGCAAAACCTTCGTGGGCGCCGGCGTGCTGCTGCTGCTCATCAACGTCCTGGTGACCTATCGCCTGTTCGGCTACGTGCACGAACGCATCCAGGTTTGGCTGCACCCCTGGCAGCTGGCCAGCGGGCCCTCTTACCAGATCGTCCAGGCCCTGTTTGCGCTCGCGGCCGGCGGGGCCACGGGGACTGGCCTGGGCCGCGGGCACCCTGGCTTCATTCCCTTCGCGTCAACCGACTTCGTCTTTGCCGCCACGGCGGAGCAGTTGGGTCTGGCCGGCATGCTCGCGCTCCTGGCGGTCTACCTGCTGCTCGCCCTGCGCGGCGTGCAGGTAGCCCTGGAGCACGACACATCATTCGGGCAGCTGCTGGCCATGGGCTGCGCCGTGGTGCTGGCGCTGCAGTGCCTGGTGATTGTGGCCGGCAATATGGCGCTCATTCCGCTCACGGGCATCACCTTACCCTTCGTCAGCTACGGCGGCAGCTCCATGGTAGTGAACTTCATCCTGCTGGGCCTGCTGCTGCGTCTCTCCACGCCGCGCGTCATCAGTGGGCGCTGGCGGCGGCGGGCCGCAGGCCACAAACCTCCCGCGGCGCCGGGTGCCGTTCTGATAGACTGGCCAAGAGCTTGAAATAGAACAGATTTCCCACGGAACCATCCTGGGAGTGTGATCGGGAGCAAACGCCGGATGCAGATTGCGCAGACGTGGGACAGCCGAGCAGATGTATGCCTCTACCTGGGCGAGACGCGAGAGTTGCTGGCGCACATTCCGAACGAGTCGGCGCAACTGGTGATCACCTCGCCACCCTACAACCTGGACAAGGCCTATGAGCGGGGGCCACGGCTCTCGCTGGAGCGGTACCTGGCGGGCCAGGAGGAAGTGATCGCCGAATGCTGGCGCATTCTCCGGCCGGGTGGCAGCATCTGCTGGGAGACCGGCAACTTTGTGCTCGATGGGGAGATCGTCCCGTTGGACATCGCGCTCTACCCCGCCTTCAAGCGTCAGCCAGAGCTGCGCTTGCGCAACCGCGTGGTATGGCACTTCGAACATGGCCTGCACTGCTCCAAGCGCTTCTCCGGGCGCTACGAAACGGTGCTGTGGTTCACCAAGGGCGAGGCCACGCTGTTCGACCTGGATGCCGTGCGCGTACCCCAGAAATATCCCGCCAAGCGCGCCTTCAAAGGGCCGCGGATTGGCCAGCTGTCCGGCAATCCATTGGGCAAGAACCCCGGCGATGTGTGGATCTTCCCCAACGTCAAGTCCAATCACATTGAGAAAACCATCCACCCCTGCCAGTTCCCGGTGGAGCTGGTGGAGCGCTTCGTGCTGGCGCTTACCCGTGAAGGTGACCTGGTAGTCGACCCGTATATGGGTGTAGGCAGCACGGCCTGCGCCGCTGTGCTGCACCGCCGGCGCAGCGCCGGCGCGGACGTGGTGCCGGAGTACGTGGCCATCGCCCGAGAGCGGGTGCGGCTGGCAGCGGAGGGCCATCTCAAAACCCGGCCCATGGACCGGCCGGTATACGAGCCGCCGCGGCGCGGCGCCGCATGATCGACCTGGCGCCGCAACCCGCCGTGAACGACGCTGCGCGCACACTCGGCCACGCGCCTGCCACGGCCTGCGCCGCGACGAACGATGCGGAAGCACAACAGTCCACCGACCACGGCGCCAAGCCTTTCGTGAAGTGGGCCGGCGGCAAGAGGCGCTTATTGGCGCAGATGGCGCCCTTCTTCCCCACGCTTCAGAGCGGGGCGCGCTACTTCGAGCCCTTCCTCGGCGGTGGCGCAGTGTACTTCCACCTGCAGCCGGCGCAGGCGGTGCTGTCGGACCTGAACCGCGAGCTGATCACCGCCTACCGCGTCATCCGCGATAGCCTGGCCGAGCTCATGGCCGACCTGGACGGGCACGGCGAGGATGCCGCGCATTATTACGCCACTCGGGCGCGCTCGGTGGAGGAGCTGAGCCCCGTAGAGCAGGCGTCCCGCTTCATCTATCTCAATAAGTGGTGCTACAACGGCCTGTACCGTGTGAACAGCGATGGCATATTCAACGTGCCGCGCGGCCGCTACAGCACGCCGCGGCAGCTCTACAGCGCGGCCAACCTGCGCGCCATCTCGCGGCTTCTCGCGGGGGCGGACCTACGCGTGGCGCCCTACCAGGAAGCACTGTCCAGCGCCCAAGCTGGGGATTTCGCGTACCTGGACCCGCCGTATGCGCCGCTCAGCAGCACCGCCCATTTCACCAGCTACACACGTCATGACTTCAGCCAGGCCGACCAGCGCGCCCTGGCCAGCGCGCTGCATGACCTGGACCAGCGCGGCGTGCGCTTTCTGCTGAACAACCACAACACGCCGGAGCTGCGCCAGCTGTACGAGCCCTTTCACGTCCGTGTGATCAAGGCACGTCGCAGCATCAACAGCCGGATAGATCGGCGTGCCGGCGTGGAAGAGCTGGTGGTCACGAATTACGACCCGGAGCGGCCCCTCGGCTGATGAGCCCGCCCTCGCCTGCCGGCCAGCAACCGCGGGGCGCCACTGCCTCGATTCGGTGGGATTCCCGCCCAGCGTGAGCCGCTGACGTGCCCGGTCGCGGACTAGCCGTATCGAGCGGGGCCGCCCTGGTGGATGAGGTGTGCCGCGCGGCTGCGCGGCTGGGTTTGGTGTGCGAGCAGCAGGTGAAGGTCGGCCGCCGGCTGTGGGGCGCGGTGCGCAACATCGACGTAGTGCTCACCCAGCCGGAATCGCGTTTGCGACTGGGTGTGGAGTGCAAGTTCCAGGGCAGCACGGGCACTGCCGAGGAGAAAATCCCGGCCATCCTCAGCGACATCGACGCCTGGCCCATCCGCGGCATCGTCGTCATCGGTGGGCAGGGCTTCTCGGCCAACATGCGCTTCTATCTCATCTCCAGCGGCAAAGCCGTGCTCGTGGAAGACCTCGAGGATTGGCTACGCCTCTACTTCGGCCTGCCGCTACCGCGCCACGCGACCACGGCGCCCCTCTTTCCCAGCGAATAAGACCCCTGAGGCAAGTGCTTTGGCGGCGGCTCGGAGGCCAACTGCCAGGCGCGATACTCGCGGCCCTCCGCGCTCTTTCGACAACCTCGGCAGC
>DATKQD010000061.1:0-2278 GCA_035532895.1 Chloroflexota bacterium
AGTTGGGGCGCTGGCCAGCTGCCCTCGGGCTACGTGTGCTGGGGTGGCCACAGTACCAGGTGTCCCAGAGAAGTACGTGGGCGTGGGTGACGGCGCGCTGTAGGCACCCCTACCGGCCGAACAGCTGGTGAGTAAACCCAGGCACGCCAGCGCGGTGGCCGCGCTCGGGCGCCGGCTTGATTTTGAAAACATCGAGGTGCCGGCAGCAATGCCTGTGCCGCGCTGGCCAAACGCTCGCTCGCCCTATGGCGTCCGCTGCTTCTAGAGGAAGGATGAACGATGCAAAAGCTGTCCGGGCACTTGTAACTCGCGAGGCTGAGCGCCAGCGAGCCGGCCGCCTAGTCGCCGGCCAGTTCGGCCTCAGCTTTGGCGATGTCTTGCTGATACTTCAGCAGGATGGGCAGCGTTTTTCGCGTGGCCGCGGCATCTACGTCCTCGTAGCCCAACAGTGCTAGCGTACGCGCCCAATCGAGCGTTTCCGAGACGGACGGGGCTTTCTTGAGGTCCATGGCGCGGATGGAGCGGACCACCCGCGCGATCCGGTCGGCCAGCGCCGCATCGATGCCGGGCACGCGCGCCTGTATGATGGCCTGCTCGCGTTCAACGTCGGGGTATTCCATGTGCAAGAAAAGACAACGACGCTTGAGCGCTTCGGATAGCTCGCGCGTGTTATTGGAGGTGAGCACCACAAGCGGGTGATGCGCAGCGGTGAGTGTGCCGAGCTCGGGGATGGACACTTGCCACTCAGACAGCACCTCCAGCAGTAGGGCTTCGGTTTCCACTTCCACCCGATCCACCTCGTCGATGAGCAGCACGAGCGGCTCGGGGGAGCGGATGGCAGCGAGCAAGGGCCGCGCCAGCAGGAACTCCTCCGCGAAGATGTCCTGCTCGATGCGCTCCCACGCCTCCTGGCGCGAGTCCACCTGGATGCGCAGCAGCTGCTTCTTATAGTTCCACTCGTACAGCGCCTTCGCTTCGTCCAGGCCCTCGTAACACTGCAAGCGCAGCAGCCGCTGGCCGGTACACGCGGCCAGGGCTTTGGCCAGCTCAGTTTTGCCTACGCCGGCCGGCCCCTCGCACAACACGGGCTTCTCCAGCCGGTCGGCCAGGTACACGGTCACCGCGATCTGCTCACCCGCCAGGTAGTCCACCTCGGCCAGGCGCCGTTGAACGTCCGCCGGAGACTCGAAACGCGGCGCGCTGCTCAAGGGCGCGTCATCCGCTCTACGAGGTACCTCGCGGGTGCACTCTCAACCCACATCCACCATACAAGTATGCCTTCCCGCCGCCGTTAACGGCCGTCATGATGCAGTGGCCGTTGGCGGTTGCGCGAGGAACCCGTTGGCAGCTCTGGCCCAGCGGCCAAGACCTGCAGCAGCTTCATGTGTGCGCCTCAAAAAGCAAGCGCTTGACCGTCAGCTCTCCCAGAGCAGGCGCTCGTCGCGGCGCGGATCGCGCTCCACGTGGGGTGTGGTACTCAGGATCATGGTGGAGCGATCCGCCACGTCGTAAGCCGGCCAGGCCGGCAGCCCACCGTGGTTGGGGTTGCCGGATCGGGCGAATGCCAGCCAGGCGTCGCTCATGGCGTTGGAGAGAATGATGCGTTCCGGCGCGCTGCCGGTGACTGGCACTCGTTCCACGTTATTGAAAACGAATGGCACGTCCAGGATATGGCAGCTCTTGAGCACGCCGCCGAACAGCGGGCTTTCGTAGGCGAACTGGTACATGAATACCGGCGCTGCGCCGGCGGCCGCACGCCGCTCCGCCGTGCGGATTGAAGGGATGCGTGCAAAGCCGTCGCTGATGATGGCCACAGCCAGGTCGATCGGCTTGGCTCCCGGCCGGGCTGAGCCATAGGCGGCAATAAAGGCATCCTCGCGGCCACGGGCAAAAGGCCCAATTCGGGCTCGGAGCGCCGCATCATCAATGCCGCCGGCCATCGAATCCGCTGCCAGCATGAGGGCGAATTCATCCTTGGTGGTGCCGATCAACACGGGGATTGCCGCCGCGCAGGCGGCGGGTTCACGCGGCTCAGCAGGCAGCGCGCGCCCATCGAACACCGGCCCAAAGCCGCCCATTGGGCCGCCCGGCACCTTCAGCTGCGCCGCCAGCAGCTGCTCGAACGGCACATCCAGCACCGCGCGCGCCTGCCCGGCCGCGATGCCCAGCTCCTGGAGCAGCGCGTGGGCGCTCCGGGTCGCCATTTCGGGCGTGCGCAGGGGGTTGAAATTGTTGTACAGCACGCCGCTCTGCCGAATGGCACGGTGGAACAATCCCG
>DATKQD010000062.1:0-3903 GCA_035532895.1 Chloroflexota bacterium
TTGTACGAGGGTTGGCCAAAGCGCCAGTTGGATTCAATGAGCCGCGACCCGGCTATGTGCGGCAGCACGCCGTCGATCGCAAGCCGGCCGGCCTCGTCCTCACAGAAGCCCAGGTACAGCAGCTGTCGCAGAAATCGCCCGGTTTGGGAGGCACCAAAAGCGAGCGCGTAGTCCAGCTGTCCGGCACAAGGATTGCCTGCCTCGGGGCTCGCGAAGCGGAGGAAGGAGACGATGTCCCGCGTTGCAGCAAGGCCCAGTCCCGTGAGCGGTGCGCCCACCGCGGTGTACACCAGCACGTACGTCTTGCCCGCGCCGAAGCCGGCATCGGCGCGGATGTGGCCCGCGTCTACGAAACTCCAGGCAGCTCGTGGAATCACCCGATCGGGCCCGTAGGAATGATCGCGCTCCAGGAGCACCGCGTCCTTGGCGCTCAGGTCCAGCGGTGGGTAGGCTACGTGCTGCAGGCCCGTGGCGCCGCTGGAGCTGCCAATTGGCAGTGTCTCTGCGTTCTCAGGAGGCTGCTGGACACTCATGATTCGACCACTCAGAGGCTGCCCGGCTTGTTTCGCCTCCGGAGCTGTAAGGCCAAAGCGCCCATCGCCGCGCGGCACGTCGTGCTGCCAGCCACAGCAGACGATGGTGTAGCCGCGCTCAAAGAGCCAGCCGCTGCCGGAGCCGGCATCGGTGCCCGGTGGCAGGAAGTCGTCGCTGGTGAAGCGCGCGGCAATAGGGCTGCCGCGGTTCACCACATCCAGCAGAAGGATGCGGCTGCCGCCAACCCGCGGCCGCAGGATGTGCACATCCGCCGTGCAGCGCACCCGATGATTGGCGTCCGTGGGCGCCAGGAGCAGGTCCGTGATGGGCTGATTCTGCGGCAGGCGTGGATCGATCGCAAAGCTCGCCTCGCCACGCAGCTCCTCGTAGGCGCCCACCTCGCCAAATGCTCGCCCAGCCTCGAACGGCGAGCTGGTGACGTCCAACTGGATCAGAGCCATAGCGGCGGCTACCTGCCCGGCGGCCTGAGGTTCAGGTCCCGCGACTCCATCTCAGGCGTAGAGGGCCTTGGAGGCGATGGCGGCGCCTTCGGCCATGGCCGCCAGCTTGGCCCAGGTGATGCGCGCATCCACGATGTTGCTGCCGGCAAAGGTGCCGAAGCCACAATCCGAGCCTGCCATCACCCGCTCTGGGCCCACCACTTTGGCCAGCCGGGTGATCCGCTGGGCCACCACTTCCGGATGCTCGACGAAGTTGTTGGTGGAATCGATGACGCCCGGAATCAGCAGCGTATCGGCCGGCAGCTTCACTGTTTCGAAGAGCGCCCATTCGTGATCGTGCCGGGGGTTGCAGGCCTCGAAGGAGATGCCCGCCGCGTTGGCTTTGAAGACGATGTTGATGATGTCGCGCAGGGGAATGTCGTGGTTGTGGGGTCCTTCGTAGTTACCCCAGCAGAGATGGATGCGCACCTGCTCGCGTGGAATGCCGCGGATGGCCTCGTTCAGCGCTTCAACGTTCTGCTCGGCAAACCGCAGGAACTCCTCCTGAGTGCGGCTGGCATAGCCCATGTTGCGCCCCATGGCCAGGTCGGGGCAATCCAGCTGCAGCACGAAGCCTGCATCCGTGATAGCGCGATACTCATCGGCCATGGCGGCGGCAATGGCGTGCACGTATTCCTCGTAGGTGGGGTAGTACTCGTTGGCCAGGAACACGCCCACCACCCCGGGCGACGCCGCGCTCATGAACACGTCCTCGACCTTCACGCCTTGCAGGCCGGCCTTAAGATTGGCGATGTCGGTTCGCACGTCCTGGTTGTTCTTGAGGCTGATTGGCCCGTTGCAGGCCGGCCGCTTGAACAGCGGGCGCGTGCCCGACGGCGCGAACCGTCGCTCAGCAAACTCTGGGAAATCGATATTCTCCGGCGATTGGCGGAAGAAGGGCTGAGTCTCACCCTCAAAGCCGGTGAGTCGCTCCTTGACATACGTGGCGTAGACCATCTTGCCCATCTCGCCGTCACACACCACGTCTACGCCAACGTCAGCTTGATGTCGAACGGCCTCGGCCACCGCCGACTTCACTCGCGTGGCGAGCATCGTCGCATCCACCGGCTTGCCGTCGTCCAGATCGACCAGTGCCTGCACCAGGTCGGGCGGGCGAGGCAGGCTGCCAGTATGCGTGGTGAGAATGCGGGACGTGCTGCGCTTCATGCCCCCATTATGGGGGATGGTCGCCGGCTCGCGTATGAAGCTCGCGGTTGCGCCCGACCGGCAAGCGCCGAAGTCACTTGCCTGAGATATCGGCGCACCCGAGGCCCCGCCGAGCCTTCCGGACGGTCTATTGCTCCATAACCACGAGGGCGCGACCCAGCATTTGGCCCGCGGAAAGGTCGCGGTAGGCTTGGTCGGCCTCTTCCAGAGAGATGCGGCGGCTGATCACGGCGCTGGGCTGCACGCTGCCTTGCGCCACGAGGTTCAGCAGCGCCGGCATGTCGCTCCGCGTGCGCGCACCGTAGGAGCCGATGACGCGCTGCGAACGTCGTACCAGGCGGGTGATCTCCAGCGGAGCGGTGGTCGTGCCAGGCGCTATGCCGATGGCCACCATCCGGCCACCGTCGCGCAGCACTTCACTGGCCTGAATAAACGTCTCCGGCCGCCCCAGCGCTTCAAACGAAACGTTGACGCCCAGGCCACCCGTGAGCTCGCGCACGGCAGCCACCGCGTTCCCGCGGCTGCCGTTGACGGTGTGCGTGGCCCCCAACCTGCGCGCCATGTCCAGCTTGGCCTCCTGGATGTCCACGGCGATGACAGGATTTGCCCCGAATGCCCGCGCCACCTGAATCAGGTTCAGGCCCACGCCGCCCACCGCGATGACGGCAACGCTGTCGCCAGGCCGGATCTCCGCGTTGTGCCGAACAGCCCCATAGGCGGTGAACGCCGCGCAACCGAGGATGGCCGCGTCTTCAAAAGGAGCGCCCGCGGGCAACGGAAAGACATCTGTAGCCGGCACGACCGCGTAGTCCGCCAGGCCGGCCATGGAGTACATCCACAGCGGCGATCCGTCGCTCCGCCGCAGCCGAGTTTCGCCGTCATAGAGCGTGCCCTTGAGCCGGTTCATGGCGAAGAACGTCTCGCACAGGTCATCTCGACCCTGAGCGCAGTAACGGCAGGTTCCGCAGGGCATGATGAAGGCGCACACCACCTGGGTGCCCACCGCCGGGCCGCTTACTCCGGGCCCCAGCGCCGCCACCGTTCCGGCAATTTCGTGTCCTAACACGCAAGGGGTAGGGAAGGCCACCTCGGCCTTGATCACGTGCAGATCGGTGTGGCACACGCCGCACGCCGCCACTTTCACCAGCACTTCGCCCGCCCGTGGGCTGGGCACCGGAACCTGCTCTATCCGCAGCGGCTCGTGTGGGGCAGCCAGCACGGCGGCCCGCATCAATCCGTCAACCATCGCCCGGCTATCCTACCCCAGCCAGCCGGGATTACCCTGTTCACGGGTTCACCTGGTGCCTACAATGGCACTCACCGTGGTCCCCAATCTTGTAGGCTCGGTGTGGCAGGCAGCTGACCGAGACACGCTGCCCATCTACAACCCCGCTACGGGTGAGGTGGTGGACCACGTCCCCCTGTCTGGTTCGGAAGAAGTGGCGGCGGCGGTGGCAGCGGCTGCCCGAGCGTTTCCTCTGTGGAGCGCTACGCCCCTGATCGAACGCGTTCGGCTGCTGTTTCGTTACAAGGCGCTGCTGGAAGACCACCTGAACGATCTCGCGGCGATTGTCACGCGCCACCATGGGAAAACGCTGGACGAGGCAAGGGGCGAGATCCGTCGCGGCATTGAGGTAGTGGACTTTGCCTGTGGCGCGCCAACACTTTTGCAGGGCCGCACCCTGCGGCAAGTCAGCAGCGA
>DATKQD010000063.1:0-6646 GCA_035532895.1 Chloroflexota bacterium
GAGGTCTCGCTGTCCAGCGCCTCGGCCATAGCGACGAGCGATTTCACCGATGCGGCCATGCCGTCGATGCGCGAGAGCATGTCCCGCGCTAACTCCACCACGCCACCGCTGTTGACCGCCGCCTCCTGAGAGATGACGGCCACCTGATCCACTGTTTCGGCGACGAGGGTGGCCTGACGATCCACTTGTTGAATGGTGTCGAGGGTGAGATCGCTCTGCGCGGTCATCTCCTCCGCCGCTTCGGAGATGTCCTGAATCTGATTATTCGTGGCACGTACGGCGTGGATAATCTCATCCAGCGCCGCCTCGGCATTGGTGGCTTCGAGCGTGCTCTCGTCCACATCCTTGGCGCCCTGCTCCATCACGGCCACCGCCTCGCTTATCCCGCTCTGCACGCGCAGGATGAGCGACTCGATCTCTTTGGTCGCCCGCGACGAGCGTTCGGCCAGTTTCCGCACCTCGGCAGCGACGACGCCAAAGCTCTTGCCGTGCTCGCCGGCACGGGCCGCCTCAATGGCGGCGTTCAGCGCCAGCAGGTTGGTTTGCTCGGCGATGTCGTTGATGGTGGCCACCACGCTGCCGATTTCACTGGAGTGCTGGCCCAGGTCCTGAATCTGCTGCGTAGAGCGCGCGAAGGACACTTTGAACGTATTCATGCGGCCAATGGTCTGGCTCACCCGCAGGCCACCATTGCGCGCAGCCTGATCCGCCGCGTCGGAGGCGCGTGCCACCGCCTCGGCGTTGCTGGCCACCTGCCGGATGGACATGGCCATCTCAGTCATGCCTGAGGTGACGGCGTTCACAGAAGCCGTGAGCTGGCGTACCGCCACCGAGGCGTCCTCCAGTTGGCGCTGGCCTTCGGCCGAGCGCTGGGCCACGTCGTTCACCCGGGCGGAGATGTTGGTGGCGGCCAGGATAGCATCGCTCGTCGCCAACGTGAGGCCCTGGCTGGCGCCCTTGACAGTTTTGGAGGAGGCCATCACCTGGTGGATGAGACCCCGCAGGTCGCCGGTCATGGAAGCGTAGGCATCGCCACATTCGCGCAACTCGCCCAGCATGCCGTTGAGGGCACCGGCTAATGCGCCCAGCTCATCGGCCGCGCGATATTTGTATGGTTCGCTGGTAAAGCGCAGGCTACCGGTGAGATCGCCCTTGGCGGTGCGGCGCATTTCACTGGTGAGCTGGCGCAGGTCCTCGTTGCTCAGCCTGCGCCCCATGCCGGACATGGTGCGCACAGGCTCCGCCAGCCGCGCCACGATGAACCAGGTTGCCACGCCCAGAAAGGCCAGCGACAGCACATCTTCAGTGACGCGCTTAACCGACACGCCGTCGATTACGGTGTAGAGGATGAGCAGAATGGCCATCACGCCGATGAGGTTGGCCGCCATGCGAAACTGCATGCGCTGCCAGAAGGATTGCGGCCCCTGATCCATCATGTCTCCGCTCCTCGTTGACACTCGTACCCTCCACCGTCGAACCCACGCCCCGCCCGCGACGACGAGCGGCCGCCGACTGTCCCGCCGGCGATTCTACCAGGGAACCGGCGCAAACACACGAAACAGCAGGATCGTATGACCGTTAGCGCGTCAGGCCGTATCGAGACGAAACGCTCGGTGCAGGGCGCGCACGGCCGGTGTGACCTGGGCGCGATTGATCAGTACGGTTATGCGGATCTCGGATGTGCTGATCATGTCGATGTTGATGCCGGCTTCGTGCATAGCGGCAAACATGCGGGCCGCGTACCCGGGGCTGTTCTGGATGCCCGTGCCCACGATGGACACCTTGGCCATTTCCGTGGCGGCGATCACCTGACCCGCGCCCAGTTCCCGTGCGATGGGCTCGGTAATCGATCGGGCATGCTCCAGGTCAGTCTCGGCCACCGTGAACGAAATGTCCGTTACACCGTCGTGACTGACGTTCTGCACGATGGTGTCGATGCTGAGGGCAGCAGCGGCCAGCGGGGCAAATAACTGCGCGGCCACGCCTGGCCGATCCGGCACGCTCACCAGCGTGAGCTTCGCGACATCAGTATCGTGCGCAATGCCCGTGACTTTGTTGACGTTCTCCACTCCGATGATCGTCCCTTCCCGGTCGTTATAACTGGAGCGCACCGTGATGGGCATGTGGTGTATCTGCCCCAGTTCCACGGCTCGAGGCTGCATGACCTTTGCGCCCAGTTGCGCCATCTCGAGCATCTCTTCAAAAGAAATGCTGTCCAGCTTCCGTGCCTCCGGCACCAAGCGAGGATCCGCCGTGTAGATGCCATCCACATCGGTGTATATCTCGCAGGCGCTGGCCCTCAGCCGGGCGGCCAGTGCCACCGCGGTAAGGTCCGAGGCCCCGCGGCCCAGGGTGGCCACGTCATCCGCGTCGGTCAGGCCCTGGAAGCCTGCCACCACCACGATGCGCCCGGCGTCCAGTTCCCGACTCACCCGGCCGGGCTCGATGGCGGCTATCTTGGCCTTGGTGTGAAAGGCGTCGGTGCGGATGCCCGCTTGTGGGCCCGAGAGGGCCACCGCCTGATAGCCCATATCGTGCAGGGCCATCGTCACCAGCGTGCAGGAGATGACCTCGCCGGTTGCCATGAGCATGTCCATCTCACGTGGCTGAGGGCGGGCGGTAATCTGCCGCGCCAATTCGATCAGCTCGTCGGTGCTGTCGCCCATGGCGGACACCACCACCAGCAGCTGATTGCCGGCGTCCGCGCGCGCGGCCACCCGCTGGGCCACTGCCCGGATCCGGGCGGCATCTTTCACCGAGCTGCCGCCGTATTTCTGAACGACCAGCGCCATCAGCTAGCCGCGCCCACCTGGCTGGCCGCCGGCTGAGGCGTCGGGACAGGGGCGGGCGCAAGAGGCCGCGCGGCCCGGCTGGCACCCGCCGCTGCCGGCCGCTTCTTCGCGCGGGGGTGGGGAGTCCCGGGCTGGGCGGGCAGCAATGCCGCGGCGATCACTTCATCCATGTGATCGACGTACAGGAAGCGCATCTGCGCCAGCACATCTTTGGGGATCTCTTGCAGGTCCTTCGCATTTTTGCGGGGCAGGATGAAGGTCCGCAGGCCCTGCCGGTGGGCCGCCAGCACCTTCTCCTTGAGTCCGCCCACTGCCAGCACCCGGCCGCGCAGCGTGATTTCACCGGTCATGCACACCGCGCGTGACACTGGCCGGTGGGTGAGGGCCGAGATCATGGCCAGGCACATGGTGATGCCAGCGGAGGGGCCGTCCTTAGGAATAGCGCCGGCGGGGATGTGGATGTGCATGTCCAGCTGCTCCCAGAAGGGCGCGTCGATGCCCAGCTCCACTGCGCGCGATCGCACATAGCTGTGCGCCGCCTGCGCGGATTCGCGCATCACGTCGCCCAGCTGGCCGGTGAGCTGCAAGTTGCCCTTGCCCGCCATGAGGGTAACTTCAATAGCCAGCAGGTCGCCCCCGGCTTCCGTCCAGGCGACACCCGTACTTACGCCAACTTCATCGTGCTCTTCGGCGGCGCCCCAGAAAACCTTGGGCGGACCCAAGTATTTCTCCACGCTGGTGCCTGCTACCAGTCGGGGCACGGCGTTGCCGGCCACAATCAGGCGTGCGGTTTTGCGGCACACTGACCCGATCTCGCGTTCCAGGTTGCGCACACCCGCCTCATGCGTGTACTCGCGGATGATGCGCCGCAGCGCGGCATCCGAAAAATGCAGGTTCTGGGTTTGCAACCCGTTCTCGGCCAGCTGGCGCGGCACCAGGAATTGCCGGCCAATGTGAATCTTCTCTTCCTCAATGTAGCCGGGCAGCTCAATCACTTCCATGCGATCGCGCAGGGCCGGCACCACGGGGTCGAGCACATTGGCGGTGGTCACGAACAGCACCTGCGAGAGGTCATACGGCACTTCGAGATAGTGGTCCGAGAAGGTCGCGTTTTGCTCGGGGTCCAGCACTTCCAACAACGCGGACGACGGATCGCCGCGGAAGTCCGTCCCAATCTTGTCGATCTCATCCAGCATGAACAGCGGGTTTACCGTCCCCACCGTGCGCATGGTCTGAACAATACGGCCGGGCAACGCACCCACGTAGGTGCGCCGATGGCCGCGGATCTCGGCTTCGTCGCGGATGCCACCCAGGGAGACGCGGGCAAATTTGCGGCCCAATGCCTGCGCAATGGATTTGCCCAGGCTGGTTTTGCCCACGCCGGGCGGCCCCACGAAGCACAAAATGGGGCTGCGGGTGTTGGGCGCCAGCTGGCGCACGGCGATGTACTCCAGAATGCGCTGCTTCACCTTCGCCAGGCCGTAGTGATTCTCGTCCAGAACGCGTTCGGCGTCGGCCACGTCGAGGTGGTCCTCGGTACGAGCCGTCCAGGGCAGGCTGACCAGCCACTCCACATAGGTGCGAATGATGCCGGTTTCGGGCGACATAGCCGGCATGGCCGCCAGCCGGTCCAGCTCGCGGCCGGCCTTCTCTTTGGCTTCATCCGGCAGGCCGGCGGACTCGATCCGCTCGCGCAGCTCCGTGATGTCCCGCGTGAGGGGGTCGGCCTCGCCAAGCTCGGTTTGGATGGCTTTGATCTGCTCGCGCAGGAAGTACTCGCGCTGGGTGCGATCCACTTCCTGCTGCACCTGGGTATGGATCTTGTTCTCCAGCTCCAGAATGTCCAGCTCTTTGGACAGCAGGATGCTCACGCGCTCCAGCCGCACAGAGGGCTCGAATGCTTCGAGAATGGCCTGCCGCTGGGCGACGCTGAGCTCCAGCGTAGAGGCGATGAGATCCGCCAGCCAGCCGGGCTCATCAATGTTCATGGCTGCCACGTAGGCATCGTTGGGGAGAGAATGGCTGAGCTGGACGCACTTCTCGAAGAGGGCCAGCACCGCCCGCATCTGCGCTTCAACAGCGGTGGTCTTCTCGACGGCCGTCGGCACCACCGCGGAGGTCGCGCGAATGTGCGGCTCCCACTGCTGCATCGCTTCCAGCCGCACGCGCCGCTGGCCCTGCACGAGGATACTGGTGGTGCCATCAGGCATCTTCAGCAGGCGGCCAATCACCGCCTCGGTACCCACGTCGTACAAGGCGCCGGGCTGCACGTCCTCCTGCTCGGGGTCGCGCTGAGCAACCACGATGATGGCGCGGTCGCGCCCCATGGCTTCCTCGATGGCGCGCACCGAACGATCGCGCATCACGAACAGCGGCACCACCACATGCGGGAAGAGCACGGTGTCCCGCACCGGCAGCACGGGGAGCGGCGCCAGCCTCTCCACGCGAGGTGCCCGCCTGCGGCGCCGCCGGGGCTCTTCGGCTGGCACCTCCTCGGCGAGCGAAGGCGCGGCCGTGGTGCCCGCGCCGGCTGCCGGCACACCACGCTCATCCGGCGGGCCGCCGCGCCTCTCCGTGGGCATTACCAAAAGACCATACCGCATCTTCCGCGGGCAGCGGCGAGAGGACCCTGGTCACGGCAGCTTGGGCGTTCGAAACGACCAGGATGGGCATGTTCCTTGACATGCCAATCTGTCCGTCTTTATAGTCAACGTAGCTGAACGTTCGTTCTGGGATCGGTACCCAGGGCGGAGCTCGCGAAGAATTCTTATCTTAGGCAGAAGTCTGTCTGAGTCTTTTCGGTGGAACATGTGGCGGCCTTATTGGCGGCTTTTGGAGCTCTCGGAGCGCCAAATTCTCGAGCAGTCGTGCTGAAGGGCGACGATACCTCGCCATTCTCCTAGACCTGGTCCTGCCCGGCCCACGGAACAGAACAGGCATGCCTCTGCGCGGAGGAGGGAAAGGTGACCATTGCTCTGTTCATCCTTGTCGCCGTCGTGGTCGGTGTGGCCGGCTTCGGCGGCGGCCTGGCGCTGAAGCGCGCCCGTAGCGACAGCCTCGAACGCGAGGCAAACGCCAAGATCGAGACCTTGCTGGCCGAGGCGAGGGCGCAAGAAAAGGACATCCTGCTGCAGGCCAAGGATGAGGCGCTGAAGGTGCGCGCGGCGGCTGAGAACGAGGCTCGGGAAGCCCGCTCCGAGAGCCAGCGCACGGAGCGCCGCCTCTCCCAAAAAGAAGAAAACCTGGATCGCAAGCTGGAGGCGCTGGACAAGCGCGAGCGCAACATCACCGCCAAAGAGCAGGAAACCGAAGAACTGCACGAGGCCATGGAACTGAAGCGCCTGGAACAGGTGAAGGAACTGGAGCGCGTGGCCAGCATGACCCGCGAAGAAGCCAAAACCCAGTTGCTGTCCAACATCGAGCAGGAAGTGCGCGTCGAGGCCAACAAGCGCGTCCGCGAGATTGAGTTCGAAGCCAAAGAGGAAGGCGAGCAGAAGGCGCGCAAGATCATCGCGCTGGCCATCCAGAAGTACGCCTCGGATCAAGTGTCTGAGAGCGCCGTGTCGGTGGTGCCGCTGCCGAGCGAGGATATGAAGGGCCGCATCATCGGCCGCGAAGGGCGTAACATTCGCGCTCTGGAAGCGGCCACGGGCGTGGACCTCATCATCGACGACACGCCGGATACGGTCATCCTCTCCGGCTTCGATCCGGTACGGCGCGAAGTGGCTCGCCAGGCGTTGACCAAGCTCATTGTGGACGGGCGCATCCATCCCGGACGCATCGAGGAGCTGGTGGCGAAGGCGCGCCTGGACGTGGAGAACACCATGCGCGATGAGGGCGAGAAAGCCGCGGCC
>DATKQD010000064.1:0-11626 GCA_035532895.1 Chloroflexota bacterium
ACGGGAGGTGCCGCAGATCCACCACGCCTGGGCCACTCTCCCCCGGCTGCTCGGACATTTCGCCGGCTTGCGCTTGGGCGGCGGGTGGAACGTCGGCGAGGAGCCCGTAATCGAGCATCGCCTGCTTGGCGATGCGCGCCAACAGTACGCGGTCTACGGCGTCAATCATGGGGTGGCGAGGCTCGAGGCGACAGCCTGGGTCCATTTTTCACCGGCGGTCACGTCGATGGCCACAAAGGGGCGCAAGCCCAGCACCCAGGCGTCGTGCCCGGGCGGGATGAACGCAACGTCCCCAGGCCCGAAGTCCAACTCGGAGCCGTCGTCCATCACAACGTGGATGTAGCCGGAGACGACGTACTGGGCATGACGGGCCTGGCAGCTTGGCGTCTTGGCCAGCGGCTTTACGTGCCGCGACCACTTCCAGCCAACGGGCAAGCTGAAGCGCATCATACTCACATCGCCGAGGCGGAGCACGTCAGCCTTGCCGGTGCCTACTTGCCGGATTTCATCCGGAGCGTCGAAGGTCCGTTTCAGCAGATGTTCTCCGGTGGCGATCATTATTCTCCCTGGGCGAATGATGCCTGCCAGACCCTAAACGCGGCCTAAACAGCGCCGCAACTTCGAGGAAAGAATTCCGAACGTCAGATCGCAGCACATGGGATCGTAAACGAGAACCGCGAGCCGGGTTGCGGTGGCGAGTCCAGCCACAGCTTGCCGCCGTGCGCTTCGACGATGCCCTTGCAGATGGGCAAGCCCAGACCGGTCCCAGGCACGCGCTGGGCGGCAGTCCGAATACGCACAAACTTCTCAAAGATGCGTTGTCGGTATTCGACTGGCACGCCGGGCCCCTGGTCGCTGATCGACCACTGGATCATGCCGTCGGCCAGCCGAGCATCGATCCGGATTTCTGTGCCGGCGGGCGAGTACTTGGCGGCGTTTTCAATGAGGTTGCCAATGACACGTTCCAGCTGCCCGGCATCTCCCAGCACATACGGCAGCTCGTCGCTGACGCAGTCGAGTAGACGATGCTGGGCAGTCGCGTTCTCGACGTCTTTCAGCGCCTGCCGCGTCACAGCCGCCGGGCTGACCGCAACCTTCTCGCCAACGGCCGTGCCCGACTCAATCTTGGACATATCCAGCAGGTCGCGCACCAGCGCCGACAGACGGTCGGCTTCGCGGTCGATCTCGGTGATGAAGTCGCGCTGGGTGGCCGCGTCCCACTCAACTTCGGGATCGAGCAGGCTGCTGGAGAAGCCTTTGATGTGGCCAATCGGCGTGCGCAGCTCATGCGACACCAGTGAGATGATCTGGTTCTTGAGCTCCTCGATTTCACGCTCCCGGCTGATGTCGCGGATGACCTGAACCACCATCTCCGCCCCGTGATCCCTGGTGGCTACCGGCGCAGAGCTGACGGCCACCGGAATGCGGCTGCCGTCGGGCTTCCGGAAGTAGCGGTTGTTCGCGGTCGCGAGCTGGCCGCTCGACAGGCTTTGCTGGAAGATGTACTCGTCCTCGTCCAGCAATCGGCCGGCCTCGTCCTCCCAGTGAAAGACCTCGCGCGCCGGCCGATGCAGGAGCTCAGACTCGGCCGCTCCCAGCAGGGCAGACGCCGCGGCGTTCGCCCGGGTAAGGTTGCCATGGCCATCCAGTGCCACCACCGCGTCACTGACTCCATCGAGGACTAACGTCACCGAAGCCAGCAGCCCCTCGCGCTCGTGCTCGAGCAGCCTACGCTCGGTGACGTCGCGGATGACGCTGATCACGTAGCTGCTGCCGTCGAGCGCCATGGGGCTGAGGCTGATCTCCACGGGGAACTCACTACCGTCACGCCGCCTTCCCCAGAGCTCTAAACCCGCGCCCATTGGACGGGTGCGCGGGCTCTGTTGGTAGGCCTCGCGCCAATGCACATGGGCCACTCGAAACCGATCCGGCAGCAAGGCTTCTATTGGCGTATCGAGCAACTCTTCGCGCTGATAGCCAAACAGTTTTTCCGCCTGCCGGTTCAGCAGGGCGATGTGCCCCTGAGCATCGACCATAATGATGCCGTCCGGGGCGGATTCGAGCAGCTCGCGAAAGGCGGCGTCGGTCGAGGGCAGCGCCGGGAGGCTACCCATGTGAGCGCCTGGCCCAGCCGATTTCAGACGGCCGACAGACGCGCGGCAGGCTGTTCGGACCGCGGTGTATCAGAGACCGCTGGTTCTCGCGGGCCATTTCACCCCGAAGTGTACGCATGTGGTTAGGCGCCTTTACGCGCAGTTCCACTGCCCCTGTCGACACCGCGCACAGCGCCACGGCGCTCCACCCGGCCAGCTCTTCGTGCCTGATTTTGCTCATCGGGGCACAGAAGCGTTCCCCGTGGGAATGCACCTGGGCACCTCGGCCGCGGCGCCCGGCTCAGGCCGGGACGCGCGTCTTTTGGCCGTGCTCTCGGAGGACGCCTTCCAGCTCGGGTTCGGGCGAGAGGATGTCCAGCGGGCGCACGCGGTACAGCTCCGGCTTGCTGGGAGCAACCGGCTCGATACCCTGCTGCAGCTCTCGCGCCAGCCGCAGGAACAGCCGGCGCATGGCGATAACCGCCAGGTCGGTGGTGCCCAGGTGCTCCTGTGAGCGGTCGCACAGGTAGCCCATGCCCTCGATCATCGCCTTGTCCTGCATGGGAATGCCTTCGATTCCGCTGTAGCTGCCGGCCCGTTGCGCAGCGCGATCGAGCCCGTAGGTGTTGGCTTTGGTGCCGGGCGGGATCATGGTGTCGATCACGGTTCCGTCCGGCAGGGTGAATTGGGTTGGGCTGCTGGTCAGGCTGCCGCCCAGCGCGGTCGCGTCGAAATCGGCGTCCGGATTGAGGCCGATGTTGTAGCGCACGCAGTGCTGATCGTCCACCGGGATCCACGCCGTGCCGCCGCGCGCCGAAACGGGGGCGGGAATGAGCGAGAAGCCGGGCAGCATCCACTGGGTGAGGCGCCAGTAGTACAGGCCGTCCTCGGTGGCTCGCCGGCCGCCGTACACCAGGCCGTAGTCCGTTTCCATCACCGTGAGACGAGGGAAGCGATCGGCCTTGCGGCGCAGCTCGTTGTCGCGCGCGTTTTGCGTTTGCCACACGCCTGGTCCTGGCCGAGGACGCGTGTCGCGATGCAGGAAGCCGATGTGCGCGGTGTCAATATCACCTTCAATGCCCTGCAGGTAATTGCACTCGTGGAACCACTTGCTGACCCGCACGCGGGAGGGCGGCAGTTCCGTCCATTCGATGAATGGCGGGCGGCTGGGCTGCTTTTCCGGTGGCCCCATGTAGGCCCACACCAGGCCGCCTGTCTCGAAGGTGGGGTAGGCCTTCACGCGAACCTTGTCCTTGAAGTTGCTTTCGGGTGGCTCGCTGGGCATGTCGATGCACGCCCCTGAGACATCGAACTTCCAGCCGTGATACACGCAGCGCAGCCCGCATTCCTCATTGCGCCCGAAGAACAGCGGCGCGCGCCGGTGCGGGCAGAACGCCTCTACCAGGCCCACTTGCCCGTTGGTATCGCGGAAGGCGACCAGATCCTCGCCCAGCAGACGCGTGCGCAGCGGCGCGCCATCAGGAGCATCCAGCTCGCTGCTCAGGAAGGCGGGAACCCAGAATCGGCGAAACAGTTCCCCCATGGGCGAGCCTGGACCGGTGCGGCTGATGAGCGTGTTCTCTTCAACAGTAAGCATGAGTGAATCCTAATCCTTCGTTCGCATGGCCGCGACTATTTCGCCGCGGCCATGGCGTCCTGCAGCTCTTTGCGAATTTGGTCGCCGGCGGAATTGCGCCAGTCCTTCACCAGCTGGTCGTAGTCTGTTAGCGGCCGCCGCCCCGTGAGCAGGTCGTTGATGCCATCCGAGAAGGTGTTGTTGGCTACCACACCCTTGGTGGAGCTGGTGGGCGAGAGGAAGCCGATGGTGGGATCATCGATACCCACCTTCACCAGCTGCTGCTCGTACTCAAACGACGCTTTGGCATAACCGGGCAAACCGGCCTGATACCACACGAAGGGGTGGTGTCAAATGTAGTGCCTGGGCACGTAGGCCGCCTGCGACAGCCCCACTTT
Source organism: Chloroflexota bacterium (assembly GCA_035532895.1). Lineage (GTDB taxonomy): Bacteria > Chloroflexota > JAJPGV01 > JAJPGV01 > JAJPGV01 > DATKQD01. The sequence goes on from DATKQD010000064.1 coordinate 4,068, forward strand.
GGTGGGATTCGGGTTGCCCTTGGCATCGAGCGTGTAGTCCGCTCCGCTCAAGCCATAGCTCAGCAGCACATCCTCCTGGGTGCCGAAGGGCACGGCCAGCCAGTTCATGACGCGCAGTATCTCCTTGATTCGGGCCGGAGCGGCCTTCTTGAGGACGTTGACGGCGATCAAGCCGCCGCTGAAGTAGTGCACGGGCTTGGCGCCGGCGGTCGAGGCGAACGGGGTGATCATACTGAAGTGGGTGGCCGGTTTCTGGAGCAGCCCTCGGCGCCAGAAGTCGTTGAAACCTTGGCCGAACGCCTCGACCGACGTCACGAACTTGCCGGCGATGAAGTCGTCCCGCGAGTTCTTGCCGGTGCTCACATCGGGCGGCATCAGGCCGCTGGACAGAATATCCTTCAAGTAGCCGACGGCAGCTTTGTACTCTTCCGTTTCGTAGTTCTTGGTGAGCTTGCCGCTGGAGTCCAGCCGCCAGTTGTTGGGCGCGCCGAACATCTCCGCGTAACCCACCAGGCCGTAGTTGACGGAGCTGACATAGTTCCCAATCGCCCAGCGGTTGGCCTTGGGCTGGTTCAGCTGCTGGAGGATTTTCTTGAAGTCGGCCGCGTCCTTGGGCACGGTAGTGGCGCCCACCTCTTTGTTCCAAACATCGGAGTTTGCGAAGAACCAGAAGGTGGGCAGGTAGCGGTGGATGGGAATGCCGTAGAGCTTGCCGGCGGCCACCGAGGTACGCCACGAATACGTGGGGATGGCCGCCAGGTTGGGGTAGTCCTTCGCCGCGCTGCCCGCGAGGTAGGGCGTGAGATCGGAGCACTGGGTTTCGAGGAACTGCACTGGGAAGCCACTGCCGAAGCCGGGTGCCCCGCCCACGCCGCCAATCATGAACAGCGTATCGGGGAGATTGCCCCCGGCCATCACCGTGGCCAGCCGGGTGTTGAAGTCCCGAGCTGAGACCATGTTCATCTGGACGTTTTCGTTGAGCTGCTTGTTAATAGCTTTCCAGGTGGGGTTCTGGTCGTATGGGGTGGGCGGTGGGTAGAGATTGGCGATGAACACGTCCATCTTCGCGCCCGTGCCGGGTGCCGCGCCCGTCATGAACTTGGCAGGATTGGCGGGATAGTTGTCGAAGCCATCCGTGATGCGTGGATCGCTGCTGTGGTAGTCGGGCTTGGGGCCGCCCTGGATGGCCGCGTAGGTGGGGAAGGGCTGTGCCTTGGGCGCAGCGCTGCCGCCCGAGGCCGGCGCGCCAGCGCTGCTGGGGCTGCTGGGGCTGCTCGCGGGTGAGCTGGCGCTAGCGCCGGACGCGGCGCTCGAGTTGGCCGGTGCCGCGGCCGTGCCGCAGGCCTCCAGCAGCAGGGGCAAGCCCAATGCGCTCAAGCCACCGAGCTGCATCAATCTGCGCCGCGAAATCAGCGGCGTCTCGTTCGTGTTTTCAGTCATGGGGTCCTCATTCTCCTGTCTACCGCCCTCAGGACAGCGGCTCACCCAACATTATGTGCTTCGATACTACGACGGTGGCGGTTTCAACCACGGAGCGCGCACTGAGCCGGGGAGCGCGGGCATGAGGGCCTGGCGATCTTCACTGGTTGGCAGCGGAGTGCTGGCGGCCGTGCTGGCAGTCGCCTGGGCGGTTGCCCTGCTGGGTGCGCCACTGGCGGTGCTGGTGCGCAACACGCCGGGACTGGAGGGCTGGGCGCAGCGCCTGTTGCCGTCGCCGCCAGTGCGACTGGTGGTCCTGCCCACGGCGGGAGACGCGGCTGAAACGGGCGCGCTGTACCTGCCGGTGGGGTCCGCTTCGCGACCGGGCGTGCTGCTGGTGAACGGCACCGAGGTGCCACAAGGGTGGCGCGACCCGGATATTGAGCGCTTTGCTCGCTCCCTCGCGGAGCTGGGCAACGCGGTCTACGTGCCGGACCTGCCCGGCCTCAAGGACACGCGGCTCTCGGCCCGAGCACTCCCCGCGCTCGCTGCCGACATCGCCTGGTTGCACGCCTCGGGTTACGCCCGTGGCGGGCGTGTGGTGCTGCTGGGCGTGTGCGTGGGGGCCTCGCTGGCGTTGATCGCCGCGGCCGAGCCGGCCAATCGCGGCGCCGTGGCCAGCGTGATTGGCCTGGACCCTTACGCCAGCCTGGCCGATGTGTTGCGCGCGGCCACCACGGGTATGGGGCCGAACGCCGCCGGGCGCCTGGCGCCCTTTGCCATGGCCGCCTGGGTGCAGGCCGACGTAGCGCGCGCGGTGGCCGCACCGCTGGTGGGGAGCGCACCTTCGCGCCAACGCGTGCTCCAGGCGCTGGCGCGATCATCTCCGCTGGATCCGCTGCGGGGCTACACGGCACCACCGTCGGCTGCGCTCAGCGCCAGCGGTCGGGCCTGGTGGCGCCTCCTGGGCAATCGCGACCCCGCCCGCTTTGCTGCGCTGCTGGCAGCCCTGCCTGCGCCCACGCGCCAGGCGCTGAACGCTTTCTCGCCGCTTGGCGTGGTCCAGCAAATCCAGGCGCCCGTGCTGCTCGTGGCGCCCGAGGTCGATTTCGCCTTCCCCGCGGGCGACGCCACTGCGCTGCAACAGGCGAACCCATCGCGCGTGCAGCTCATCCGCAGCGCCGCGCTGGACCACGTGACGCCGTCGTTCAGCCCGGGTCAGCTCGCCGGCTACTGGCAGCTCCTGCACTTCGCCATCCAGGGATCGCGGCTGCTGGCTTAGCCGCTCGCCAACTCAGCTCAGCTGGCGCTGGACGTAGCTGGCAATGAGCCCGTAGTTGTTGCCGCGCGGCAGCAGGATGTCCTGCCCGTCGGCCGAGCGGGCGCCGACCAGCACGTTTGACGTATCGATGGTCACGTGCCTGGTTGCGCTGCCGCGCAACTGCCACACGAAGCGCGCCATAGCGGTGTCCGACAGGTTGGTGGTGATGGCCGTCGAGATAGCGGAAGTCACCTGGACGAAGCGCAGCGCGCCGGCTGGACTCAGCAGCCGGCTGCGCATGGCGGCCACCAGCAGTTGTTGGCGCGCGGCCCGCGCAAAGTCCGTTCCCTCCAGCGGGTTGGTGGAGTAGCGGGCGCGGGCGAATTCGATGGCCCGCTCGCCATCCATGTGCTGCGGGCCGGCGTTGAAGTGGATGGTCTTCCAGGCTGCGTTAATGGCGGGATTGTCGTTCACGGGGTACTGCGCAGTGAAGGCGCGCTGCACGGTGACATCCACCCCACCCATGGCGTCTATGAGGTCGCGAAAGCCCTGGAAGTTCTCCAGCACCCAACCGCCGATGGGCAAGCCCACCACCTGACTCACTTTCTGCACCGACAGTGACGCCCCAGCGGGCAGGCCGCCGGCGTCGTAGCCTTCCTGCAGGGCGGCGTTGATTTTGGCGTAGCGGCCGGAGTTGGGTGGCAGCTGCACCCACAGGTCGCGTGGCACTGAGATGTCCACCGGGCCATGCGCGCCCTGGGCCACCAGCAGCATGGTGTCGCTGAGCTCCGCACCGGGATGTGCGCCACCGCCGTAGCCCAGGATAAGCACGTTGCCCGGCGCCGCCGAGGTGAGGGCCAGCGGGCGAGTCGATGCTTTGCTGAGCGTGAAGCCTGCCCAGGTGACGGCCGCCACGAGCAGCAGCACGATCAGCGCGGGGAGCAGGCGGAGCAGGCGCACCACTGGGAGTGTAGAAGGTTGAAGGTAGGCGCCGCCCGGCGCATACCCGCCGAGGTCATCAGGGCCCCACAGTTCGGGTGGTACACTTTTCAACTAACTGGCCTTCGGGGCAGGGTGCGGCCACAAGCCAATTCCCGACCGGTAGTGAGCGTCTCGATGAGGCGCAAGCCTACGGGGCCGCCTCGGCGGCCATGATTCTGGTGCGATTCCAGAGCCGACGGTGACAGTCCGGATGTGAGAAGGCGGGTGGAGTCGCGCTGCGTCTCGGGCAGACCCCAGACCGGCGGGGTGCCGCGGTTGCCCCGTTTGGCTTGGTTGTCACCATGGAAGACGAAGCAGCACACACAGCCTTCATGCGCCAGGCATTGGCGCTCGCCGCGCAGGCGCGTGGCCGCACCGCTCCCAATCCCAGCGTTGGCGCGGTGCTGGTGCGCGAGGGACAGGTTGTTGGCCGCGGCCGCACCGCGCCACCCGGAGGCCCCCATGCCGAAGTCGTGGCTTTGCATGAAGCGGGCGAGCGTGCTCGCGGAGCCACACTGTACGTCACCCTCGAACCCTGTTCGCACACCGGCCGCACGCCGCCCTGCGCGCCGGCCATCGCCGCGGCGGGCGTAGCGTGCGTATTTGCCGCGCTGGAAGACCCGAATCCGCTGGTCAACGGCGCTGGCCTGCGGTTCTTGCGTGAGCATGGCATCGAAACGCATGTGGGGCTGCTGGGCGCCGAGGCAGAGATGGTTGCGGAGCCGTTCCTCAAGCGGGTGGCCACTGGCCTGCCGTTCATCGAAATGAAGGCTGCCCTCACGCTCGATGGCCGCGCAGCCACCGCCAGCGGCCATTCCCGCTGGATAACAGGCGAGGCAGCCCGCGCCTGGGTGCACGCCCGTAGGAACATCGCCGACGCCGTGATGGTGGGCGCCGGTACTGCCCGGCAGGACGATCCAGAGCTGACGGTTCGCCCGCCGGAGCTCGATGGTCGCCAGCCGCTGCGGGTCGTGGTGAGCGCATCGGGCCGGCTGGATCCCGCGCTGAAGCTGTTTGGCGGCCCGCTGCCGGGGGCGCTGGTCATGGTTCCGCCTGGTATTAGGGCTGCCGCCGAAGCCCGGCCGGCCGCCGAACAAATGGACCGCGGCATGTCCTGGGTGGAGGTGCCACAGAGCGCGGAGGGAGGCGTGGACCTGCGGCAAGCGCTGGCCGAGTTGGCGCGACGCGGCGTGAACGACGTCTTGGTGGAAGGCGGCGCCGGGCTGAATGCGGCCCTGCTGCGGGCCGGGTTGGTGGACCGTCTCAGCGTGTTTGTGGCGGCCAAGCTCTTTGGCGGGAATGGCCTGCCAGGCTTTGGCGAGCTGGGTGTGGAGGATCCGGCCCAGGCGGTGACGCTGCGGGAGACGCGCGTCAGCCAGGTGGGCGACGACTGGCTGTTTCAAGGGCGGCCCAGCTGCAGCGGGCAGGGGCGAGGCTGATGTTCACCGGCATCGTGCAGGAGCTGGGTACGGTGGCTGAGCTGCGCCTTTCGCCCGAGGGCGCGCGGCTCACGGTGAGCGCGCCGGCCATTGCGCCGGCGCTGCACGTGGATGACAGCGTGGCGGTGAATGGCGTGTGCCTCACCGTGGTGGAGTGCAGCGCCAGCACCTTCAGCGCGGACATTGTGCCCGAAACGCTCACCCGTTCCAACCTGGGGCAGCTGCGCGCGGGTAGCCGGGTGGACCTTGAGCCGGCCGTCACCATGGCCACACCGCTGGGCGGGCACCTCGTGCAGGGCCACGTGGATGGCACCGCCACCATTGTGGAGCGCACGCGTAACGGCCTGCAGGATGAAGTGGTGTTCGAAGCCGCGCCGGGGCTGCTGCGTTACGTGGTGCCTAAAGGCTTCATTGCGCTGGATGGCGTAAGCCTCACCGTGGTGGATTGCGACGCGCAGCGCTTCAGCATCGCGCTGATTCCCCATTCGGCGGCGCGCACCACGTTGGGCAGTAAGCTCGCTGGCGAGGTGGTGAACGTGGAGGTGGACCTGGTGGCCAAGTACGTGGAGCGCTTTCTCCAGGGCGCGGCGCCCTCAGGTGCGCCGCTGCCGCTCGCCGCGGCCGAAGCTGATCCGTTACGGGAAGAAGGATGTTGATGCATGGGTGGTAGCCCCTTTGCCTCGATCGGTGAGGCTGTTGAGGAAATTCGCGCGGGCCGGATGGTGGTGGTTTGCGACGATGAGGATCGCGAGAACGAGGGCGATCTGACCATGGCCGCCGAAAAGGTCACCCCGGCGGACATCGCCTTCATGGCCAGCCACGGCCGCGGGCTCATCTGCGTGCCGATGACGGAAGCGAGGCTGGAGGAGCTGCATCTGCCGCAGATGGTGGAGGAGAACACCGCGCGTTTGGGCACGGCCTTCACCGTCTCCGTGGAAGCCCGGGGTCGCACCACCACGGGCATCTCTGCCTATGATCGCGCCGAGACCATTCGCGCACTGATCGATCCGGCGACGCGCCCGGAGGACCTGCTGCGGCCGGGCCATACCTTCCCCCTGCGGGCCATGGAGGGTGGCGTCATCCGCCGCGCCGGTCAAACGGAGGCCGCGGTAGACCTGGCCCGCATGGCAGGCCTGTACCCAGCGGGTGTCGTGTGCGAAATCATGAAAGACGACGGCACCATGGCGCGGGTGGCGGACCTGGTGGGCTTCTGCGCTCGCCACAACCTGAAGATGATCACGGTGGGTGCGCTCATCGAGTACCGGCTGGCCAGCGAGAAGCTGGTGAGTCGCATCGCGCAGGCTAACCTGCCCACGACTTTCGGCGATTTCACCGCGCTGGGCTACCGCAACTTGCTGGATCGCTTCACCCATGTGGCCCTGGTGCACGGCGACGTGCAAATCGGCGAGCCGCTGGTACGCGTGCATTCAGAGTGCCTCACAGGCGATGTGTTCGGCTCGCTCCGCTGCGACTGCGGCGAGCAACTGGAGGCGGCTATGACGCAGATCGCGGCCGCCGAATGCGGCGTGCTGGTGTACCTGCGGCAAGAGGGGCGCGGCATTGGACTGGCCAACAAGCTCATGGCCTATGAGTTGCAGGATCATGGCAAGGACACGGTGGAGGCGAATGAGGCGCTGGGCTTTCCGCCGGACTTGCGCAATTACGGCATCGGCGCGCAGATTCTGCGGGACGTTGGTGTCACCCACATGCGGCTGCTCACCAACAATCCACGCAAGATCGTCGGCCTGGAGGGCTATGGCCTGCATGTGGTGGAGCGAGTGCCATTGCAGATTCGCGCCAACAAGGTGAACGCCGGTTACTTGATGACCAAACGGCTAAAGCTTGGCCATCTGTTCGACGACGTCTAGTGCGCGAGCTCACCGGCCGGCCGCAAGAGGTTGAGGCGGCCCACGTAGCTATCGTGGCTGGCCGCTTTAACGACGCCGTCACCAGCGGCCTGGTGCAAGGTGCGCTGGGGGTGCTGCGCGTACACGGCCTGGGCGAGGATGACCTCACGCTGATCTGGGTGCCCGGCTCGTATGAGATTCCGCTGGTCGCCGCGGAGCTGGCGCGCGCCGGACGGTACGACGCCATCATCGCGCTCGGCTGCGTGATTCAGGGATCGACTCGCCACGCGGACCTCGTGACCACGGAGGTGGCGCGAGGTCTGGCCGAGGTGAGCCGTACCTACCGCTTGCCGGTGTTGTTCGAAGTGATCGCCGCGGACAGTCTGGAGGTGGCGCTGGACCGATCCGGTCGCAAGCTCAACCGCGGCAGCGAAGCTGCTGAAGCTGCTCTGCAGATGATCTCCCTGCTGCGCCAGCTCCGTGCCGAAGGAGGGCCGGCCGCCGAGTCGTGAGCTTACGGTGCTGCTGGAACTTTGGCCGGCAACCTGCCGCGGCGGCCGGCGTTGGGTTCCTCCCGCGCATCAATTGAGCACGCCAACGGTGGCGGCAGGG
>DATKQD010000065.1:0-22638 GCA_035532895.1 Chloroflexota bacterium
AGCTCGGGCAGGCCGGCGAGGTCGATTTCAGCCGGATTCGGCTCAGCGGACTCGGGCTCGCCGCCCGCGCGGCTAGGCTCGCCGGCTCCGTCGGGCTGGCGCTCGGTGAAATCGGGCTGCCCGGCCGTGCTCAGCGCGCCAGTTGAGTGGGGCTGGCTGGCCATGTCCAGAGCGGCGAGACGCTCGGCCAGCTGCTGAGAGCGACCCTTGAGCACTGCTCGCAGCACAGGGTCCAGGCCCTTGCCAGGTGCGCGCAGGCAGGTCGCGGCATAGCGGAAGAGGTGCGAGTGCAACTGGCGCAGCCGGCCCCCGGCCACGCGCCGCTGAGCGGCCGCCAGGGCAGCCGCACGCTCCGCCCGCGCCCGATCCAGCGCCGGCGCAAGCCGGGCATCATCCGTCACGGCGTTCGCGAGCTCGGCCAGCAGCACGTCCCAATCGCGCACGGCGCCCAGCGCCTGCGTCGGCAGCTGGAGCTCACGCGCCAGCGCTCGCGCCTGCCGGGGCTGAGCGTACGGCCCAATCGCCTGCACGGCGGCGTGCAACCGGCGCAGCGCAATGCGCACTGCCTTCAGGCGCGCATCATCCGTCCACCACTCAGGGCTGGCCGTGGACGCCTCCAGCTCGGCTGCGCCAGCGCCGAGGATGCTCCACACAACGCTGCCCAGCACTTCCGGGCGGCGCTCTGGGCTATCCACTGCCGTTGCGTCTGGGTGCCTCCACCGTGCACCAGGCGCGCAAATCCTCAATCCGCCACCTCCTGGCCTTTATGCAGCGGGGTGTGGATAATGCGGCCAATCCGAGCGGCTGCTCACGGGCCAGGCATGTAGGAGATGCACCAGGCAATGCCGGCGGCCGGCCACGGCTGCCCTGCCTGCCCCTGCCTGCGCTTCTTTCGGCCGGCGATAGCATCGATCTCGACAATCTAGCCGTTGCAGTCAGCGGGCAGAGGAGCCATCGTGAACGCGAGCAACATCCTTCCCTGCTGAGGGGGCTGGCTCTGCCGCGCACCAGGGGGCGTGGTCCAATGCGCTGGGTGGATGCTCTACCAGCCAGCGCTGCATATCGTGCCGTTGTCCGGGTGCGCCGCCCTCGCTGGAGCCACCATCGGGTCGCAGATCGTGGCTCTGCACGGTATCGCACAAGTAGCCCCGTAGGATGCTGGTGAGCTGCTCGCGGATGTGGGCGTCGTCCACTGGCACCAACACCTCCACTCGATAGTCGAGGTTGCGCGGCATGAGGTCGGCGCTGCCGAGCAGCACCTCCTCGTCGCCTCCATTGTGAAACCAGTACACGCGGCTGTGCTCCAGAAATCGCCCCACCAGACTCACCACGCGGATGCCCTCGCTCAGGCCCGGTACGCCAGGCCGAAGGCAGCAGACGCCGCGAACGATGAGATCGACTCGCACGCCTGCCTGGCTCGCCCCGTATAGCTGCTGAATCAGTCGCGGGTCCACCAACGAGTTCATTTTGAAGATCAGGTGCCCACCGCCGCCGCGACGGTGCGTCTCTACCTCGCGCTCGATGCGGTCGCGTAAGCCCTCGCGGAGGGTAACCGGGGCCACCAGCAGCGAACGGTAGGTCGATTGGTGCGAGTAGCCGGTGAGGAAGTTGAACAGGTCCGACGCATCCTCGCCAATCTCTTCGCGGCAGGTGAACAGCCCCAGATCGGTGTACAGCCGCGCGGTGGAGCGGTTGTAGTTGCCGGTGCCGATGTGCACGTAGCGTCGAATGCCCTGCGCCTCGCGCCGCACCACCAGAGCCACCTTGCAGTGCGTCTTCAGCTCGGCAAAGCCGTAGGTCACGTGCACGCCAGCACGCTCCAGTTCCTCGGCCCAACCAATGTTGTTCTCTTCATCAAAGCGGGCCTTCAACTCCAGCAGCACGGCCACCTGCTTGCCGTTGTCAACCGCGCTGCGCAGCGCCTCGGCGATGGGCGACTTCAAGCCGATACGGTACAGCGTTTGCTTGATGGCAAGCACATCCGGGTCCTTGGCCGCCTGCTCGATGAATGCGATCACCGGATCAAACGAATCGAAGGGATGATGCAGCAGGATGTCGCCTTGGCGGATCGCCGAGAAGATGTCGGGCTGGGCGGTGATGCTGGCCGGTACCCGCGGCACAAAGGCCGGGTCCTTCAGCTCCGGGTGGTCCAGTTCGTGCAGCTGCCACAGATCAGTGAGACCCAGCGGCCCATCCAGCGGATACACCTCGGTGGGCGACAGGCTGAGGTTCGAGCTGAGCAGCGCGCACACCTCGGGGCTGGTGTGCACGTCAATCTCCAGCGCCACGGCCTCGCCAAAGCGACGCCGCTGCAGGCCTGCGCGCACCCACTCCAGCAGGTCGCCCGCCTCGATCTCGCGCACGTCGAAGTCGGCGTCACGCAACACGCGAAAGGCCGACGCCTCCTCAATGGTCAGCTCAGGGAACAGCGCGGTCAAGCGCTCGCGGATGAGGTCCTCGATCCAGATGAAGCGCACTTCTCGGCCGCGGGTCCCCTCCACACGGACGAGCCGGGGAAACGAGGGTGGCACCTTGAGCCGGGCGAAGCGGCGCGTGCCATCCACATCGCGCAGCACGACGGCCAGGTTCAGGCTCAGGTTGGAGATGAAGGGGAACGGATGCGAAGGGTCGATGGCCAGCGGCGTGCACACCGGGAAAATCTCGCGCTCGAAGTAGGAATCCATGTGCTGGCGCTCGGGCCGCGTAAGCTCCGCGTAGGACACGATGCGGATGCCTGCCGCGGCCAGCTCCGGCAGCAGCACATCGCGAAAGAGGCGCCGAAACTCTGCCATCTGCGGCCGCAGGGCCTGGCCAATGGCTTCCAGCTGCTCGGCCGGGGTGCGGCCATCAGGCGAGCGCGCAGGCACCCCCGCCTCCAGCTCGCCCAGCAGGCCCGACACGCGCGTCATGAACAGCTCGTCCGTATTGGAGTCGCATATGGCCAGCATCTTCACCCGCTCCAACAATGGCGCCGCGGCGTTCTTCACCTCGCCCACCAGACGCCAGTGGTACTCGATGAGGCTCAGCTCGCGGTTGAAGAAGGTGCTCTGCTCGCCATCGAGCATCACGGCCGCATCGGTTTCGGCTGGCCTCATTCCATCGGGTGCCAGGCGCTGCAGGGCCATGGTTAGATGCGCTCGCCGCGCATGAGCGCCAGAATGGCGCCTTCGCGAATGCCGTTATCACTCACCTGGCAGTACTCCATGCCAGTGAGGCGCAGCACCTCCCGCAGGATGATGGCCCCGCTGCGAATCATGTCCGCGTCCTCATAGCGACAGGCCTGCAGCACCTCCATGGCATCGGCCGAGACTTCGCAGGCAACCTTGGCCAGCCGCTCCACGAATGCACGCACCAATGGCGCCCCGGCCGACAGGCGCGCCGCGCGCCGCAGCCGCCGAGCCACGCCGCCAATGAGCACCGCGCTCTCGGGCGTGAACCCGCGCGCCGGCTGCGCTTCCCGCAGCCGATCTTCCACCTCCTGCTCCAGCGCCTGACGCTCCTCGGCAGTGGGCGGATCGTGCCGAATGAAGCGCGTGGGCAGCACCACCGAGCCCACGGCCGCCGAGCAGCTCCCGTGCTCCACGCCGTGCTGGTCCACAAACAGCATCTGCGTGCTGGCGCCACCGATATCGGCCACAAGCTCCATGCCACTGGCGGGGCAGTCGAGCGTGGTGCCCAGGTAGCCCAAACGCGCTTCGAGCTGCGGTGAAATGATGTCCAGGGTCAACCTGGTCGTGTCCTTAATGCGCGCCGCGAGCTCGTCGCCATTCTGCGCGGCGCGCACGGCCTGGGTGCCCAGCAGCAGTGTCTTCCTGGCACCAAGCTGCTTGGCGCGGGCCACATACTGGCCCAGCACGCCCACCGTTTCGCTGATCTTTTGCGGGGTGATGCGCCCCTGCTGCACCACGTCGGCTCCCAGGCGCAAACGGGCGCTCTCGTCGTCCAACGGCGTCAGGCGCGTTCCATCTGTCTCGGCCACGAGCAGATGTACGGTGTTGCTGCCGACATCCACCACGGCCAGCCGGCTTAACCTCTCCACCCTGCTTTCCACGCCCTCCTCACCGCGGCCGGCCCACGCCGGCTGGTGTCGATTCGTCCCGCGAGCAGCGGCACCGCGTACATAGGTTCACGCTACCACTTCCGGCGTGGTTTAGCCTGGCCGCCTCCTGTTCAAGCGTCCGCCCGAGAGGGATAATCTGGCGCAATCCCGGTGGGTAGATCCGCGGGCACGCGCGAGGAGGCAACGAACATGCAGACGGTGAACCCGCTGGTGCAGCGGCTGATCGACCGCGGAACCGAGGAGCCCGATGCCTTGTGGGCCGGCGTGGCCGCGCAGCTGCACTGGTTTCGGCCCTGGGACCAGGTGCTGGAGTGGACACCACCCAGCTTCCGTTGGTTCACCGGGGGGCAAACCAATCTCTGCTTCAACTGCCTCGACCGGCACGTGGAGCGTGGTTGGGGTGGCCACGCCGCGCTGATCGCCGAAAATGAGCGCGGCCAGCGCAGCGTGCTCACCTACGCGCAGCTGCTGGAAGAGGTGAAGCGCCTGGCCGCTGCGCTGCGCGGCCTGGGTATCGGCCGCGGCGACCGGCTGGCCATCTACATGCCCACCTGTGTCGAGTCCATCGCGCTCATGCTGGCGGCAACACGCATTGGCGCCAACCATCTGGTGGTGTTCGCCGGCTTTGGCAGCGGCGCGCTGGCCGAGCGCGTTCGTCTGGCCGGCTGCAAAGCGGTGTTCGCGGCCGACGTCACCTATCGCAAGGGCCGCGACGTGGAGCTCAAGAGCATTGTGGATGAAGCGCTCGCCCAGGTGGGCGAGTCCGTGCGCCACGTGGTGGTGCTGCGTCGCGGTGAGCTGGACGTGCCGATGCAGCCCCGGCGCGACCTGAGCTGGGAGCAGTTCCTGGCTGGCGCCAGCGGGCAGGACACCGGCTGCGAGGTGATGGAAGCCAACGACCCCGCCTACATCCTGGCCACCTCCGGCACCACGGCCAAGCCCAAGCTCGCCGTCCACACGCACGGCCCTTACGCGGTGCACATCAGCGCCATGGGCGATTGGGTGTTCGGTCTCCAGCCAACCGACATCTGGTGGTCATCGTCGGACATCGGCTGGGTGGTGGGGCACAGCTACATGGTCTACGCACCGCTGCTGGCCGGTTGCACAACCATTGCCTATGAAGGTGCCATCGACTACCCCACGCCGGATGCCCTCTTCCGCCTGGCGGCTTATAACCACGTCACCGGCCTGTTCACCTCACCCACAGCCATTCGGCTGCTCATGCGCTATGGCGCCGAAGGCGCTCAGAAGCACGACCTCAGCGCTCTGCGGCGCGTCTTCTCCGCCGGTGAGGTGCTGAACGCGCCCGCCTGGGAGTGGTTCCAGCACGATGTCTTCCACGATCATGTGCCCGTGATTGACCATATGTGGCAGACGGAGACCAGCGGCCCGATCGTGGGCAACCCCTACGGCGTGGCGATGCTGCCGATCAAGCCGGGCTCATCCGGCGTGGCGCTGCCAGGCATTCAAGCGGAAGTCGTCACACCCGAGGGACAGCCCTGCGCTCGAGGCGAGAAGGGCATCTTCGTCCTCACGCGGCCTTTCCCGGGATTGCTCGCCAGCCTGTGGGGCGAGCCGGAGCGTTACGCCAGCGACTACTGGGAGCGCATCCCCGGCCGGAGCGTCTATTACACCGGCGATGCCGCCGCAATGGACGAGGATGGGTACGTCTGGTTCAGCGGCCGCGCTGATGAGATTATCAAGATCGCCGCGCACCGCGTTGGCACCATCGAGGTGGAAACGGCCTTCTTGCGCCACTCGGCGGTGGCCGAAGCGGGCTGCACGGGCAGGCCAGACGAGCTGCGCGGCGAAGTGATCGCCGCCTTCGTGGTCCTGCGGGAGGGACACCAACCCACACCTGCCCTGCGCGACGAGATCCTGGCCGTGGTGCGGCGCGAGCTCGGCGCCGTAGCCGTGATCGGCGAGATGAACTTCGTTTCCACCCTGCCCAAGACCCGCAGCGGCAAGATCATGCGGCGCGTCCTCAAAGCGGTGACGCAGGACAAGGATCCTGGGGACATCTCCACTATCGAGGATGAGGGCTCGGTAGAGGAAGCGCGCGCCGCCTGGCACGAGATGAAGGAGGCGCTGGCGTGAGCGCGCCCCACCCGCGGCCGGAGCCAAGCACTGAGGGCGGCACCAGCGCAACGCCGGGCGAGGCGGTGTCGGAGGCCGAGCCGCTGCTGAACGACCTGACTGAGGCGGGGCGTGCCCGGCAGCGAGCGGCAGTGGCAGCGGCCCGGGGCAAGGCCAGGAACGCGCACAGCCTGGTGATCGTGAACACCGGCAACGGCAAGGGCAAAACCACCGCGGCGCTGGGCCTATTGCTGCGGGCGTGGGGTCAGGGCCTGCGGGTGATCATGCTCCAGTTCATTAAGGCGCAAACCGGCAACTGGGGCGAGATCAAGGCCGCTAAGAAGCTGGGCATCGAGATCATCCCTCTGGGCGACGGCTTCACCTGGATGAGCAAGGACATCGAGCACGATCGCGCACTGGCTCAGGAGTGCTGGGCCCGCTGCCGCGAGGTGCTGGCCAGCGGCAGCTATGACCTGGTGGTGCTGGACGAGATGACGTACTGCCTCACCTTCGGCTGGTTGGACAGTGCCGAGGTGCTGGACGCGCTGCGCCACCGCCCAAGTCACACCCACGTGGTCATCACCGGCCGCGACGCGCCCAGCGAGCTGACCGACTTCGCCGACCTGGTGAGCGAAGTCCGCGAGGTGAAGCACCCCTTCAAGGCGGGCGTCCGCGCCCAGAAAGGCATCGAGTTCTGAGCTGAGCGGCGCCCTGCCTGGCGATTCGAACGTCCGGCTGTGGCCCCAGAGGCAGCGTGAGTCAGTCGGCCAGAGCTGTTGCGCGGCAGGGCTGCCGTCGGCCAGACCCGAAGGGGCCGGTAACCCTTACCGGCCCCAGAGCTCCTTGGTGGCGATGCGGGCGCCTTCAGCCATCGCTTCGAGCTTGGCCCAGGCGATCTCACCGTGGCCAACCCGCGAGCCGATGCCGCAATCGGTACCGGCGATAACGTTTTCGCGGCCCATGAGTTTGGCGTAAGAGATCAGCCGATCCGCCACCAGGCGTGGCGTCTCGATCAGGTCTGTGCAGTGGCCCACCACGCCGGGCATGTAGCTCTTGCCTTCCGGTAGCTTGACCGTCTCCCACACGTGCACATCGGCCTCGTGGGCCGGGTTGGCCGCTTCGAGCGAGTAACACTCGGCCTTGACCTTCAGGACGAGGTCCACGATCTCCCCCAGCGGAATGTCATTTTTGTGGGGGGTGTGCTGGCTGCCCCAACAGGTATGAAAGCGCACCAGCCGTTCGGGAATGCCGGCCAGGGCATGGTTCAACGCTTCCACGCGCAGCTCAGCATAATCGTGATACTCGGCTACCGTGAGTGCGGGGTTCATCTGCCAGCCGTCGGGCAGGTCCGGATCGTCGATCTGCAGGACGATGCCGGCATCGGTAATGAGCTTGTATTCCTCGTGCATGGCATCGGCGATGGCAAACAGGAACGCCTCGTCGGTGGGGTAATAGTCGTTCCACAGCCAGTGCTCGATGGTGCCGGGCGCAATGGCCGGCAGGTAGGCTTCGACATCCAGCCCTTGCACCGCGGCCTTGAGCCGGGCGATGTCTACCTCGGCGGTGGCGGCGCCGATGTACTTGAGCGGCTGTGTGCAGAAGTACGGCTCGTTACCGGTGCCGCCGGGCCCTCCGGTGCGAGCCGAGGAGCGGCGGCGAGCATTCTCGGCATAGACAGCGTAGGCGCCGGGGAACTCGAGCGCGTCGCGCTTGTTAACGTTGTGCGGCTCCTGGCCAGGCTTGAGCGCACCCTGGCTGATGCCGCTGAGGCGTTCGCGCACATAGCCGGAAAAGCCCCCCACCTTGCCCAGCTCACCATCGTTCACCACATCCACCCCGGCCTGCACCTGCCGCCGCACGATCTCGATGATGGCCGCGGGCAAGAGGCGTTCGAACTCCGCCGCCTTCTCGGGGCCACTCCGAATCAACTCCTGCAGCTCGGTGGGGCGGGGCATAGTCCCCGCGTGCGAAACGATGATGCGATCCGTGCTGCGTCTCATATGCTCGGGCTTCGTCCTCCATTGTCATTGCCGCGTCGCCGCTCCGGCCGATCCGGGCAGGCTGCGACCTAAGTTACCGTCCAGTGTCCCTGACTCTGACGTGAAGGTCAAGCCCCGCGTGGCAGAGCGGAACGATTCAGCGGGCCATGAGGGCTTCGGCACGATCGAGGATCGCCACTTCGTTGCCGTAGGTCAGCAGCCCGCGAGCATCTCGCACCGGCAGCCATTCCACAAAGTCGTGCTCCTCGTCGTGCAGGGAAATGTCGCCTCCAGTGGGGTGCATGAGGTAAAAGTGGACGAACTTGTGGTAGCGCGTTTCGGCCGCGGCACGCACAAACCAGTAGTCGATGACGTCGATCTTGCGTTCGATCTCGACCTGCAGGCCGGTTTCCTCGCGCACCTCCCGGAGCGCCGTTTCTTCCACCGTTTCGCCCGTATTGGGCGTGCCTTTGGGCAGCCCCCATACGCCGGGGTCGCGCCGCCCCACGAGCACCACTTCGTGGCCTCCGCGGGGTAGCGGCCGGTACACGACGCCACCAAACGACTCCGCCCGCTCGGTCTTCATGTTCACCCCATCAGCAAACCGGCGCTCGGGATCCGTGCCTCGCCTTGGACCCCTCTCCCCCCGATGCTGCCGCTGCGATTATGAGATGGCGACGGGCAGCCGTCAATTCAATTGTTGGAAGCGGAGCCTTGCTCTTCCTCCAAGTAGTCGTCGCTGTAGAAGCCGAGCTCTGTGCCGCGATACACCGTGACCAGGAAGTCCTCCCGCGCGACCTCAGCGGAGAGCACGAGATCGTTGTCGATCTCCTCGATCATCTTGAGTATGTCGGGCTCGTCGCGGTCCACCTCGAGCACCAGGGTGCCGTAGACCGTGGCGGCGGTGTAGTGCAGGTCAATACGCCCCAGGCGGCGCGTGCCTTCCATGAGGCTGTAGCCCTCTGAATGCGCGGTGCGAAAAAGCCGGTCGAACCGAATGTCGCCCATACCGTGCCACCTCCTGTTCGCGGAACACGTGCAGCCCGGCAGTCCGGCTCAGCGGGCTCAGGCGCCCTCCCCCGCGCCGTGCCCAGCCGCGTCCTCAGCGGGATCTGTCATCTCGATGAACCTGCACGTCGAACCTCGATCTTACCGTTTTCAGGTGCCCGCCGTCGTTGATGGCGAGGATCACGGGGTTGTCGTGATCCTCGACTGTGCAGAGCGCCGCGGGCAAAGTTTCGAGCGTCCACAGAGCCGCGAGCGGCAGGCCCAGGAAGTGCGCCAAAAGCAGCCGCTGCATGACACCCTGGGTCAGAATGGCGATGGCGCCCGAAGCATGGGCGTGGCGGATGCGCTCCAGGCTGGCCAGTCCGCGCTGCCGAGCCGCCTCTATCGCTTCGCCACCCGGCAGGCTCATCGACGTCGGCTCGCGCTCCCAGGACGCCACTGCTGCCGGCCACCGAGCGGCCACCTCCATCCGAGTAAGGCCAGCCCAGGCGCCGTAGTCGATTTCGGCCAGGTCCGCGTCCGACACGATCGGCAGGGCGGGTTCGGCCGCCACCGCCTGCACCAGCAGCTGCGCCATTTCCAGGCTCGGTTGCGCTGGGCTGCTCCAAACGGCCAGCGGCGGGCGCGCGGCCAGGCGGCGGGCCAGTTCATCGGTCTGCCGGCGACCAAGCGCGGTGAGCTCTCCTTCGCCGCCCACCTCATACCGGCCTTCTGCTTGCGCCCGACTTTCGGCCAAGCAAATCAGATGGAGGGTACGGACCACGACGATCAGCGAGGGCTGTTCAGAACAACACGGGTCGCTGACGAGGCTGTCAGTGAACGGCCGCGGGGGCTTTCCAGCCCAGCTCGGCGAGTGTCGAACGCAGCGCATCCAGGCAGCGCTGCATATCGGCGCGGCTCACGTAGCCCATGTGCCCCAGCCGGAAGATCTTACCGGCCAGGTGCTCCTGCCCGCCGGCGATGGTCACGCCGTGCTGCTCCTCCATGAGGGCCACTAATCGCTTACCGTCCACGCCCTCGGGCACCTTCACCGCGGTGACCACGGAAGAGGCCCAGCGCGGCTCGCAGAACAGCTCCAGGCCCAGCTCCTGCACGCCCCGGCGTGTGAATTCCCCCAGCTCGGTGTGGCGCTGTATGGCGTTGGCCAGCCCCTCTCGCTCGATCAGCCTGAGCGAGGTGCTGAGCGCGAAGTACAGGCCCACTGGTGGGGTGTAGGGGTTCTCGCCCCTGTTCTGGAAGGCCATGGCGTTGGTCCAATCCCAGTAGAAGCGGGGCATGGCCGCGGAGCGATGCGCTTCCCAGGCGGCCGGGCTCACCGAGATGAGGCCCAAGCCAGGCGGGCACATCAGCGCCTTTTGTGAGCCGGTAGACACGCAGTCGATGCCCCAATCATCGGTCCGCAGATCGATCGCGCCCAGCGAGCTCACCGCGTCAACCAACAGCAGCGCGCCTGTCGGTTTCACAATCTCAGCCACGGCGCGTACGTCATTAGTGACACCGGTCGAGGTCTCGTTGTGGGTGACCAGGACAGCCTTGAACGGCCCCTGCTGTCGCAGCGTTTCCTCCACCACCGCGGGCTCTGCTCCGGTACCCCACTCGAACGCCAGCGGGGTGACGTTTGCGCCGTACCGCGCGGCGATCTCCCCGAAGCGCTTGCCAAAGGAGCCAATGGAGATGGCCAGCACCCTGTCGCCCGGTGAGAGGGTGTTCACGATGGCGGCTTCGAGCACTCCGGAGCCCGAGGAGGGGTAGAAGATGATGTCGTTCTCAGTCTGGAAGACGCGCTTGAGTCCCACCGTGCACTCAGCCAGCAGACGAGCGAACTCGGGCCCTCGGTGATTGATCATGGGGTGGCTCAGTGCGGCCATGACTTCCTCGGGGACCGGTGTCGGGCCGGGAATGCGCAGATCGGTGGGGTTCACGGGTGGCTCGCTCCTTCCAATTGTCAGCGGCTCACGCTCTCCCGGGTGTGCGTTCTCGTGCGCGCGGGCCGGCGGCCCGCGCAAATATTCGGGACCGCGACGTGTGACCCGTCCATTATACTTAGCCCTCCCTATGGCCGAGGTCGCCGCGCTGCCTGGCTGGCGGTTCACTGAACGCTCCCTCTCCAACCTTATTGCTCCGCCGTTCGACGTCATCTCGCCCGAGCTGCAAGCGGAGCTGTATGCGCGAGATCCGCGCAACGTCGTGCGCCTGGAGCTGGGCCGCGAGGCCGATCCCTACGCCGAGGCGCGAAACACGTTCGCAACCTGGCAGCGTACCGGCGTGCTGCGCCAGGACTTGCCGTCCGTCTATATCCTGCGACAGCGTTTTCAGCTCGATGGCGAGACGTTCAGCCGCCGCTCGGTGCTGCTGCGGGTGCGGCTGGAAGACTGGTCAGCCGGAGTGATCTTTCCGCACGAAGAGACGCACACCAGGGCCAAGGCCGACCGGCTGCGCCTGCTGCAAGCAGTGTGGGCCAACGTCAGCCCCGTTTTCGCTTTGTATGACGACGCGCAGGGCGAGCTGGCGCCGCTGCTGGAGCGGGTGACGAGTGGCGCCGCCACGGCCGAGGCAACCGACGACGATGGCGTGCAGCACGAACTGTGGCAGGTGACCGGGGCGCTGGAGCAGCTGCAGAAGTTCTTTGCACCGCGCCAGCTGTTCATCGCCGACGGGCACCATCGCTATGAAACAGCGCTCGCCTTGCGCAATAGCTCCCTGGACGATCACGCTCACCCTGGCACCTCGCACGTGATGATGGCTCTGGCAGATTTCGCGGACCCCGGCTTGCGCGTACTGCCGACGCACCGCCTGCTCGCCGATCTCGATGCGGCGCAACAGCGGCGGCTGGCCGAGCAACTGGGCCGCTGGTTCGAGGTAGTGGCTGCCGCCGACGCTGCCACGCCCGCCGCGCTGGCCCAGGCGCTGGCCAGCCTGCGCGAAGTGCAGGGCCCCGCCTTCGTGCTGTACGGCCCCCTGCCCAGCGGACTGCGTGTGCTGCGGCTGAAGCCGGAGTGGCTGGATCAGCGCTTTGACCCCGAGCGATCGACCGCCTGGAATCGGCTGGACGTGGCCGTGCTGCACGCCGTCGTGGGGCGCGAGATCCTGGGCATCAGCCCGGAGGAGGCAGCCGCCCAGCGCTATTTCGACTTTGCGCAACGGCCAGCGGAGGCGCTGAGCGCGGTGCAAACTGGCCGCGCCCAAATGGCCATTCTGCTGCGCGGCGCACCAGCCACCGCCATCCGCGACGTGGCGCTTGCCGGCGACAAAATGCCCCAGAAGTCCACCTACTTTTACCCCAAACAGCCCGCCGGACTGGTGATCAACCCTCTCGACCACTAATCAAGTGACACCATTTGGCTGTACGCCTGCATAGCTCTTGCCTCGCGTTTGCGTGAGGCGTTATGATGTAGATGCCGCATTGAGTCATCTTCCGCCAGGATTCACGGTAGGACGGTTTGGGCGGGGCGGCATCCACACAAGCGGGACGAGCAGCAGCCTACGCTGCCGGCCGCTTCATTCTTCGAAATACCCGCGGGTAGGAACGCGAGAAGAAGTGCAGGATCGATTCAGATCTCCCGGTAACGGCGGTGCTGGGCGCCCCAATGGGCGCTATCCCCAGAATGGCGGTGGCGGCAATCGGCGCCGTAGAGGTGGGGGCGGCGGTGCCGGCGGCCGGCGCCCGCACGATGGCTATCCCGACTTCGCCGGTCCCGAGACGGACGAGTTCTCCGGCGGTCTCGATGAGTTGGAGCATCGCGAGCCCAACCCGGACGCGGACGAACTGCACCTGGCCTACGACTCCGTGTACACGCACGACGGCGACACGCGCGAGGAACTGCTGGAAAAGTGGGTATCGCAGAGCAATGCCGGTAAGCGCTGGCGCTGCTGGAAATGCGAGAGCAAATCGCAGCGCTTCACTCAGCTGCGCTTCCCCACCTTCCGCACCGTCATCTCGATCTGCGACAACTGCTCCATGTGGACCGTCTGGGAGGCGTGGCGAGACATCGCCAATCCGCGCGTCTTCAATTTGCGCCGCGCTCTAGAGAACGATATGGCGCCGGCTGAGGCCATACGGCCGCCCGCGGGTGACCACTCTGCCGACCAGAATGGTTCCGCTGCGGCGGCGACGGGCCCATCTCGTAGCGAACACCTCAATACCTCCGCCGTCGGCACGCCGCCACCTGCCAGTGCAGCCGCGGTTCCTCCGCGGCCGGCGACGCCGGCACATCCGACCCCGCCCAGCGCACCGCTGACGTCCGCCATTGCCAGCGCGCCAGTCCCCACCGAACCCGCCAGCACACCGAGCGCCAATGAAACGGCCACTCCGTTGGTTTCGGCCGCCGCGGACGCTGAGAGGGCGAGCAGCGCCTTGTCGGCCCCGGCGGGCGCCGAGGCGGCTCCGAAGCCCCGGCGAACACGCGCCCGGAGCAGTGCCGAGGAGCCGGGCGCTGCTCCGAAGCCGCGCGCCTCACGCACGCGCGCCGCGGCAGCCAGCGAGCCCGCGACCGCGTCAGCGCCGACGACTGAGAGCGTACTCCCTTCCGCCTCGGGGACTACCCCGAGCACGCCGCCTTCGGCCGAGGACTGAGCCTTTAGCGGTCGAGCAGGGGTTTCAGCGAGCTCAGCGGCCGGGCACCCAGGTGGCTGATGCACTCCGCGGCGCACAGGCTGCCCAGATGGCCGCTGGAGGCGAGATCGCGCCCATGTGTGAGGCCGTACAGAAAGCCACTGGCGTAGAGATCGCCCGCGCCGGTCGTATCCACCACTTGAGCCGGAGCGGCGGGAACAGACACCGTGTCGGCGCCGCTCAGCACTACCGATCCCTTCTCGCCACGCGTGAGCGCCGCGATGGAACACAGCGGGCGCACGGCCGCCGCGGCCGCATCGAAGCTGTCTGATTCGAACAGCGCCATGATCTCTGCCTCATTGGCAAACAGGATGTCCACGTGGCTCCTGACCAGCTCGAGAAAATCGGCCCGGTAGCGCTGCACGCAGAATGAATCCGAGAGCGAGAGTGACACGCGGCGTCCGGCGGCATGCGCGGCGGCAGCCGCTGCACGAAACGCCTCTTTAGCATCAGGCGCGTCGAACAGGTAGCCCTCCAGGTACGTAATCTGGGCGGCGGACACCAGTGTCTGGTCTACATCCGCCGGGCTCAGCAGGCCGCTGGCACCCAGGTAAGTGCTCATGGTGCGCTGCGCATCCGGCGTTACCAGAATGAGGCAGCGCGCGGTTGATGGCCCAGCGGTGTTGGCGGAGGTGCGGTACTCCACCCCCAGCGACTGAATGTCGCGTCGAAAGGTTTCGCCCAATGGGTCCAAGTGCACTTTGCCTATATAGGCACCCTTGCCACCCAATGCCGCCACGCCAGCGATGGTGTTGGCGCCAGATCCGCCGGACTTCTCGACGCCTTTTGGCATAGCGGTGTACAGCGCCTCCGATTGATCCCAGTCCACCAGCGTCATGGAGCCTTTCACCAGGCCACGACCGGCCACGAAGTCATCGCCCGCCTGCGCCAGCACGTCCACAATGGCGTTCCCAATACCCAGCACATCAATATCGTTCGTCGTCATCCCCACCATCTTCACACACCCGCATCAGTCTGAGGTTCCGGCGTCTCCGCGCGGCGGGCCCGCAACCAGGCGTTCAGGCGGGCTTCGTCACCCGCGGTGCCGGGCTCGTAATAGCGATGGTCGGCCAGAGCACGCGGCAGATATTCCTGCAACCGCGCGGCGGGCGGCAAGTCGGCGCCGGCAGGTTGAGCGCCGCGGTTGTAGTCGTGCGCATAGCGGTAGCCCTGGCCGTATCCCTCATGCTTCATGAGCCCGGTCGGGGCGTTGCGCAGGTGCAGCGGAACCGGTTGACTGCCCAGCTGCTCCAGGTCCTGCTTTGCGTGGTGGTAGGCGGTCAGGGCGGAATTGCTCTTGGGCGCGAGGGCCAGGTACAGCGCGCATTCGGTGAGGGGCAGATAGCCCTCAGGCATGCCCACGAAGTGCACCGCCTGCTGGGCCGCCACCGCCACGCTGAGTGCACGCGGATCGGCCAGCCCAATATCCTCCGCGGCCAGAATCACCATGCGCCGGACCACGAACAGCGGGTCTTCGCCAGCTTCAAGCATGCGCGCCAGCCAGTACACCGCTGCATCCGGATCCGACCCTCGCACACTTTTGATGAAGGCCGAAATGACGTCGTAATGCTGGTCGCCCTGGCGGTCGTAGCTTAGGGGTCGATGCTGCAGCGCATCCTCCACCGAGGCCTGATCGATCACTTGGTCAGCCCGAGCTGTGGCCGCCAGCTCCAACGCGGTGAGGGCCACCCGAGCATCGCCGTGCGCCATCTCCACCAGAAAAGCGCGGGCCTCAGCGCCAATCCTCGCCCCCAGCTCCGCCACCCCTCGACCCACAATCTCGTCCACCTGCTGGTCGGTGAGCGCCTGCAGAGTGAACACGCGGCAGCGCGAGAGGAGCGCCGAGTTCACTTCGAAGCTGGGGTTCTCGGTTGTCGCGCCGATGAGGGTGACGGTGCCGTCTTCCACAGCCTGCAGCACGGCATCCTGCTGGGACTTGCTGAAGCGATGGATCTCGTCGATGAACAGGATGGTGCGGACACCCGCGCGTCGCAGCCGGCCCGCGTCATCAATGACCCGCCGCACTTCGGCCACGCCGGCCGAGACAGCGCTGAGGGCAACGAAGTTAGCGTGCGTCGCCCCGGCTACGATGCGCGCTAGGGTCGTTTTGCCCGAGCCGGGTGGTCCCCAGAGGATGAGCGACGTGAGCTGATCCCGCTCGATCGCCAGCCGCAGAGCGCGTCCTGGCCCGATGATGTGATCCTGCCCCACGAATTCCGCCAGCCGGCCGGGCCGGAGCCGCGCGGCCAGTGGCGCAGCGGGCCCAGCGCCCCGTTCGCTCTCCGGCTGCTGGCCGAAAAGCGCGCCCTGCCCGCCGCTGCTTCGTCTCATTCGATGTGCTTCCTCTTCAGCCAACCTCGCCCCGCAGGAACTCCAGCAGCTGGCGCATGATCGGCGAGAAGCGGCGCTTGGGCCGGCTGATGATGAGCACGTCGTGCGCCATGCTCAAGCCCCCCGCGTGCACCTGCTTCAGCGTGCCCGATGCCAGCTCCTGCTCCACGCTGGCCCGGAAGAGGATGGCCAGCCCAGCGCCACTTTGCACCGCCAGCTTGGCGGCTTCGGCATTATCGAACTCCAGGGTCACGCGCCGCGGTCCAAGGTGCAGGACGCGCAGCTGCGCGTCGATGATCTGGCGCATCTGCGACTCAGCCGGTGCGCAGACGAACGGCTGCGACAGCAGTTCCTCGCGGTCGACGCTCAGCCGTTTCGCGAAAGGATGCCCACTGGCGGCCACCAGCACCAGCTCCTCTTGGCGAATGGGCTCGCACTGCAGCTCGGCTGGGCTGTCCGTTAAGGTAACAAAGGCAAAGTCGAACTCGCCACGGCGGACGTGATCCACGACCTCCTCCGGCCGGTCCACACTGAAAATGACATGCGCCTTGGGGTGCGCAGCGGCGAAGCGGCTGATCAGTGGCGGCAGGAAATAGTCGCCCGGCGTGGAGCACGCCAAGCGCACCGTACCCGCCTCAGCACCCTTGAGCTCGCGCACCGTCACCTGCGCCTCGTCCCATACCCGGGCGATCTCCCGCGCGGCCTGGTACACGATTTCGCCTGCCTCGGTGGGGTAGATGCGCCGCCCTTCCCGCACCAGCAGCTCGCTGCCCACCTGCTCCTCCAGCGCCTTCACGTACTGGCTCACGGCGCTCTGCGTGAGGTACAGGTGCTGGGCCGCCGCGGTGAAGCCGGCCCGTTCGACGACCTCACAGAACAGCTCTAGCCGGCCCAGGTTCATGGCACACCCAGTATAAGTGCACGGTAATGCTTTATCGCCCGATTTGTTACTGGCGGTTATTAACGAGAACGGGCATAGTGGTTTGGTGACGATCCTCAAGGGCACGGAGCTGGCGCAGCAGATCCGTGCCGGGGTGAAAAGCAGCATTGATGCCCTGGTCGCCACGGGGCGGACAGCGCCCACAGTGGCCGTGGTCATGGCCGCCGAAACGCCCGAAGCGCTGGTCTACGTCGAGTCAGTGGAGCGGAGCTTCAGCCGCGTGGGCATCTGCAGCCGGCGGGTGAGCGTCCCCGATGGGGCGACCGACGCGGACCTGCAGGAGCTGATTCGGGACCTGGCGGAGGACACGGAAGTGCACGGCATCCTGGTGCCTACGCCGCTGCGGCCGGGACTCACGCTGCTGGCCGCGCAGGATGCGCTTCCGCCGGCCAAAGATGTCGAAGGCATTTCCAGCGCAAACGTCGGCCGGCTGGCCCTCGGACGCCCGCTGGCTATCCCCGCCACGCCACTGGGCGGCATGGAGCTGCTGCGGCACTATGGCGTGGAGTTGAGTGGCAAGCAGGCCACGGTGGTGGGTCGCAGCAGCGTGGTGGGCTGGCCCATGGCCACGCTCCTCACCCAGGCCAACGCCACCGTGACGGTGTGCCACAGTCGCACGCCCAACCTGGCCGAGCACACCCGCCGGGCCGACATCGTGGTGGCGGCGGCCGGCCGGCCGGCCATGATCACCGCCGCCATGGTGCGCCCAGGAGCGGTGGTGGTGGACTTTGGGGTGAATGTGACCGAGCAGGGCATGTGCGGGGACGTGGATTACAATAGTGTCTCCGCCGTAGCTTCCGCTATTACACCTGTCCCTGGTGGCACCGGCCCGGTAACGGCGGCGGTGTTGGTCCGCAACGTGTACGAAGCGGCCACGAGAGTACTCAACATGGGAGCACAGTCCAAATAAATTCATGGGAGGAAGCAACTGAGTCGTCCCAAACAATGAGCGCGCTTGCGCGTCCGTTGCACGGCACTCGGCATCCATAAATGGCAGCAACAACGTTTTCCGAAGCAAAGCAGGTCTTCTTCACCAGCGAAAGCGTGTCCGAAGGCCATCCAGACAAGGTGTCCGACCAGATTTCCGATGGCGTGTTGGACGCCATTCTCGCGCAGGACCCTATGGCCCGCGTCGCCTGCGAGACGGCCTGCACCACTGGACTGGTGCTGGTGATGGGCGAGATCACGACCACCGCCGTGGTGGACGTAGCGGCGATCGTTCGCAAGACGGTGAAGGACATCGGCTACACGCAATCCGGCTACGGGTTCGACGCGGACAGCTGCGGCGTGACCGTGGCGCTGGATAAGCAGTCGCCCGACATCGCGCTGGGCGTGGATAAGGCGCTGGAAGCCAAACGTGGTGAGATGAGCGACGCGGAGATCGACGCCATCGGCGCTGGTGACCAGGGCATGATGATTGGCTTCGCCTGCAACGAGACACCGGAGCTTATGCCCATGCCCATCGCGGTGGCGCACGAACTGGTCCGCCAGCTGGCCCGCTCTCGCAAGCAGGGTGTGCTGCCCTACCTCCGCCCGGACGGCAAGAGCCAAGTGACGGTGGAGTATTCGCTGGGCAAGCCCGTGCGCATTGACACGGTAGTCATCTCCACCCAGCACGACCCTGAAGTGAGTCAGGAGCAGATTCACAACGACGTGCGGGACCTGGTCATCAACCCCGTCCTGGCCAAGGTGAAGGAGGGCTCCGGCGTTGGCCCGGATGACCGAACCAAGTACTACATCAATCCCACTGGCCGTTTTGTTGTCGGCGGCCCGCAGGGCGACTCCGGCCTCACCGGCCGCAAGATCATCGTGGACACCTACGGCGGCATGGCACGCCATGGTGGCGGCGCCTTCTCCGGCAAAGACCCGACGAAGGTGGACCGTTCCGCGTCCTACATGGCACGTTACGTGGCCAAGAACGTGGTGGCCGCGGGCCTGGCGGACCGCTTCGAGATGCAGATTGCCTACGCCATCGGCGTAGCCAAGCCGCTCTCCCTCTTCTGCGAAACCTTCGGCACCGAGCACATCGACAAGGACAAAATCCACGAGCTGGTGGTGAAGCACTTCGACTTCCGGCCCGCGGCCATCATCCGCGACCTCAAGCTGCGACGGCCCATCTATCAGCAGACAGCGTCATACGGCCACTTTGGCCGGCTGGACGTGGACCTTCCCTGGGAGCAAACAGACAAGGCAGCCGCTCTGGCTTCTGACGCCGGGCTCAAGCAGCCCGCCCGGGCCTGACGGCACGCGCCGAGCGAGGCCGAGGCTAGTGCTTCGGCCTCGCTCGGGCAGTCCACGAGTAAAGAGTTGCACGTGATCGATTCCAGCCCCCGGGGCGTGTGCCGGTGATCGTCACCATCAATCAGCCGGCGCAACTGCTCAAGCGCCGCCAGCTTTCGCTCAGTACGGTGCTGAGCCCCTTCGCGGAAGCCCTGGAGACGTCGGTGGTGGACGTCACCAAACTGCGCGTTACCTTTGACTGGGTGCAATACGCGCACGCATTTCGCGAGGCATTCAGCGCCCGCGCGCTTCTGAGCGAGGACGGTGCCCCTTTGGGTGGCCGCGGCGAGCTAGCCGTGGATCTGCGCCAGGTGGACCCCAGCCTGTTCCTCGATCAATTCAACCAGGCGGTGCGCTGTCTGGCGGAGCCGGCTGCCGATGAAAGCCGGCTCTATCTCGAGGAGTTCCGGCCGGGTGTAGACAGCATCATCTGGACTTTCAACCTCTTCTTCTGGCAGCACCTGGAGGACTGGGAGTCTGTCTTTATCAAGGACTTCACCGAGGCGCTGCCGGGTGGCGGATCCGATGGCACCAACCCGGCTTACGTGCACGATCAAGTAGGCGCCTTCATTGGCCGCCTGAATGACATGGCTGCGCACCACCTCGTACCGGACGAGATTTTCGTGCTGGAAATGGGTGTTGGCAACGGGCTGCAGAGCAAGCGCTGGATGGATGAATTTCGCGACCAGTCCGCGGCCGGCGGTCAGGACTATTACAAGCGCCTGCGCTATCTGATGAGCGACTTCTCGCAGCACGTGCTGGACCACGCCCGCAAGGCGGTGCGAGAGCACGACGATAAGATCAGCCTCATTCCGGTCAACGCGCTTGACCCCGAAAGTGCGCTCGGCTTCCTGCGTTACAAGGTCTTATACGTGCATCTGTGCAACACCTACGACAACCTGCCCTGCACAGAGATCGCTCGCCTGGAGGAGCGCTTCTACGAAGTGCAGGTTCGCGCATACCTCCCCAGCGCCACCAGCGCCGCTATCTGCGAGACCTTCTCGCTTCAGCCGGCACGGCTGCGCGAGGAGATCGACCGCCTGCTGAAGATTGGCCCGGACTACCTGCACGACATGCAGACGGGCGTGCGCTTCTGGAGCGACGTGTGGGACGGCCTGCGACTCGAGGAGCGCTATGTACCCATCCCCGACATGGCGGGCTATCCCATCGCGGACCGGGTGACGGGTGAAGAGGTGGTAGACATGCTGAGCAACTATGGCGGCGACATCCGCTTTCACCTCAGCAATGGTGCCGTGAAGAGCTTCGTGCACACCATTCCGCTGCTGCACCCCAAGGGCATGCTGGAAGTGCAGGACGTTTTCACCACCCGCCTCGATCAGTACCGCCAGGGCTTTCGCGGGCCCGGCAAGTACGATGGCTCACTCATGAACCAGATCAATGGCCCGCTGCTGCGCCAGGTGGCCGGGCGGCACGGTTTCAATGTGGAGTTTGCGCCTTTCAAATACCGCAAGGGTTCGGCCACGACGATTCTTTCGACCACCATGAAGGAGTAGCCGCCGTGGCTGCACCGCGCCTTTACCGCAAGCTGCTGCCTACCACGGTGGTGGGTTCGTACTCCATACCGGAGTGGCTGGAGCGCGCCAAGACCGACTACTTCCAGCGGCACATCTCGCGCGACTACCTGGACCAGATTCACGACACCGTGATCAAAGCCGCTATCAAGGACCAGGAGCTGGCCGGTATCGACATCGTGTCCGATGGCGAGCTGCGCCGCGACAATATGATCGATCACTTCACCTCGCGGTTGCCGGGCGTGGAAATCGATCAGCGGGCCAAGCCGTATTTCTACGACTATTACGACAGCGTGGTCCGCCACAAGCTGCCGGCAGGGCCGCTCCACCTGGAGCAGGAATTCCAGTTCGTGCGCGACAACACCGACCGGCCTATCAAGTTCTCGGTCACCGGCCCCTTCTCGCTGATGCGGCGCATTCGGGACGAGCACTACGGCGACGCCGAGGGCCTGGCCACGGACCTGGCACGCATCATGAACCTGGAGCTCAAGGCGCTTGTGCGGGCCGGGGCCGACTACATTCAGGTGGATGAGCCGTATTTCTCCGGCTTCCCGGATGACATTGGCTGGGGCATCCGCGCGATCAACGTGCTGTTCGATGGCGTGGACGCGCATAAAGGCTTGCACATCTGCTACGGCAATCGCTACGGCAAGCCCAACTTCGAGGGTAATTACCGCTACCTCTTTCCAGCGGTGCTGGAGGCGCAGGTGGACCAGCTCACCCTGGAGTTCGCCCGCAAAGGTTTCGATGACCTGGATCTGCTGAAGCAATATCCTTTCCCCTTCGAGTTGGGGGTGGGCGTCATTGATGTGAAGAGCGCTGAGGTGGAAACGCCGGAGCTCGTCGCCTCCCGCATCCGCGAAGTGCTGAACTATCTGCCTCCCGAGCGGGTGTTCGTGAACCCCGACTGCGGCCTGCGCCACGTACCTGAAGAAGCCGCCTTCAAAAAGCTCCAGGCCATGGCTGCCGGCGCCGAGCTGGTGCGCGCCGAGCTCCGCTGACGCCGAACCCTTTCTTACCTCGCCCAGCCGCGGCACCCGGCCCTCCGGTTGCGGAGCCAACTCACCTGCCGGCCCGCTGCTCGGCCACCTGCCTCATCCCGAGGGCCGTCCTACTTTGCCCGCTTCCCCTGCGTCCGCTACTCTCGCAAACCCGACCAGCCCGACCTCGCCGCCCGCGGCTGTCCGTCGCACGTCTGCCTGTGGGCGGACAAGGCTGGGGCGAGGACCGCTTGAGTCACGCAGCTTGACAAATCCCTCTGAATAGCGTTTAATCCGGATTGACGGATTTATGAGTACACGCGCGCCGGCTATACTGGACCAGCTGGCCTCTCTGGCGGACAGTACACGGGACCGCGTGCTGCTGTTACTGGATGGACACGAACTCACAGTGGGCGAGCTGTGCACCGTGATGCAGTTGCCGCAGTCGACCGTGAGCCGACACCTGAAGGCCCTGTCGGACAGTGGCTGGACCAGCGTCCGCGCCGAAGGCACCAGCCGGCTGTATGCGATGGCCCGCGGCGAAGCCAACGGACCGGCGCACCGCTTGTGGGAGATTGTCCGCGGCCAGGTAGGTTCGGCGCTGGCGGAGGAAGATCAGCGCCGGCTGGAGGGGGTGCTGGCCCAGCGGCGCCACAAGTCCCAGCAGTTCTTTTCCTCCTCGGCCGGCCAGTGGGACCGCATGCGCGACGAGCTGTTCGGCGAGCGTTTCCTGTTGCCTGGGCTGGCCGCGCTGCTGCCCTGCCACTGGGTGGTGGGCGATCTCGGCTGCGGCACCGGGCAGGTGAGCGCCACGCTAGCACCCTTCGTTCGGCGCGTCAT
>DATKQD010000066.1:0-21836 GCA_035532895.1 Chloroflexota bacterium
GCCCCTTCCGCGCTTGCGCTCCCTCGCCCCTCACCATCGTCCTCTACAGCTGGCCGCTTCGTTGACCTCCCCGGCCCTCACACAAACAAACCAGGCTTGTTTTCTTCGTCTCTTCTGCGATTGGTAATGTACTCAGCAACCGACTCTCAGCCCGTCAACCGGGTGCGAGCGGCGCAACAGACGGATGATACACGCTGGGCCAGGCGCTGTCAATAAAATCTTCGGGCCAAAACTGAGCCAGGCGGCAGCGAGGGCCTGACACCAGCCCGGCCCACGTCACACGCACAGGTCCCTCCTCTTTATCAAAAGAAGAAGGAAGATGGTGGCAACGACAGCACCCGCGCGGCCCTGCATTTGGTAGCCTGAACTCCATGGTCACACGCCCGTTTCGCTTTGCTGCCAGCGGCCGAAACCGCACCGAGAGCCTGTCCGATCTGAAAGACTACGCTCGCAAGGTAGAGGACCTGGGCTACGACGTGCTGCTGCTCTCGGACCACTTCCACGAGGGGCTGGCCGCGTTTCAGGCGCTGGCGGTGGCCGCGCAGGTGACCAGCCACCTGCGCCTGGGCACCCTCACCGCCGCCAATGACCTGCGCCACCCAGCCATGCTGGCCAAGGATGCTGCCACACTGGACCTGCTGAGCGAAGGCCGGCTCGAGCTCGGCCTGGGGACCGGCTCCATGGATTCCGACAATCGCATGGCCGGCCTGCCGATCGACCCTCCGGGTGTGCGGGTGGATCGCTTGGCGGAAGCGCTGCGAATCCTGAAGGCCTACTTCGCCGAGCCCACAGTCACCCTTCCCGGCAGGCACTACCAGCTCACCAACCTGGCGGCCTATCCGCGCGGCGTGCAGCAACCTCACCCGCCCATCCTGGTGGGTGCACGTGGCCCGCGCATGCTGCGCCTTGCCGCGCGCGAGGCGAACATCATCAGCGTCATGGGCGGCGCCCCAGGCGATGCAACCCTGGCCGAGAAGCGCGACATCATCCGCCAGGCTGCTGGCGACCGCTTTGGAGACATCGAGCTCAACCTGCTGGCGACGCGCGTCCAGGTGGACGGCCAGCCCGAGCAGCCCAGCAACTTTCCCGCCGCCGGCTACACCGGCAGCCGCGACCAGGTGGTGGAGCAGTTGCAGCGCCAGCGCGACGAGGCGGACATCTCCTACATCGCCATCGGTGCGCTCGCCATGGAGGCTTTCGCCCCGGTCGTCGCGAAGCTCGCCGGGCAATAACTCGGCTTGCCGCGGCAACCACGCGAAGCTGGCAGATGGTTGCCAGGTTGCGGGTTAGCTGGCTCCGAAAGCCCGTTACCCCGTTACAAGGTGCTCTCAGGCCAGCTGTTAGAATGCCGGCGCAGTGCAGGAGCGGGCTGTCGGGCAGGATAGCCCAGGGGCAACCGTGACACATCCGCCTCCGCCCCGCAGGCTGTCGCGGCGCTCATGGTTGAGCCTGGCAGGGAAAGCTGGCGCCGCGGCGCTGGCGGGAGCCTTTATCACTTCCCTTGATGGCTGTCGCCCGGCGAGACCGCCCAACGTGCTGTTCATTACCATTGATACACTGCGGGCCGATCAGCTGGGCAGCTACGGGCATCCCTACGTGCGCACCCCGGCGCTCGACCAGCTGGCCCGGCAGGGTGCGCGGGCCGCCTGGCACATGATCCAGGAGCCGCAGACGACCGGCTCGCACGGAAGCATGTTCACCGGCATGTATCCCTCGGCCAGCGGCATCCAGGTCTACATGGTGGACAAGCTGCCCAACTCGCTGGACTGCATGGCTGGCCTGTTCAAGGCCGCGGGCTATGCCACCGCCGGCCTGTACGGCTGGCTCAGCTTTGACCCACAATACTCCAACTTTCAGCGCGGTTTCGACGTCTATCAGGACGTGCTGCCGCCTGGCCCTCCTCTCACACCCGGCTGGCCCAAGGGTCGGGCCGACGTGACGACCAGCGTGGCCATGCAGCAGCTGTCCGCCCTGGCCAGCCAGCCATTCTTCCTGTGGGTGCACTACTTTGACGCGCACTACCCGTATCAGCCTCCGCCGCCCTTCGCCAATCTGTACGACCCTACCTACGCCGGAGCGCTCAACGGGGGCATCGACACCATCAATGCGATCGAGGCGGGCACCCTGCTACCGGCTGGTGCGGACCTCACGCGCCTGATCACCCTCTACCAGGGCGCCATCACCTTTATAGACAGCGAGATCGGCCGCCTGCTGGCCCACCTGGAAGGGCTAGGGTTAGCGGAGGAGACCCTCGTAGCCGTAACCGGCGATCACGGCGAAGCCTTTGGGGAGCACGTCCAGTTCGAAGAGGGCGGCACCTTCTTCCATCCCCACAGCCTTTACAACACCGAGCAGCGTGTGCCACTGCTGCTGCGCTACCCACCCCTGATCCCTTCCGGCACTGTCATCACTCAGCCTACACAGGCAGTGGACCTGTTGCCCACATTCCTGGAAATCGCGAAGCTGCCGCCCTCGGCCCAGGTGCAGGGCCACAGCCTTGCACCCCTGCTCGCCGGCCGGACAACCGCGGTCGCGCCGGCCGCCTTCGCCGCCATGCCGGACCACACCTTCACCTCCATCAGCACCCGCGGCTGGAAGCTCATCCGCAACAACGCCACTGGCCAGCAAGCGCTCTTCAATCTGACCACCGACGAGCTGGAACAGCACGACCTCGAGCCCTCGCAGCCCGAGGTCGTGGCGACACTCTCCACAGCCCTCAGCACTTGGATGCAGCGCGTCCGCATCGCCTAAGGCGCGATAACCAACCCCGAGGCTACTGAAAGAGTGCCCTCCGTCATCCAAGGGTGCTTTCTGGGACGAGCTGAGGCAAGACAGGGACCCCTACAGCCAGGTCAGCCGCCGCTGCGCAAACAGCCATTGGCCAGAATGGCGGACCATGCGGTCGTCGTAGCGGCCGACACGAATCGTCCACTGTCCGTCGCCAATTCTGTCGAACATGATGAGATCGCTGGCCACATCGGCTTCGTCGCCGCGCACGTCGATGACGAGGTTCTCGATGGTGTGCTTTCGGCTCAACTCCGGTTTGGATGCCAGCTCGGCATGCGAAATCATGTCGAAGATCGCTTCCCGGCCCTCCAGCTCATTGAAGCGCCCGTTTTCGGCGAACAGATCGGCCCATTGCCGGAACCGCCGTCCATCCAGAAAATGGCTGAACTGCGCGATGGTTCGGCGGATACCTTCCTCGTCGGTCATGTCGTCCTCTCAGCTCTATCCGCTGGCCAGCTTCCGCTCGGCGAACAGCCACTGGCCGTCGCGTTTCACCAGCTGGTCGAAGTATTTGCCCCAGGCGGCCACGTGCCAGGCATCATCCGGACCGTTGGCGTCGTACATGACGAAGTCGCTCTCGGCCTGGCCGGTTGCACCTTCAGCGGAGAGGACGATGGCCGTGCATACGTGCTTCCGGCGCAACTCCGGGCGCGCGGCCAGCGCGCCTTTGGTGATGTTGCCGAGGATCGCGCCGCGGGTCCGATTGCCGTTCCAGCTGCCATCCTCAGTGAACAGCTCGGCCCACTCCGCGAACCGGCGGCCGTCCAGGAGCTGGCAGTAGAGCGCCAGCGTTCGGCGGATGCCCTCTTCATCAGTCACGAATCACGCCTCCGCGGGCCAGGCATGGAACTCGCGGCTCTCGAACAGCCAGCATCCGTCCTGTTTCACCAGCTGGTCGGTGTAATAGCCAACGTTGGCCACACCGCGTTCATTGCCCTCAACGTGGAAGCGCACCAGGTACGACTTCGCACTGACGTTATCGCCCTGGCCCTCCAGCACCACATTGGTGACCCAGTGCTGGCTGCCGGAATGGGGTTGGGGAGGGCCAAGGGTGGCGCCGCTGCCGAAACGCACCAGCGCCTCCCGCCCCTGGAACTGGCGATCTCGCATCGTGAAGGAGCCGCCCGGCGTAAAGGTGGCGGCAACCCCCTCGCCATCCCGCGTATCGATGGCCCAGTTGTAGCGAGCAATAAGCTCCTGAATCTCGAGCCGGTCGGCCATGGCAACGCTCATGGCTGCCAATCATAGGCTGGTCTGGTCGGGCTTGCCGAGGTGAGCCAACCAGGTGGGCAGGCCTGCACCGAATCCAACCGTCATCGTCCGCGCCAGCATGCGAACGGTTATCCAGGGGATGTTCACGCCACTGTCCGAACAGCGATCTCCAACCCCGACTTCTGTCGCCCCTATCAACAGGCAGCCGGCCCTGCTGGCCTGGCCTCCCTCTACCGCTAAGATGACCCGCGCGGGCTAGCGCCAAGGCCCAAACATTTTTTGGAGGAGGCACTCTTACTGATGGACGACACTCGCTGCATCTACATGGTTGGCATGAACATTCCCGAGGCGACGCCCGCCGAACTGGCGGCATTCAACGACTTTTACAGCGGCACGCACGTGCCGGAAGTGGTTGGCAACAACCCTGGTTTCCTCAATGGCACGCGCTATGAGCTGCTCGATCCCAGCCTCGCTGGCCCGCGCTTTCTGGCGGTCTATGAAGTGGCTGACGATCAAGCCGCCAAGCAGCATCTCGCCCGTGCCGCGACACCCGGAGGTTCGGCTTACTCGCCCGGCCCGGAGCTCTGGCAGAAGCACAACACGCTGTGGCGTCTGATGTACCGGCGTATCGGTGAGACGTACGAGTCCCCACGAAACCCAACCTAACGGCAGGGCGACCGCTCCCACTTCGTTCAGGCGTTCGGCGCAGCGCATAGCCAGCTATCGCGCGGCCCTCACCGACGGCGCCAACACCCGCCGTGCAAGCGGCGACAGAACGCTAGAGGCTGTGGTTCAGAGCCCGCGGATGCGTACGCCTGAGCCGGCCAGCAGCCGCTGCCTGTCATGAGAATCGCTCGTGACCAAGGGAGACGGCCTGGCGCGTAACGGTGCGCCATTGCCTGGCATCCGCGGCGTTGGTCCCACCCGTTTGACTGAGCAACGCACCCGTCCAGGGCGCCCAGGTCTAGGTCGAGACGTCACCGAATAAATAGACGGGCACTGCAGGGCTCGTCGGCCACTCCAACACCTGCACATCCATGCAGCGTTGCAATGAGAGGGGGCTACGCCTACTATAGTGGGAATCTGTGGGAGAAAGTGGATCAAAAGGGAAGATCCTTGGCGAGTTTCAGCACTCCCTCGATGCAAAGGGGAGGCTGGCGCTGCCGGCCAAGTACCGGGGCGTCTTCAGCGAGCGCGCCGTGGTGACGCGCGGCTTCGAGAAATGCCTGGTGCTCTATCCCGGCGCCGAGTGGGATGCCTGGGCTGACAAGGTCGGCTCGCTCCCGACCGGCCAGAGCGAAACGCGCCAGCTCATGCGCCTTGTGTTCTCCGGCGCCCTGGAGTGTGAGCTCGACCGCCTGAACCGCATCAACATCCCCGCCTACTTGCGCCAGTACGCCGGGCTGCAGAGCGACACCACCCTGGTGGGCATGGGCAACCGGCTGGAGATATGGGACCGCGACCAGTGGACCGCGCTGCGGACTGCCGTGGAAGCCGATGGCGAGCGCATCGCCGCCGGGCTGGCGCGCTTCGGTCTGTAAGGCCATGCCGACGCTCGCGCACACCCCGGTGCTGCTCACTGAAGCCGTGGATCTGCTGGCCGTCCACGCCGGCGGCCACTACGTGGACTGCACCCTGGGGCGCGGCGGTCACAGCGGGGTCATTCTGGCCCGGGGCGGCGAAGTACTGGCGCTCGATGCCGATGCCGAGGCCATTGCCGCCGTGACACTGCCGCTGCGCGCCATCCATGCCAACTTCGATCGCCTGGAGGAGGTGGTTCACGCCTCCCACTTCGATCCACTCGATGGTGTGCTGTTCGATCTCGGGCTGAGCTCGCCCCAGCTGGATGATGCCCGGCGCGGCTTCGCCTTCAGCCAGGAAGGGCCGCTGGACATGCGGTTCGATTCCAGCGGCGGCCAAACAGCGGCCGAGCTGGTCAACAACCTGCCGGTGCAGCAGCTGGCCCGCGTCTTCCGCGAATATGGCGAAGAGCCACGTGCGCAGGCTATGGCCGCGGCCCTCGATGCGCGGCGCCGCCAGCAACCCTTCCGCACTACCACCGAGCTGGCCGGCGCCATTCAGCAGGCTGCCGGTGGCCGCGGCCGCGTGCACCCCGCCACCCGCATTTTCCAGGCGCTGCGCATTGCCGTGAATGACGAGCTGGATCGCCTGAGGAGCGCCCTGACACAGGCCCTGGCCCTGCTGCGGCCGGGCGGTCGCCTGGTAGCCATCAGCTTCCATTCACTGGAGGACCGCGCCGTCAAAACCTTCCTGGCCAGGGAGGCGCGCGACTGCATCTGTCCGCCGAGAACGCCAGTGTGTGTGTGCGGGCACCACCGCGCCGTGGCGCTTCTTACCCGCAAGCCCATTACCCCCAGCCGCGCCGAGGTAGCGGCTAACCCGCGGGCGCGCTCGGCCAAACTGCGCGCGGCAGCCAGGTTATGAGCGTTCTCGCGCCTCGGCACACCCTCCCGCGCCGGACTCTGGCCCCTGCCTGGCCCATACCCCGCGCGCTGCCGGAGATCGTTACCCGTACGCCACCACCGGCTCCCACACGGCGGCAGCCCCGAGGGTTGCCCCACAGCGCGCCGCTGGCTTTCGCCATCCTGCTGATCAGCCTGTTGAGCCTGTTATATATGAACGAGGCCGCCAACCTGGCAACCAGCGGCTACAACATCGGCCAGTTGCAGCAGCAGCGCGATCAGTTGCAGCGCGAGAACGATCAGCTGCAGGTTCAGCTGGCGCAGCTCAACTCCTTGCCCGCCATCCAGCAGGCGGCCACCAACACGCTGCATTTGATACCGGGCGACATTACCCGGGTGCGGTACGTCACCCTCGATGCGCGGGAACTTGCCCTGGCCCAGCGCCGCGGCTCGTGAAACCGGGCCGGCACTGGGTCGTGTTTGGGCTGCTGGCGCTCTTTTCCCTGGTGCTCGTCTGGCGCCTCTATTACTGGCAAGTGCTGGAGCACAGCTGGCTCTCCGGTCAGGCCAACGCCGAGCACCAGCGCGATGAGCTGATTCCGGCCAGCCGTGGTGACATTCTCGATGCCACCGGCAACGTGCTCGTTACCAATGAGGCCGTCAACTCCGTCTATGTGTCCCGCACACAGGTGAAGGACCCGCCCCGCGCGGCGAGCATCCTCAGCCCCCTGCTGCACATCTCAGCCAGCACGTTGCTGCAGCGCATGACCAACCCCAAGGAGCAATTCATTCGACTGGCCCTGTGGGTCAGCCCAGCAGTGAGCCAGCAGATTCGGGCCACCAAGCTGGCCGGCATCATCCTGGAGCCAACGACGCACCGGGTCTATCCCCAGGCCACGCTCGCGGCGCAGCTGCTGGGCTTCGTGAACGCCGACAACAACGGCCAGTACGGCCTGGAGGAGGCGTACAACACTGTGCTGGCTGGCCGCCCTGGCCACCTCCAGGCGAACGTGGACATGGCCGGCAATCCCATCACGTACAGCCTGCCCCAAGGGTCCATGCCGGCGCAGGATGGCGCCACGCTCATCACCAGCATCGATTCCGGCCTGCAATACGTGGCCGAGCAGGAGCTCGAGGCGGCCGTGCAGAAGCACCGCGCTACCGGAGGCAGCATCCTCATTCTCGATCCCAAAACGGGAGACATCCTGGCGGATGCCAACTTTCCCAGCTTCGACCCCAACAGCTACGCCACGGCTGACCCCGCCTCGTTCGCCAATGCCAGCATCGGTCAGATCTACGAGCCGGGCTCCACCTTCAAGATCATCACCATGGCCTCGGCCCTGGCCCAACACACAGTCACTCCCCAAACCACGATTCAGGACTACGGCGAGCTCAACATCGGCGGCATCCACATCAGCAACTGGAACAAACAGGGCCACGCCAACGAGAACATGATCCAGCTGCTGCAGTATTCCTCTAATGTCGGCGCGGCAACCGTCGCCTGGAGGATGGGTAAGGACCTCTACTATCCCTATCTGCACAGCTTTGGGCTGGGTCAGAAGACGGGCGTGGACTTGGCAGGCGAGGTGGACGGCCAGGTGGTATGGCCGGAGAACCCGGCCTGGTCGCCCGCCAACCTGGTGACCAATGCCTTCGGGCAGGGTATTGCCGTCACCCCACTGCAGTTGGTGGCCGCCGTCGGCGCGGTGGCCAACCATGGGTTATTAATGAAGCCGCGCGTGGTCACAGCCATCCGTGACGCCAGTGGCGATCACGTCATCACTCCGACGCAGGTGCGGCAGGTGATCCCAGCCACGGTGGCCAGCACGCTCACGCAGATGCTAGTGGACTCCGCCAAGGATGGCGAGGCACAGCTGGCCGAGGTCCCAGGCTATGCCATCGCGGCCAAAACCGGTACCGCGCAAATCGCCAGTCCCAGCGGGGGCTACTTGCCGCACACCTTCATCGCCTCACTGGTTGGCTTTGCGCCGGCCCAGGACCCGCGCTTCGTGATGCTGGTGAAGATCGACCGGCCAGGGGATGTACCGTTTGGGTCGGAAGTGGCGGCACCAGTATGGAGCGACATCGCGCGCCAGATCTTCGTCCGCTACCAGATTCAGCCGACGGATCCGGCTGCCCTAGCCAAGGCCGCCGCCACCGCGGCACCGCCGGTGCCACAGCCAGCCAAGCCCGAGCCCGTGCGTCGCCCGCCGGTGCACACAGCAGCGCCGGCAGCCCCCACGGCGCATGCCGTGGCCACGTCCGCTGTGCGCGCGGCCGTTCATCCCCTGGCCCCGCCCACCCCGGCGCACGCCACGGCCCCGCCCACAACCGTGCATCCCAGCCAGGCGCCAGTCGCGAGGCACGTCACCAGCGGCGCGATCGCGACAGCGAGCCACCCCGCGTGAGGCGCATGCCCAGCCACTGGCCAGCAGCCAGCGCCGCGGGCGCGGGAGCCCCCGGCGCACCGGCCAGCCATTCACCCCGCACAAAGCCTCGGCGACGCCTGTTAGGATGAACGGCACGTGCTCAGCCTGACGGATGTCCTCCGTGGCACGGGCGGGGAGCTCGCGCCCGGATTTGAGGGCGACACTACTTTCGCGCGTGGCGTGATCGACTCGCGCGACCTGCAGCCGGGCGATCTGTTCATCGCCCTCAAGGGCGAGCACGTTGACGGGCACGACTTCATCCCCCACGCCATCGCCAGCCACGCGGCCGGCATCATCGCAGCACGCCCGCCGGGCGCCATCCCGAACAAGCTGGCCTACGTCCAGGTAAGCGATACGCTCCGGGCGCTGCAAGATCTGGGCGCGTACAAGCTGCGCCAGGTGGACCCGCTGGTGATCGGCATTACCGGCACGGTGGGCAAAACCAGCACCAAGGAGATCGTGGCCGGCACCCTGGGTCAGCGCAAGCCTGTTCTCAAAACCGTGCGCAACCTCAACACCGAGATCGGCGTCCCGCTGAGCCTGCTCGGCATTGAGCCGCGTCACGAGATCGCCGTGCTGGAAATGGGCATGTACGTGCCGGGCGACATCCGCTTCCTGGCGGAGTTGGCCCGGCCGCGCATCGGCATCGTGACCATGGTGGGCCACATGCACGCCGAACGTGCTGGCAGCATCGAGCGTATCGCCGAAGCCAAGGCTGAGCTGGTGGACGGCCTTCCGCGCGATGGTCTGGCTATCCTCAACGGCGACAACAGCTACACCGCCGCCATGGCCAACCGCGGCAGGCGCGCTCTGCTGTTTGGGCTGGAAGAGACCAACGACGTGCGAGCTACCGAGGTGGAGTCGCGCGGGCTGGAGGGCATTGCCTTTCGCCTGGAGCATCGCGGCGCGTCCGAGCCGGTGGAGCTGAGCCTGCTGGGCCGCCACTCCACGTACCACGCCCTGGCCGCGGCCGCGGTGATGCTCAGTCTGGACTACTCCCTCGCTGATACCGCGGCCGCGCTGCGTAATTTCGAGGGTGAGCCCTTGCGCCTGCACATTGTGGCGGGCATCGACGCCACCACCATCATTGATGACACCTACAACTCCAGCCCACCGGCGGCCGAGGCCGCTCTGGCGCTGCTGGCGGAAATGCCTCGCGCACGGCAGCGCATCGCCGTGCTGGGCGATATGCGGGAGCTGGGGCAGTACAGCGCGGAGTTGCATCGCCAGGTGGGCCAGGCCGCGGCGAGAGTGGCGGACCTCCTGATCACCGTGGGTGAGGAGGCGCGGCTGATTGCCGAAGGAGCGCGCGAAGCCGGCCTGACCAAGGACCGGGTCATCGTGACGACCACACCGGATGAGGCCACGGCTCAGTTGCGCCCGCGGTTAGGCTCGGGAAACTACCTCTTGGTGAAGGGCTCGCTGGCCACGGGGCTGCAGGCAGTGGTCAAGGCTTTTCTCGCGGGGCCGGCGTGATTGCGCAGGCCGTCTGGGGACTTGCGGTGGCATTTGGCGTCATGCTCCTGCTGGGCAGGCCCGCCATCAGCTTCCTGCGGGCGCATCAACTGGAGGAGCAGATCCGTGAGGTGGGGCTGGAGCACCACGCGGGCAAGCGCGGCACGCCCACCATGGGTGGTCTGCTCATGGTGACCGTCACCGTCGTGGTGGCATTGGCGCTGGACCTTCGCCTTCCAGCGCTGTGGCCGCTGCTTTTGGCGCTCGTTGGCTTTGGGCTGTTGGGCGCGGCAGACGATCTGGCCAAGGTGGGCAACCGGCTGGGCTACGGCTTTCAGGTTCGCTGGAAGTTTTTGTGGCACCCAGGCCTGGCCATCCTGGTGGCCCTGGTGATTTTTGGACTGCTGCACCAGCGCACCATGGACGTTGGTCCGCTGCGCAGCATCGCGCTGGGCTGGGCCCTGGTGCCCATAGCGGCGGCGATCATCTTCGCATCATCCACTGCCTCGCTGGTCGATGGCCTGGATGGTCTGGCCGCCGGCCTCTACGCGCTTGGCTTTAGCGCCTACGGGGTCATTGCGCTGCACAATCAGCAACCCGCGCTCGCGGCTTTCTGCGGCATCGCCGTGGGCACGCTGCTGGGCTTTCTGTGGTTCAACGTCCACCCGGCGCAGATGTTCATGGGCGACACCGGCGCGCTGGCTTACGCCGGTGCCCTGGGCGCGGTGGCAGTAATGAGCGGGCAGATGCTGCTGCTGCTGCTCATCGGCAGCGTGCTGGCGCTGGAGGTGCTGTCCGTGGTGCTGCAAGTGAGCTGGTTCAAGCTCAGCCACGGTAAGCGCCTATTCCTCATCAGCCCTTATCACCACCACCTGGAACGCAAGGGCTGGGCCGAAGTCACCATTGTGCAGCGCTTCTGGCTGGCCGCCGCGGTTTCGGCAGCGCTGGGCGTGGGGTTGGCCTCGCTGTGAGGGCTACCGTGGTGGGCCTGGGGCGTGAGGGCGCGGCCTTGAGTCGCTACCTGGTGAAGCATGGTCATGAGGTGACGGTGACGGATACGCGCCCCGCGGAGGCGCTGGGGCCGTTCCTCGATCGCTTGGCCGGCCTGCCGCTGGAGTTCGCCCTGGGAGGCCATCCTGAGGAGGTGCTGCGCGGGGCTGATACCGTGTTCCTGAGTGCGGGCGTGCGGCGGGACGTGGCGCCCTTCGCCGGCCTGCCCAACATCTCCAGCGAGACCGAGCTGTTCTTCCAGCGCTGCCCAGCGCCGATCATCGGTATCACCGGCAGCGCGGGCAAAACCACGACCACCACCCTCACCGGCCTCATGCTGGCCACCGGCAGCCGCCGTGTGCTGGTAGGCGGCAACATCGGCCAGCCGCTGATCGAGCAGGTAGACGATCTCACCGGCAACGAATTGGTGGTGCTGGAGCTGAGCAGCTTTCAGTTGGAATACCTCAAGCAGTCGCCCCACGTGGCCCTGGTCACGAACATCACGCCCAACCACCTGGACCGGCATCCCTCCATGCAGGCCTACATCGAGGCCAAAGCCAATATCGTGCGGCACCAAGCGAGCTCGGACGTGGCCATCCTGAATGGGCAAGACGCGAACAGCACTGGCTTGTCCGCTCACACCCCAGCTCGCATCCTGCACTTCAACGGGCGCGACGCGCGCCTGGCGGGCGACCGGCTACTGGTGCGCACGCATGATGCTGAGCACGAAATCTGCCGCACGGGTGAGCTGCAGATTCCCGGCCGGCACAATGTGGACAACGTGCTGGCGGCCAGCCTCATTGGCCTGGCGCACGGCATCGCGCCGCAGGCCATTCGCGATGTCGCCATTCATTTCACCGGGGTGCGCCACCGGCTGCAACTGGTGCGCGAGCTGCGCGGCGTAGCCTATTACAACGATTCCATTGCCACCGCGCCGGAGCGTACGCTGGCCGCTCTGGCCGTGTTCGAGCGACCAGTCGTTCTCATCGCCGGCGGGCGCGACAAGCATTTGCCGCTCGATGGCCTGGCCGAACGCGTGTGCGCCCAGGCGCGCGGCGCCGTCCTCGTGGGCGAGGCCGCGGACCTGCTGGAGGGGGCGTTTGCCGCCGCCAAGCGCCGCCTGGGCGCCAACCAGCCGTGGCTACGGCGGGCGGACGATCTGGCCGCGGCCGTGGAGCTCGCGGCGGCGCAGGCGAAGGCGGGCGATGTCGTACTGCTCTCTCCAGCCTGCACCAGCTACGACATGTTTCGCGACTTTGAGGAGCGCGGCGAATGCTTCGTCGCGGCGGTCCAGGCGCTGGTGTGAACACGCTGGTGAACATTCGGCCCCGGGTACCGCTGGGCAATGCCGCGGACCCTATACGCCAGCAGGTCAACGTCCGCCCGCGCCCTGCTCCCACGCGGCCTGAGGCCACCGCCTCCAGCGCGCCACACGCGCCGGACTACACCCTGGTGATGATCACGCTGGCGCTGCTGTGCATTGGCGTGGTGATGGTGTACAGCGCCAGCCTGATGGCGGCGTATAAGACATACAACGACCAGGCGTATTTCTTTCAACGGCAGCTGATCTGGTGCGCGCTG
Source organism: Chloroflexota bacterium (assembly GCA_035532895.1). Lineage (GTDB taxonomy): Bacteria > Chloroflexota > JAJPGV01 > JAJPGV01 > JAJPGV01 > DATKQD01. The sequence continues at coordinate 12,878 of DATKQD010000066.1, forward strand.
GGATTGGTCGTCATGCTGCTGCTCATGCGCGTGCCTTACCAGATGTGGCGGCGGTTCTCTATCGTGGCGCTGCTCGGCAGCGTGGCACTGCTTATTGCCGTGTTCATCCCTGGTCTGAGTGGCAATGCCCTGGGCGCCACCCGTTGGATTGAGCTGCACAACGTCAAGATCGGCCAACCATCCGAGCTGATCAAGATCACGCTCGTTCTTTACATGGCGGACTGGCTGGCGCGCAAGGGTGAGCGGGTGCGGGATTTTGCCTATGGTCTGGCACCCTTCGCCATCATCCTGTGCCTGATCCTGGGACTCATCATTAAGCAGCCGGATATGGGCACGGCCATCGTCATCGGCGCCACAGCGTTCGCCATCTTCTTCGTCTCCGGCGCTAACCTGCGGCAGCTGCTCCCGCTCACCCTGCTTGGTGCCGCCGGTTTCCTCGTGCTGGCGTTGGAATCCAAGTACCGCCAGGGCCGGCTGAGCTCTTTCATGAACCCCTGGAAGGACCCTACCAACACCGGATATCACGTTGTCCAATCACTCATCGCTCTCGGTGATGGTGGCATTCGAGGGTTAGGTTTAGGAGCGAGTCAGCAGAAGTTCTGGCTGCCTTTCCCATATACCGATTCGATTTTCGCCATCATCGGCGAAGAGCTGGGCATCATCGGCGGCGTAGGCGTGCTGCTGCTGTTCCTGCTGCTGGCCTACCGCGGCTTGCGCGCCGCGCGGCTCGCGCCGGATGCGTTTGGCTCGTTGCTGGCCATCGGCATCAGTTGCCAGTTGGTGATTCAGGCGCTGCTGAACGTCGCCGTGGTCACGTCCACGTTGCCCTTCACAGGCATCACGCTGCCCATGGTGAGCTATGGCGGCTCGTCCATGCTGGTGTCGTTCGCCTCCATGGGCGTACTGCTGAACGTCACCAAGTACAGCCGCGACCGGAAGGAGGAAGCCGCTGAAGCGACTGCGTCTGCTCATCGCCGGGGGCGGGAGCGGTGGGCACGTGTACCCAGCCATCGCCGTGCTGGATTCGCTGCGCATGCAGGCCGGGGTTGAGGTGGAGGCGGTGCACATCGGCACGTCCTCGCCCATCGAGCGGCACATCCTGAGCCAGCGGAACATCACGAGCACTGCGCTCAATGTCACCGGTCTGCGCGGCCGCGGGCCGTTGGAGCTGGCCAGCGGCGCGGCAAAGATGGCTGCCGCCACTCTCGCCGCCTGGCGCCTGCTGCGAGCCTGCCCGCCGGATGTGGCTTTCACCGCTGGAGGCTACGCCTCCGTGCCGGTGATCCTGGCCGCGCGAGGCCAAAGGCGGCCCACATTGCTCTTCTCGGCTGACGCCGACCCCGGGCTCGCCATTCGGCTGGAGGCGCATTTGGCGCAGCGCATCGCCGTGCCCGTGCCGCGCGCGGTGATGGGGCTGCCAGCCAGCAAGTGCCTCGTGGCGGGCTATCCAGTGCGAGCGGAGCTGCTGGCGCCCCCCGACCGGGAGCAGGCCAAGCGGCAGCTGGGCTTCGATTCCGCCCGCCCGCTGCTCGTCGTCTTCGGCGGGAGCCAGGGCGCGCGCGCGCTGAACCAGGCGCTCGCCACCATGCTCGACGACCTGTTGCCCCAAGCGCAGGTGCTGCACGTGTGCGGCGCCGCGGACGCGCCGGAATACACGCCCAAGGCCAGCGCCAGCTATCACGTGCATGCCTTCATGGACAACCTGCCGTTGGGACTGGCGGCGGCCGACCTGGCGCTCTGCCGAGCAGGCGCATCCGCGCTGGGTGAGCTGCCGGCGGTGGGCCTGCCCGCCGTGCTCGTGCCGGGCGCGTTCGCCGGCGGCCATCAGCGCTCCAACGCGGCCGTGCTCGCGGAAGCCGGCGCCGCGGTGACCGTTTCTCCGGCGCACGCGTCGGCGGGCGAATTGGGCCCGCTGGTGCTCGACCTCCTGCACGATCAGCCGCGCCGTGCCGCCATGGCCCGGGCCATGCGCTCCCTGGCCCGGCCACACGCCGCGCAGGACATCGCGCAAGAGCTCCTGCGGCTGGCGGCCTGAGCTGGCCGTGCGTTTTCAAGTGCCGGCCGAACCGGTGCACTTTGTCGGAGTGGGCGGAATCGGCATGAGCGGCATCGCCAAGATCCTGCTCGAGGATGGCTGCGCCGTCTCGGGATCAGACCTGGCCAGCAACCGCAATACCGAGGAGCTGGCCCAGCTCGGTGCGCGCATCTTTCAGGGCCACGACGAGCGACAGGTGGCGGAGGCCGGGTTGGTGGTCGTCACCTCGGCAGCGCCAGAAAGCAACCCCGAGCTGCGCGCGGCCCGGGCGCAAGGCGTCCCGATCGTCAAGCGGGCAGCCTTTCTGGGCCAGCTGATGGCGCAGCGCTGGGGTGTGGCCGTGGCCGGAACCGCCGGCAAAACTACCACCACCGCCATGATCGCGACCATCCTCAGCGCGGCCGGGCTGGACCCAACGGTTGCCTGCGGCGGCGACCTGCTGGAGCTGGGCAGCAACGCCCGGTTGGGGCGCGGGCCGCACTTTGTGGCCGAGGCCGACGAGTTCGATCGCTCGTTCCTCCAATTGCCGGCGCGCACCAAGGTCATCACCAACATCGAGGCCGATCACCTCGACCTGTACGGCACCATGGACGCGCTGCGCCAGGCCTTTCAGCAGTTCGCCGCGACGCCCGACAGCACCGTCATCCTCAATGGCGATGATGTGGAGTGCCAGGCCATCGCCCGCCAGATCGGCGCGCGCGCAGTCCCCTTCCTGGCCACCAGCAATCCCGACCTCAAGCTGGCGATCCCAGGGGCACACAATCGCGCCAACGCCGCGGCGGCGCTGGCCACGGCGAGCGCGCTGGGGGTGGAGGAAGCGGTCGCCCTGCAGGCCCTGGCCACGTTTCGCGGCACTCGGCGCCGGCTGGAGCTGGTGGGCGAGGCCCGAGGCGTGCGCGTGATCGATGACTACGCACACCACCCTACCAAGGTGCGGGCCAGCCTGCAGGCCCTGCGCGAGCTCACTCCCACCCGCCTGATCGTCATCTTCCAGCCGCACCTGTACGCGCGCACGAAGGACCACTTCGATGACTTTGTGCGCGCTTTCGATGCCGCGGACGAGGTCATTGTGGTGGACACCTATTCACCAGCCGGTCGCGAGGAGCGGCGGGAGAAGACGTCGGCCGATCTGGCCGCCGCCATGCACGTGACCTATGTGCCCTCATTTGCGGACGTGGCCGCCCACATTGACCCACCGCCCGGCAGCATCGTGGTGGCCATGGGCGCCGGCACCATCACCGAGCTGCCGCGGGTGCTCCTGGAGCGCCTCCGTGGATAAAGCGACCATCCAACGCCACCTGGGACCGGCCGTGCAGCCCGACTACCCGCTGGCACCTCTCACCTCGCTCAAAGTAGGTGGGCCGGCCGACTTCTTTGCCACCGCGCGGACCGAGCCGGAGCTGCGAGAGCTGGTGAGCCGCGCCTGGGAGATCGATCTGCCATTGCTCATCCTTGGCAACGGCTCCAACGTGCTGCTCGCCGATCGCGGCTTCCGCGGACTGGTGATCCACAACCGCTGCGGGGCGATGAGCAGCCAGCTGGCACCAGCGCCAGCAGCTGGCTGCGAGAGCACGGATCAGGAACTGTGTGTGCTGGCGCAGGCAGGCGCCATGTTGCCACGTGTTGCCCACGAAGCCATCAAGCAAGGCTTTCACGACCTCGTCTACGCTACCGGCATCCCCGGGAGCGTGGGCGGCGCCGTGTTCAGCAACGCCGGCGCGTACGGCTGGTGCCTGGCGGATAACCTCAGCGCGGTGCGCTACCTGGCGCGCGACGGCCAGATCCGCACCGCACCTGCCGGCGAGTTGGAGCTGCGCTACCGGTACAGCCGCTTTCGTGAAACCGGCGAGGTGGTGCTGGGCGTCACGCTGCGACTGCACCAGCGTGAGGCCGCGGCGCAGTCAGCCGAGCTCAACCGCCAGCGCCGGCAGTCGCAGCCGCTGCAGCTGCCCAACGCCGGCTCCATGTTCAAGAATCCCGCGGGGGCTTCAGCCGGCTGGCTCATCGAGCAGGCCGGCCTCAAGGGCAGGCGATCCGGCCAGGCTCAGATATCCGAGCGCCACGCGAATTTCATCGTCAACCTGGGCGGCGCTACGGCAGCGGAGGTTCTGTCGTTGATCAGGACAGCGCAGGCCGCGGTAAGCGAGCCGCTAGAGCTGGAAGTGCAGCTGCTAGGAGAGTGGGAATGATTGGCGAACGCCCGCCGGGAACACCGGCGGGGCGGCGGCGAGCGCACCCCGGGCGGGGCAGTACGCGACGCACCCACACGGCCACCGTGGTGGCGGATCGTCCGCGGGAGATTCAGGTGCGGCGTGACGTCCTGCCGCGCCCAGTGAGTGGTCCGCGCCGCGTGCTGGTCAACGCCTCACTGCTGCTGCTGCTGGGCTCAGCCTGCGCCGCGTTGGTGTTCGGCTTCCGGTCGCCCCGCCTCAAGCTGACGGATGTGACCGTGCGCGGCGCATCACCCAGCCTGGCACGCCAGTTGGTGGACGCGGTTGAGCCGGGCTGCCAGACGGGCGCGCCCACGCCCGGCGCACTCAGCTTCCACTGCGACTCTGCCAGTCCTCTTGCGGTGTCGCTGCTGACGCTCAGCACCAGTGGCCTGGAGCAGCAGTTCAGCCACATACCGCTGGTGCAGGCGGCCACGCTGCGAGCTACGCTCCCGGGAGAGCTCGCGATTGACATTCGGCAGCGTCAGCCGGAGGCGGCCTGGGTGGTGGGCTCCACTGTGTTCCGGGTGGCAGCCGACGGCACCGTGTTGGACCAGGGGCCGCCCAGCGGGCTGAAGGTGATCGTCGGCAGCGAGGATGGGCCCGTGCCCCAGCCGGGACAAAAGGTGAACCCAGCGGTGCTGCGAGGTGCCGAAGAACTGCAGCAGATGCTGCCCAACGAGCTGGGGCTGCAGATCCGCGAGATCCGTTATTCGCGGATCGACGGGCTGAGCGTGCTGGCCGCGCCCAACCTGACCGCCGTGTTTGGACCACCCGCCAACCTCGCTTTCAAGATGGCCGAGCTGCAAGCCATTCTGCGGCAGACGAAGGGCCAAAGCGCTCCGCCCTCTTTTGTCGATATGCGCTACAAAACCCCCTACTACCGGGCCAGCTGACACGGCCCCATCGTGCGCATCACAGAGCGACCCCTATAATCCGGCGGAAGACTGAACATCTTGTGAGTTGGCCGCCGGCGACACTGTTGGACACCGTGGTGGGGCCACAGACTCCGCATCAGGAAGGCGATCTGCGTGCCTAAGACTGTTGCCGGTGTAGACGTTGGGACGACCAAGATATGCACCGTGATAGGGGAGCCGGGTAATGGTGGCCGGCTGCGCATCCTGGGGGTGGGCGTCACCCCCTCACAGGGCTTACGAAAAGGGCTGGTAGTAGACATTGACGAAGCGGTTCAGTGCATCGCGGGGTCCATCGAAAAGTGCCAGCGCGTATCCGGCATTGCCGTCGAAGAAGCGAACGTGAGCATAGCCAACCAGGACATCACGTCCGACAACAGCAAAGGTGTCGTGGTGGTGGCCAGCCACGAAATTGCCCAGCAGGACATCGACCGGGCGATGGACCAGGCGCGGACAGTGGCCATCCCCAGCAACCGCGACGTCATCCACATCATCCCGCGCGGCTTCGTGGTGGATGGGCTGCACGGCGTCAGCAACCCTGTGGGCATGACGGGATCGCGACTGGAGGTGGAAACGCACATCGTGTGCGCCGGCAGCGGCACCATCCAGAACCTCGTGAAGTGCGTTGAGCGCGCCGGCGTAGGCGGCGTGAACCTGGTGCTGGAGCCGCTGGCCTCGGCGCTGGCCGTGCTCAGCGAGTCCGAACGCGAAACCGGGGTGGTGCTCATTGATCTCGGCGGGGGCACCACAGATGTGGCCGTGTTCCTTGGTGGCAGTGTGTGGCACACGGCCGTACTGCCGGTAGGCGGCAGCCACATTACCAACGACCTGGCCATTGGCCTGCGCGCACCCTATGAAACCGCGGAAGAGCTCAAAGTGCGCTTCGGCCGCGCCACCACCGAGGGCGTGCTGACGGACGAGCCGATACATCTCTCTTCGGAGAACGGGGCCTCCAACTACCGGCGCGCCGAGCTGTGTACCATCATCGAGGCGCGCGTGGAGGAGATCTTCCTCATGGTCAAGGATGTGCTCCGCGCCTCGGATGCCCTCGGCAAGCTGCCGGCTGGCGCGGTCATCACCGGCGGTACCGCGCAACTGGAAGGCATCGCCGACCTGGCGGCGGCGATCCTCGACATGCCCGTGCGCGTGGGCGTGCCGCTGGAGCTGGAGGGGTTGGTGGACACCATCACCGGACCCGCCTATGCCAACGCGGTGGGGCTGGTACGATGGGGCCTGACCTACTCCTCCGCGTCCACCTCGTTCGAGACCCACGCGCCTCGCTCACACGACAATCTCGGCCGAGCCATGCACTGGCTCAGATCGTTCCTACCCTAAGACCGGAAACAAAAGGGGGCACTGTGGAGGGCTACATGCAAGCAGTTCGCGACGTTGAAGAATTCGCCCAGATCAAAGTCATTGGTTGTGGCGGCGGTGGCAGCAACGCGGTCAATCGGATGATTGAGGCGGGCGTGCGTGGTGTGGATTTCATTGCCATCAACACCGATGCCCAGGCGCTCGTCCTCTCCGAAGCACCCACCAAGATCCGCATTGGCGACAAGCTCACCAAGGGCCTGGGCGTAGGCGGCGACCCCGCCCTGGGCGCGAAGGCCGCGGAAGAATCCAGCGAGGAGATCTACGAGGCGCTGAAGGGCGCGGACATGGTGTTCATCACGGCCGGCATGGGCGGCGGCACGGGCACCGGCTCCGCGCCAGTCGTGGCGCAGATCGCTCGCGAAGTGGGCGCCCTGACGGTAGGCATCATCACCAAGCCCTTCAACTGGGAAGGCGCCAAGCGGCGTGAGGTGGCCGAGCAGGGCGCGGAGACGCTGAAGGAGCGCGTGGATACGCTCATCACCATCCCCAACGAGCGGCTGCGCGAGGTAGTGGATAAGAAGACCACGGTGGCCGATGCCTTTCGCATGGCCGACGACACGCTGCGCCAGGGCATCCAGGGCATCTCCGATCTGATCCTCATTCCCGGCCTGGTGAATCTGGACTTCGCGGATGTAAAGGCCATCATGCGCAGCGCCGGGTCCGCTCTCATGGCGATTGGCCGCGGCACGGGCGAGAATCGCGCCGTGGAGGCCGCGCAGGCCGCCATCTCCAGCCCGCTGCTGGATATCGACATGACCGGTGCGCGGGGCGTACTCTTCAATCTCACCGGCGGCACCGATCTCGGCTTGCAGGAAGTGAGCGACGCGGCGGAGATCATCAATAAGGCCGCGGACCCGGAGGCCAACATCATCTTCGGCGCAGTCATCGATCCGCGGCTGGATGGCGAGATCATGATCACCGTGATTGCCACCGGCTTCGGGGAGCAGCGCATACCCAAGCCAATTCGGCTGCCCAACCGCAATACCGAAGACTCCCCCTTCGAGCGCCCGCTGCCGCAGGCCGCGGAGTCGCTCCGACCAGCCGCCAACGACTCGCGCCCCATCCCATCGCGGCGCCTGCCCGAGAGCGACAATATCGACATTCCCACCTTCCTGCGCCGCCGCGGCTAGTCCGCGGCGAGCCTCTTGGCGGGCGGTGCCAAACGCATTGTGCGGCAGCGCCTCCAGGCGCACGGCTTGGCGGCCGCGCTCGCAAACCTGTCGTTCTGGGTTCCGCCTCATCGTCCCCGGCTTGCATAAGACGCTCGCGCGGGAAAGAATGTGAGCGTGCACGTCATGAAACACTTACGCCTGCTGCTCCCGTTTCTGCTTTTGCTGGTCGCAGCGCCGGCCCAGGCCGCTGGGGCCTGGACGGCGTCCCTCACCAACTTGAGCATCACCTACCTGGCGGTCGATCAGCACAACAACAACACCGTCTACGCCGCCGGGAACGACGCTAGCCAGAACGCCTACGTCTACCGCAGCACCGACGGCGGCGTCACCTGGACGCCGGCCAGCCAGGGGCTGGGGCAGTTCACCGTCTTCTCGTTCGCGAGCTCCTTCACCCAGCCGGAGCGACTGCTCATCGGCGGCTGGAACCCGGCCACGCACCAGGGCGCCTTCTACAAGAGCAACGATGGAGGCAACAGTTGGACCTCCATGAGCGCGCTCATCGGTAACCAGCCGGCGCAGGCTGTCGCGTTCGGCAACGACACGGCCGATACCATGTTCGCCGGCACGGATCAGCAGTTGTGGGTGAGCTACGACGGCGGCAGCACGTTCACCATGGACAGAGCCGGCGCCTGCCCCACACCCAACGTCCACGCCATTTCCGGCGACCACCAAATCCAGGAAGCTATGCCCTTTGCCGACACCTTCGCTCCGACAGGCTCCCTCTACTTGGGCCTGGATGCTGGAACGTGCGGTGGCGTCTTTGTCAGTCCCGACTCTGGCACGACGCTCATCAATGCCTCTAACGGCTTGCCGGGGCTCAACCCCACCCAGAGCGTGCTGCAGTTGGCCGCGGATACCAACAACCGCTCGGGTCTGGCCCTGGCCGGGGTGCCAGCGGCGGCGCATGCGCAAACCGGACCAGTGCCCTACAGCCTCTGGAAAACGCAGAACCACGGCCTCCTTTGGACGCCCGTGGCGGATACGGACACGATATCCAGCATCGTGTGGGACGGCGCTAACGACTTCAACGCCTACTACACCTCTACTAGCGGCCTGTATGCCAGCCACAACCAGGGCGCCACCTTCAACTGGGTGTCCAACGCGGGCGCATCTGGGCCGGTGGCGCTGATGTCAAGCCCATCCCGCATCATCGTGGGTGGTGCGCACGGCGTAGGCGTGTTCGATCTCTCGACCGGTGCAGCCATCCCAACGAGCCCGCCAGCGGGCAACAGTCCCGCGCCCGGCAGCGGCGCC
>DATKQD010000067.1:0-3204 GCA_035532895.1 Chloroflexota bacterium
GCGGGGCTTCTGGCCGCATCGCGATCCGGCGCTGGCCGCGACCCTCCAGGCAGGGCTGACCGAGCCGGCTGCAAACGGGGCACTGGACAGCGGGCTTGCGACGGATGAGCCCGAACAAGCCCATCAAGCGAGCGATTCAGCGAACGATCCGGGCGCTTTGGGCGCTGGACCGGACGGGGCGCCGGACCACGGCAGCGCGTTCGCTGCCGTGGCGAACAGCCAGGGCGCGGCCAGGGCCAGCGTCCCGGATGAGGCTACAGCGATGGGCCAGAGCCACGTTGACGACGGCATCGGCGGCACGCCCGCGGGGCGCGCTCCTGAAGTAGGTGCTTCGGGAGAGGTAACGTGGCGCGGCTTCGCGCCGTGGGAAGTGCCAGCTCGGCTGTGGTACCTGGTAGCCGCGGTGTGCAGCCTGGTGCTGCTGCCGATCGGCCTGTACATCCTCTCGTATCTGCAGATGTACCTGCAGCCGCATCACATTCCCGCGGACTACGCGCAGATCGGCCCTTTCCACATTGGTGCGCTCACGCTGGGCCCGGCGACGCTCACCTCCAGCAGTTGGTGGAACATGTTCGTGGGCGAGCAGTGGCAGATGTGGCACTACCACACCACGTTGAAAGATCACCATCCCTACTACTCGCTGTGGTGGCAGTGGCTGCTGGATATTCGGCCGGTCTTCTACTACGTGAACCGCGCCGGGGATACGGTGGCCAACACGTATGCGCTGGGCAATCCCATCCTGTACTGGGTGTTCCCCCTGGGCATTGTGGCGGGCGCCATCCTCGTGTGGCGCCGGCGACGGCAAGCCTGGCTGGCGTTGGTGCTCGGTGCGTTCGCCGTGAACTGGCTGCCCTGGATCCACTCACCTCGCGGCCTGTTCTTCTATCACTTCCTGCCCAGCGTGCCGTTCCTGGTGATGCTCATGGCCTATGGCGTCGTCGCGCTGCATCGCCGCCCGGAGGTCCTGTGGCGCCGCATCGCCATCGCCTACACCGCGGCAGTCTTCCTAGGCTTCGCCTTCTTCTACACCCAGCTCTCGGCCTGGCCAGTACCGGGCTGGTGGGCCGATCTGCACTACTGGCTGCCCAGCTGGCAATAGGCTGCTCGGCTCACGCTGCCCGAGTGGGCAGAGGGAGGAGGATTGCCCGAAGGCCTGCGCGTTGCTCATATGCGCACGAGTCATGCAACGTTCGATGGCATCGGCGCGGCGAGACACAGCGACAGCGCCTTCGAAACCTCGGTGGTGGTTGCGGGCCTTCCCGTTCGCCGTGGGTCAGCCAGGCTGTAGGCCGCCGATGAGGAGCTGTGTGGTTATTTGCGCCGAGCGGCCCAGCGAGCGAGCTGTGGCCGCCTGGTGCCCAGCCCGGCTAGGTTCAAGATAGGGCCAGCACGTCGAGCCCGGGAACTGGGAGAGGGCAGCGTCGGTGGTGACCAGACGGCAGCGGGCAGTTGACGCGAAAGCCGCCAGGTAGGCATCCATCCAGAGCTTCGGCGAGGCCGAGTCACCAAAACCGAAGCGTTTCCAGGAGAATTCGAGGCCAGCCGGCTCGTCATCGCGAAGCGCAACGCGGCTGTCGGCGAGCAGCTCCTCATAGGTGGTCCACGCCTGGCTGTTGGTCAGCGCCCCACGACCTTAGGCGCGAACACGGCGGAGTTAGTCAGCAGGCGCAAAAAGGGCCTGCTGAGTGGCCCGGCAGAAGAGAACCCGTCCCGCCTCGGTCTGACTTTCGAACCATTCTCGCGCCGCGCGTTGATACCGATGTTTCGAGAGCGAAAGCGCCAGCCAGACATTGCTGTCGCGAAGGTTCACGCTGGCCCTCCGGCCGCGGCGGCGTCCTCGTGCGCCAGAGCTTCGGCGACCCGCTCGGGCGTCATCTCCTCAGCCGGTGAAGCGGCGTGCGGGCAATCGATAAGGGATCCACCTCCGGACCTTCGCCCTTGAGCCACCAATAGCCAGCTAAGCTAAGCATCTGTTTTCACCCACTGATTGATACAAGCGAGCATACTGGCCGGCGACGGCCTTGAGACTGTACCGTTCCACGACCCGATCGCGGGCGCGAGCACCAAGATGGGATCGGGCGGCGGCGCCTCGTTGAATGAGGTCCGCCCAGGCCTGAGCCAGCGCGTCAGGATTGCCCACCGGCACCACAAGCCCGGTATCGCCAATAATGTCAGCCGCGTCGCCCACAGCCGTGCTCACGCACGGGAGGCCGCAGGCCATGGCTTCACCCAGCACGTTCGGAAAGCCTTCACCATAGGCAGACGAGAGGGCGCAGATGTCGAGGGCCGGATACCACGCCGCCATGTCATGCACCTCACCCAGGACGCTGACCACCTGGCCGAGTCCGAGCTCGGCTATCCACCGAGCGATGGGGCCGCAGCGATCGGCCGTACCGCGACCGGCCAACACGAAGCGAACCGTTGGATGAGTCCTTCGGAGCTTGGCGGCGGCCATGAGAAAAGTGGGGTGATCCTTCATTTGGTCGACCCTGGCGGCTAGTCCGATGACTGGCACGTCGCCATCGAGACCAAGCGCTTCACGCTGCTGCTGCCGTCGGCTGGCATCTGGCTGAAACCGATCAGTGTCAAAGCCGTTGGGAATGACGTGCCAGGCACGGGCGCGGTAGCCCAGGGCAGTGTGAAAGTCACGTCCACTGCGCGAATTGACCACGATCCCAGCGGGATATGGCGAAAACCTGGCACAGGCACCCCGCAGCAGACGAGTCACGATGGAGTAGTCCCCCAGCCGCAGGTTCGAACAACGCACGTTCCAGATCACCTGCCGAATGCCGGCAGCGGCTGCGCAGACCAGCCCGAGCAAGTCCGCGTGGTACATCCAGGTCTGCACCACATCAGGTCGCTCCTGCCTGAGAAGCTGAATTAGACGCCCAACAGCGACTGGCGAGCCGGGATCCAGGCCCACATGCAGTGCGTGCACACCAATGCCTTGGCGCGCCAGTTCGTGACCGATGCTGCCTGGGCTCTTCATCGACACGACAACCGGCTGGATGCCTGCGCAAGCGGGTTGTGTTACCAGTTTGAAGAGCATCATCTCGGCACCGCCTACGTCCAGGTCGGTGATAAGGTGCAGTACCTTCAACGGACAACAGCCGAAAGGGCGCGCTGCGTCTTTTGCACCAGCGCGTTCACAGCGAACTCGCGAACAATCCGATCGCGAGCCCGCGCGCCAAGCGCCTCCCGATC
>DATKQD010000068.1:0-6393 GCA_035532895.1 Chloroflexota bacterium
GGGTGCCCACGTCGCTGGAGATCGACTGGCTGCAGCTGGTAAAGGCGGGCGACGATGTGTCGCGCTTCCTGTCGGCGGCAGTGGTCATTCGCGGCGATGCCTTCGCGGGCACCACCATCACCGTGAACGGCGCCAAGTTTCCTCTGCGCGAGAGTATGCGCGGCGTCCAGTTCTCCGGCGCGGACCGCGGCGTATCCCTGGTTCAGTTGCACTGAGCGACAGCGCACCCCCCGCTCGCAAGCCGCGGAGGCCGTCCCACCGCGCGTAGCCCTCGCGAGGAACGCCCCGCGCGCGGTTGCCCGACGGGTTACTCGGCTTTAGCGGGGGCCGAGGCGGGGGACTGGTGGTTCTCCGCGGGAACCGCCGGCGCCGGTGGCGCGACAGGCTCGGGCGGGACCGCGGGGGTAGCAACGGCGGAGGACTGGGCGATGTGCTCCGGCAGAGCGCTCTCGCCTTGCTTCTCAGCTTCTGCCGGCTTTTCCTCGCCTGTGGTGGCGCGGCGGAACTCCTTGATGCCCTGGCCAAGGCCTTTGCCAAGATCCGGCAGCTTCTTGGGCCCAAAAATCACCAGCGCGATGATCAGCAGGATAATGAGTTCGGGCGCATGGCTGAACGTGCCACTAAACATGAGCTTCCACTCCTTTTCGGCTTCAGTCTAACGTAACGGCTTCGGACTCAGCAACGAAAAGCCGCGCGCCAAGCGGCGCGGCGAAGTGCGTTGCTGCCGCTCACGATGGCTGCAACAGCGCTGCCCATTGCTGCCAGTGCGTGGGTGCAGGCGCTGGGGCCGTGGGAGAGGCTGGTGGTGTGGGCTTGGGCGCATTGACGATGACCACCGGCACGTCGCCCGGGCGGATCATGCCCAACTGATCGCGCGCCTGCTGCTCCACAAAAGCCGGCGTCCCGGCCTGGCTCACGGCCTGCGTTAGGGTGGCATTCTCGCTTTGCAGCTGCTTGATCTGCGCTCTCAGATCGCGTGTTTGCTGAGCGATCTGCCGCGTTTGATAGATTTGCCCGCTAAAGCCAGCCACGAAGTACAGGGCCACGGTGAGCACCAGCAGAAGCAGCACTTGCAGAGGGGACACCTGGCGAAACCAGTGCAGAAACGGACCTCTCATCTTTCGCTTGCCGCGCCGAACAGTACGACATGAAGGTAACGAGCGTCAAGCCTCGCGCGTGATGCGCGCCCGCGCCTGATTTTCAAGAAGACCACGCTTCGACCTGGGAACACTGTCCGCTAAGATAAGCGCTGCATGCCCGTGTACGAGTATCGCTGCGCCGACTGCCGGCAGCGCGCAACAATTTTCTTCAGGTCATTCTCGGAAGTCACCGCGCCCAGCTGTCCGCACTGCAACTCCACCCATCTGGAAAAGCTGGTGTCGCGCGTGGCCGTGCTGAAGTCAGAGGACGCGCGGCTCGAAGCATTGTCCGACCCGAGCAGCCTCGCCGGCCTGGATGAAGACGATCCCAAGGCCGTAGCGGCCTGGGCGCGCCGCATGGGCTCGGAGATGGGCGAGGACATGGGCGACGATTTCGATGAAATGGTGGATGCCCTAGAGCGCGGAGAAGATCCTATGGCCGGTGCCGCCGATGACATGGGCATGGGGGGCATGGGTATGGGTGGCATGGGTGATGGTGGCCTCGGCGGCGATGACTTTGCCGGCGGCGACGACCTGGAGTAGTTGATGCTGGCGCAAGCCTCTACGAGACCGGCAGGCCGTGGAACTGCTCGTCCGCCTTGTAGGACGAGCGCACCAGCGGCCCCGAAGCCACAAAGCTGAAGCCCAGCGAGCGCGCCTGCTCGCCATATTCTCGGAATGTGTCCGGGTGCACGTACTCCCGTACTGGCAGGTGTCCCTTGCTGGGCGCGAGATACTGGCCAATGGTCAACCCGTCGCAGCCAACGCCGCGCAAATCCTCGAGCACTCGGCGCACGCCGTCCCGCGTTTCGCCCAGCCCCAGCATAATGTTGGACTTGGTGGCGATGTCGGGCGCAATCTCCTTACTCATGGCCAGCACCGACAGCGAGCGCGGATAGAAGCTGCCTGGCCGGGCGGTGCGATACAGCTCCGGCACCGTTTCCACGTTGTGTGCCAGGCAGATAGGGCGCGAATCGAGCAGCAGCTCCAGGCTGCTCCGGCGTCCCTGAAAATCGGGCACGAGCACCTCCACATCCGCCCGGGTACGATCGCGCACAGCGCGAACGCAGGCGGCAAAATGCGCCGCGCCACCGTCAGGCAGGTCGTCCCGATCGACTGAGGTGATCACCAGGTAACGGGCGCCCAGCAGCGCCGCGGTTTCCGCCATGCGCCGCGGCTCGTCAGGATCCAGCGGCGCCGGCCTGCCCTTACCGATGGCGCAGAACCCACAACGTCGCGTGCAGATGTCGCCCATGATCAGCACGGTAGCGACCCCGCGTGCCCAGCACTCGCCGCGGTTAGGGCACAGCGCCTCCTCGCACACCGTGTGCAGGTGGTGCTCCCGCAGCTGTGCCTCCAGGGCCAGAAACGTCTGGCTCTGATTCCAGCGGACCTTCAACCAATCCGGCTTCGTGACGATGCGCTCCGTCCCCAACCCAATGCGGATCGGCGGTTTGCGTACACCCTCCGCGGATGCTGCCAGCTGCCCCTGCGCCGGCACAACCGGTTCAGCCTCAGTCTCCACGCCACACACGTCCTGTGCCAGCAAGTGTAGCCAGGCTGCCTCAGCGGGTACTCGCCGGCCCTATACTCTGAGACAGCGTGGCAGGGCAACAGCGCGGCTTCCGGTGCGGCTGCTGGTAACCGGCGGAGCTGGCTACATCGGCTCCCACACCGTGCGGCTGCTCACACAGCAGGGCAACCAGGTAACCGTGCTGGACAACCTGCGCTACGGCCACCGCCAGGCGGTCGATGTGCCCATCATTCAGGGCGAGCTGACAGATCGGCCCTTCGTGCACGAGGTGCTGGCCAGCGGCGGGTACGACGGTGTGGTGCACTTCGCCGGTTACGCCGCTGTCGGCGAATAGATTGGGGACCCCGGAAAGTATTTCTTCCACAACGTGGGCGGCTCCATCAACCTGCTCGATGCCATGCGCGCCGCGGGCGTGCAGCGCCTGGTGTTCTCATCAACATCCGAGGTGTACGGCGAGGCCCGCGAGCTGCCCATCACTGAAAGCCACCCCAAGGAGCCCACCAACCCCTACGGCGAATCGAAGTGGATGGTGGAGCAGATCCTCCGCCGCTACACCAGCGCCTATGGCCTGCGCTCCATCGCTTTGCGCTACTTCAACGCGGCCGGCGCCGCGGAGGATGGCAGCATTGGCGAAGACCACCAGCCCGAGAGCCATCTCATTCCCAGCGCCATACGCGCTGCGCACGGCCACGGCGCCTTTCGCTACACCTGCTCCACCGTGGACACGCCAGATGGCAGCACCATCCGCGACTACGTGCATGTACTGGACCTGGCCAGCGCCCACGTACTCGCGCTGCGAGCGCTGGCCGAGGGGCACGCCGGAGGCGCGTACAACGTGGGACTGGGCCGCGGCCACTCCACCAAACAGGTAGTTGAGGCGGTGCAGCGGCTCACAGACACCGTCTTCCCCACCTCCACGGGCGCGCCGCGCGAGGGCGAGCCAGCCGCCAAGTGGGCCTCCAATGCGCACATTGTGGCCGAGCTCGGCTGGCGCCCCGTGCACGACCTGGAATCAATGATCCTCACCGCGGAACGCTGGCACAGGGCGCATCCTGATGGCTATGCCTGACCTTGCCTTGGTTATGATCCGATGGACGACCGTTGGAAGAAGGCCTGGAACAAAGCGGCAGCGGTTGATCATGCGAGCACCATGCAATCCAAGGGTTCAGCCGGCAGCGTATCTCACAGGGAGCCACTGAGTTGACAGCCGCCCCAGGCGGCTCCGTCCCGCGGGACGAGGAGCTGATGGAGCGGGTGGCACGCGGCGACAGCGCCGCCCTGACGGCGTTGTACCAGCGCTACGCCGGAGCTGTCTACTCTCTGGCATTTCGTGTCGTGAACGACCGGGAGGCCGCCGAGGAGCTCTTGAACGAGGCGTTCGTGCGAGTCTGGAAACAGGCTCCGTTGTTCGATGCCCGGCGAGGCAAGTTTTCCACCTGGCTACTCAGCGTTGCCCGCAACCTGAGCATCGACGAACTGCGCAGCCGGCGCGCACGCCCCCGCAAAGCCGACCCTATTGGCGACGAGGACGTGCCGAGCGACCTGGTGGACGAGCACATCGACGTTGAGGACGAGGTGTGGCAGCACGAGCGCCGGGCGCTGATTCGCGAAGCCATGGAGCAATTGCCCGCCCCACAGCGTGAAGCGCTCGAACTCGCCTACTTTCACGGTCTCACACAGTCCGAGATCGCCGCTAAGCTGGGCGATCCTTTGGGCACCACGAAGACCAGGATGCGGCTCGGCCTGCAGAAGCTGCGCGACATTCTGCTTGTGGACGGCTTAGGCCGGGAAATCTCATGACGCACACAGAGGCCCAGGATCTGCTGGCACCCTATGCCCTGGGCACGCTGGAGCCCAGCGAGACCGCGCAGGTGGACAACCATTTGCGTGACTGCGCCTTCTGCGCCAGGCTGGCCGCCGAGGCCGTGCGCGTAGCGAATGCCCTGGCCTACTCCGCGCCCTACATGCCACCCCCGCCCACCGGTGCCGCGCGGCTGCTGGCCTCCATCGCCGCCGCCGATCAGGTGCCTGCCATGGAAGCGCCGCCGCCTTTCCGTGCCGGCCGGCGGCCGTTGCGGCTGCTCCCGCCGCGGCGACACCTTTCGCCGAGATCCGGCTGGCGCGTGCCCGTGCCGGTAGCGGCGCTGCTGGCGCTGGCCCTGGGGTTGGGCGGCTGGAATGTCTTCCTCATGCAGCACGTGGGAACGTATCGATCGGAGCTGGCGCAGGTCAACGCGCGTGTCTCGCGCCAGTCCGAACTGCTGTTTATGATGACCTCGGACCAGACCGTCTCCCACAAGCTGCAAAGCACGGACTTTGCCCCCCAGGCACAAGTGCGGCTGGTGATGGACCCGGTGAACCATAAAGGCGTGCTCATGGCCACGCATCTGCCGCCACTGGGGCAGGGCCTGGTGTATCAGGTGTGGCTGAGCCGCCAGGGCACGCCTATACCCGCCTGCCGGCTGATCATGGAGGACCAGGACGGTGGCGACTGCGCTTTGACGATGGTGGATGATATCGCCACCTACGATTCCGCCTGGATGACTGTGGAATCACTGCGCGGATCGCCTCGCCCCGTGAGCACAGGCGTGGCTCACGCGCCACTGTAGCTCCTTGCCCTTCTACCTACCCGCTCGCGGGTAGCATGTGAAGCATGGGCAATCTGCTGCTGGGGACCTCGGGCTGGAGCTACCCAGCCTGGCGGGGGCTGTTCTACCCAGCCAAACTGCCGGGCGACCAGATGCTGGCCTACTACGCGCAGCACTTTCGGGCGGTGGAGATCAACAACACCTTCTACCGTATGCCGGCGCGCGCGACCCTGGAAAAGTGGCGGGCAACAGTGCCGGCCAGCTTCCGCTTCACCTTCAAGGCGCCCGGTGCAATTACCCACCGCCTCCGACTCAAAGACGCCGCGCAGGCTACCCGCTACTTCGCAGAGCTGACCACAACCGCCATGGGCGACTGCCTCGGCCCGGTGCTGTTTCAGCTGCCGCCAAATCAGCGGGCGGATGCAACGCTGCTGCGCGACTTTCTGGATATCGCCCGGCCGCTGTTCCCCCAGGTGGCCTTCGAGTTCCGCCACCCCTCATGGCTGGAACCTCCCCTGCTGGACCTGCTGCGCGAATACAACGTGTCGCTCTGCTCCACCGAATCGGACGCCGAACGGCAACCGTTGCACCCAGCGCCAGCCTTTGCCTACCTGCGGCTGCGCAAGACGACCTACAGCGATGCCGAACTCGAGGCCTGGAGAGGCGAGCTCCTGGGCCTGGCCACGTCCGGCCCGGACGTGTACTGCTTCCTGAAGCACGATGTGGATAAAGTCGTTTCCGCTGATAATGTGCTCGCCCGCTTCGCTCGCATGACGGAGGGCTGAGCCCTCTTCAGCCGGTCGGGCGGCTCCCAGCCCCGGCACACCAGTCAGGCTGGCGAAACCGAATGCTGCCTCAGCCAGCCAGGCCGGCGCGGAGCGCCACGACCTCGGCTAGCTCGCGCGGCGATGCCTTAGCCGTGCTCAAGACCAACTGATAAAACTCGCTTGCGCGATAGTCCACCAGGCCGTACACCTGCCGGTATTTCTCCCGATCGCCGCGGTCACGATGGCGGATGTCGGCCAGGCTTCGGGTGCCATCTGCCTGCTCGCGCTGCGCGTAGCGGGCGACACGCACGGCCAATGGCGCGTGGCAGAACACACGGAAGACGTCCGGAAGGTCGCGCGCCAGC
>DATKQD010000069.1:0-4699 GCA_035532895.1 Chloroflexota bacterium
CGCACATCGTCGTCACGTCGCCTGATGCGCTCCTGCTGTTCCGCCCTGTTCATGTCTTTGAAGCTAGCCATCATGGATTGGAACAAGCTGAGAATGCGGTAGGAGTTCACTGAGCTCGGATGATCTTCGAATGGGCAGCCGCGGATGGTCTGTGGCTCTATCACGCGCTGGCAGGCGCCGGCCATGTACGCCGGCGGGTGTCCACCGCGGCCAGGGAGCCTCGACGTTCCGCCGCATACCATGCGGGGGCTGCGTTCTGGCCGGGCGACCAGCACGAGTACGCTAGTATATTGCAATCAGCTATAGCGAGAGAAAAGTGGCGAGGAACGGGCGCATGAGAAGGCCGAGCATGAGTCCCCGCGTGTGGCAGGCGGCGGCGGTGGGCTGCATGGTGTTGACGTTGCTTGCCGTGGCGGCCGATGCAGCACTGGCTCGAGGTGGGGGTGTAGGTGGCGGGAGCAGCTTCGGCGGGGGTGGAGGCGGCAGCTTCGGCGGAGGCGGCAGCTTTGGAGGCGGCGGGTTTGGGGGAGGATACGGTGGTTATGGCGGCGGGTATGGCTACGGCGGGGGACTCTCGCCCTTCTTGCTGTTGCCCTTCCTGGGCTTTGGTGGAGGCGGCGGCATCGGCATTGTGGTTATTGTGCTGTTTTTCATGTTCGGCCGGCAGTTCTTCTCAGGTATGCGAGGCATGCGGGGTATGGGTGGGGGCGGCTATGCGCTGCCCGCGGTGCGGCGCGACCGCGTGACGCTGGAGCAAGTGGACGTGGCGCTGCTCGGCTCGGCCAGCGCTGTGCCGGCAGAGCTGCACCGCCTGGTAGCCGCGGCCGACACCTCATCGCGCCAGGGCTATTCGGACCTGGTACAGGATGCCGCTTTGCTGCTGCTGCGGAATCGCCAGTTCTGGCACTCGGCCGCGACCAACCAGGAGGTGGTGCGCTACGACCAGGCGGAGAGCGCCTACAACCAGCTCACCCTCGCGGCACGCTCACGCCTGAGCTACGAAACGCTGAGCAACATTGGCGGGCGCACGCGCCGTGGCACCGCGACCCCGGCGGCTGAAGCGCCGGACGACAGTGGAGGCAGCTGGATTGTGGTAACCATCATCGCCGCTGCCTTGCAGCCGCTGGAGAAGCCGAATGGCCTCAGTGCGGACGCGCTGGAGAGCCTGCTGCGCCAGCTCGCCGGCACCAGCGCCGATGCGCTGGAGGCAGCCGAGGTGGTGTGGGTGCCGGATGAGGCCGAGCAACCCCTCACGCGTGACGAGCTGCTGGCCAAGTTCCCTACCCTGGTGCCTGTCTAGGCGCTGCCAGCACACCGAACTCTGTCAGTGTCGCCCGAGCTTGCTGGATGCCTCGAACCTCGCGCGCGATAAGGCCGGCTTCCGCGGCAGCGCTGACATTGATGGCGTTGTCATCCAGGAACAGGATCTTTTCGGGAGCAAGGCCAAGCGTGGAGCTGGCGTGATCGAACATCTGCCGGTCAGGCTTGATGTATCCGACCTCGAAGGAGAGAAAGCGGGCGTCAAACATGTCCGCGAGGCCCCAGGACGCCCACGCGGCCCAGTGCAGCGCGTTGGTGTTACTTAAGCAGCCCACTGGCAGCTGCGCTCGGACTTCCGCGACGAGTTCGCTGGCGCCGTCGAACACGCCCTGGGGCCAGCTTTCAAATTCGCTAAGGAACTCCTCGGGTTCGACGTTCAGGCCCCACTCCGCCACCAGGCCGGCCGCGAAATCACGAGCGTCGCAGCGACCGCGTTCGAATTGCCTCACCCACGGGCAGGCCAGCCAGCGGCGCCACACCTCGGCTTCACTGGCGATGCCCGTGAGCCGTTGCATCGGGTTGACGCCACCCAGGCGGATCAACACGCCACCCAAATCGAACAGCACGATGTCGAAGGGCGGACGGGACATTGCGTGAACTCTACCAGCGGCGTGCGACCTTCACCGCGCCTCCCCTAGCCGGGAGTGGCTGCCCTCTGCTGGGCGTCG
Source organism: Chloroflexota bacterium (assembly GCA_035532895.1). Lineage (GTDB taxonomy): Bacteria > Chloroflexota > JAJPGV01 > JAJPGV01 > JAJPGV01 > DATKQD01. The sequence goes on from DATKQD010000069.1 coordinate 1,989, forward strand.
CGGCCATGGGGCCTGCCCTTAGCCCTCGTCGGCGTCAGCGTCCGCGGCGCATGCGCGGGTCGAGCGTGTCGCGCAGGGTATCGCCCAGGATGTTGAGGGTGAGGACGATTATGGTGATGGCCAGGCCGGGGAAGAAGGCGATCCACCAGCCGGTGATGGCGTACTCGCGTCCGGCGTTGATCATGCCGCCCCAGGAGGGTGTTGGCGGCGGTACGCCGGCGCCGAAGAAGCTGAGCGCGGCTTCGATGAGGATAGCCGCCGCGCCCTGGAGGCTGGCTAACACCATGGCCGAGCTGAGGAGGTGCGGCAGGACGTGGCGCCGCACGATGAAGAGGTCGCTGGCGCCCTCCGCCCGCGCGGCGGTGATGAACTCGCGCCCCTTAAGCACCAGCGTTTCGCCGCGGGCCAACCGCGCGAACGGCGCCCAGAGGATGAGCGAAATCACCAGGATCACGTCTTTGAAGCTGGGACCATAGATGGCCGCGAAGAAGATGGCCAGCACCAGCAGCGGAAAGCCCAGTGTCACGTCCGTGAGCCGCATGATCAGAGCATCCACGCGCCCGCCCTTATAGCCGGCCAGGGCCCCCAGCAGCATGCCTACTAAGCCGCCGATGAGGATCGCCAGCGCCGCCACGGCGAGGCTGATCCGCGTGCCATACAGCAGCCGGCTCCAAACGTCCCGTCCCAGCAAATCGGCGCCCAGGAGATGGGTGGCGCCGGGTGGCTGCAGGCGGGCACTCAAGTCTACGGCGGTGGGATCGTACGGTGCGAATCCGGCCAGCAGAGCGGCGGCAACGGCAATGCCCAGAATAGTCAGGGCGATGATCAGCGCGAGTGGTGCATGCCGCCCTGCCACATGGGGCGCCACAGGCACCGGGTTTGTGGCCGCGACGCCCGGTGGGCTCATTGGATCGTTCATCGGTAGGCGACTGTCGGGTCCAGCACCAGATAAAGAAGATCGACGATGATGCTCATCACCACGAAAGCGGCGACGTAGATGATCACCACCGCCTGCACCACCGGGAAGTCGCGCGCCAGCACCGCGTCATACAGCAGCGGCCCCAGGCCGGGCCAGGCGAAGACCAGTTCCACCGCCAGCGACACGCCTCCCACCAGCAGGGTGACGTAGAAGCCCAGGAAAGTCACCAGGGGGATCAGCGCGTTGCGCAGTGCGTGCCGCCAGATGACTACCCGCTCGGGCAAGCCCTTGGCCCGCGCAACCTTTACATAATCGAGGTTCAGCACCTCCAGCATGCCGGAGCGGACAAAGCGGATGGTGCCAGACAGCAGGAAGCCGGTGATGGTCAGAGCCGCCACCGGGAGAACGTAGCTGCTCACGCCGTTGGCTTCGGCCGCCGGCAGCAGCCGCAGCTTGCCGGCAAAGATGGCGACGAGCACGATGGCCAGCCAGAAGGAGGGGATGGATTGGCCGATGGTCGCCAGCCCGGTGGAGGCGCGGTCCACAAAGCCGCCCTGCCGCGTAGCTGCCGTGATGCCCAGTGGCAGCCCGATCAGTAGCGCGAACAGCAGCGACAGCCCCGCCAGCTTGAGCGAGTTTGGCAGCCGCTGCTCCAGTAACTGCAGCACCGGCGTTTGCAGCTGCAGGGACGTGCCGAAGTTGCCGTGCACCGCGCGCTGAAGGAATATCCAGTACTGTGTGTACAGTGGCTGGTCCAGCCCCAGCTGATGCATCAGCGCGGCGACCTGCTCCTGCGTCGCGTAGGGCGGCAGCAGCAACGCTGCTGGGTTGCCGGTAGCGCGGACTAACCCGAAGATGAGCATGCTAGCGCCGATAAGCACGATAAGCCCCTGCAGTAGGCGCCGGCCAATGAAGGCGATCATCGACTCAGTGAGGCTCCAGACGCCTTGGGCGCGGCCAACGTGCCCGAACAGGCGGCGAACAGCCCTTGAGGGCCAGTGGAAATGCCACTGGCCCTCACCAACCTTCCTTCGCCCGCTGGCTCAGCTGGAGAAGGGCAGACTGGTTGCCCACCAGCTGAGCATATCGGGCAGGCCCGGCGTGATGGGGTAATTAGCTGCCTTTGCATCGGTAGCGAAGAGATACGGGCCGTAATACAGCGGCACATCCACATACTGGTTGTACAGCTGCATCCAGGCCTGCGAGGTGAGCTGGATCTGCGTGCTGGCGGAGGTTGCGTCCAGCGCCTTGGTGATAGCGGCGTCGGCAACATTGGTTTCGTGGATCGGTCCCTTGGTGTAGAACAGGGTTTCCATTTGCTCGGCAGCCGGCGTTGGGCCGCCTGCGCACCAGTCGTAGGCCGTGCCGGCTACATCCGGCGTCACAGGATTGGCAAATACTTTGGGGCGTAGCAGCGTGTAGGCAACGGGAACCACCTGCGTTTTCACACCGATCTTGCCCCAGTAGCTGGCCAGGCTCTCACCCATCTGCTTGGCGTAGTCGGCGCTGCAGGCCACGATGTCTGTGGCCCAGAATTTGAGGCTGAAGCCATTCGGGTAACCGGCCTTGGCCAAGAGTTGCTTGGCCTGCGCTGGGTCGTACGGAATGGGTGGCACGTTGGGGATGCCGATCGAGGGATCAGGCTTAGAGAAGAGATTGGCCACTTCGCCCTGACCGCCGTTCAAGCCGTTCAGCAGGGCCTTGCGGTCGATCGCCAGGTTCAGCGCCTTGCGCACGTCGGTGTTGCGCAAGGGGCTGTTGGGGAAGTTGCCGTAATCGCCGGCGAAGAAAA
>DATKQD010000070.1:0-16146 GCA_035532895.1 Chloroflexota bacterium
CCTGCGCCGCTTCGCGGGCACTCCGCGGGTCATCCTCATCCCCAACGGCATCGAATTCGACCGCGCCGACCGCAGCCAGGCCACCGGCCCGCAGTCCGACGTTATTTTCGCCGGCCGGCTGTTGAGCCATAAGCGGGTGGACTTGCTGCTGCGGGCCCTCGGGATCCTGCGCGATCGGGGGCTCACCGCGCGCTGCTTGGTGGTGGGCGAGGGGCCGGAGCGGGCACACCTCGCGCGGCTGGCCCGCGGGCTCGGGCTGGAACGCAGCGTGCTGTTCATGGGCCACGTGCAGGACGACGAGGAACTGTACGGACTGATGAAATCTTCCTCGGTGCTGGTGCTGCCCTCCGCGCGCGAAGGCTTCGGCATGGTGGTCATCGAGGCCAATGCCTGCGGCATCCCGGCCATCACCGTGGCCGACCCGGACAATGCCTCGCGCCTGCTGATCTCTCAACAAGCGGCCAATGGTCAGGTGTGTCAGCCCACGGCCCGCGCCCTGGCGGACGCGATCCAGCTCCAGCTGGCAGCGCCTGGCTGCGCTGAGAGCTGCCGCGCCTGGGCTCGGCGCTTCGATTGGGAAACCGTGACCGATGGCGTGGAACGCGCCTATCGGCTGCTGGCCAAAGAAGGAGTGTAGTTCGATGCCACTGCTTACCCGCTCGCGTCTCACCGAACTGGCGGTGAATGTGTACGAATCCAGCGCGCGCGACTGCAAGCGCAGTATCCTGGACCTCCTCGAGCCCAACTCGGCGGCACAGCTGCTGGACTGCGGCTGTCGCGACGGCCAGTTCACGCTCGAGCTGGCCCAGCAGATTGGCGCGCCCCAACCCGCGGGCATCGAGATCGTCCCAGCGGTAGCGCGGCTGGCCCGCGCCCGAGGGGTAGCCGCGGCCGTGGGCGATCTCAATCAGCCGCTGCCCTTTGGCGACCACACCTTTGACGTCCTGGTGGCCAATCAGGTTATCGAGCATCTGAGCGATACCGACGGCTTCGTGCGGGAGCTGGGCCGGGTGCTGCGGCCGGGCGGCTACGCGGTCCTGTCCACCAACAATCTCTCCAGCTGGCACAACCTGGCCGCGTTGCTCCTGGGTAAACAGCCCTTCCCGTCCGATGTGAGCGACGATCCCAGCATCGGCAAGCTGCTGCCCCTGTTCGAGGGCGACGATTGCCCTGGCATGACGCACCTGCGCGTGTTCGCCTACGACGCGCTGCGTGAGCTCCTGGTGCGCCACGGTTTTCACGTGGAGGCGTCACTGGGAGTGGGCTACTATCCCTTCCTCAACGGCTCGGCGCGGCTGCTTTCGCGCCTGGACAAGCGGCACGCGGCCTACCAGACGATCAAAGTTCGTCCGGCCATCGATCGTGGGCGCCGCGCGGCCATTCGCGACAGCCGAATGCACGACAACGGAGCCCGCCAGGCGTGAACGTCCTGCTGATCTGCACCGAGTTCTCCGACGAACGCTGCGGGGGGGCCGGCGTCTACGCGTACGAGCTCGCCCGGGGACTGGCCGGCGCCGGCGTGCAGGTGCACGTGCTGGCACCGTCCAAAGCGACCTGGGACGAGGAGCTGTGTCCCAACCTCAGCGTCCACTGGCTGCGGACCATCGCACGCCCGGGCCTGCTGGTGCCCTCCTTTCTGTACCAGGCGTGGCGCCGGCAGCGGCAGCTGATCGCCAGAGAGCGGATCGACCTCATCCACGCTAATGCGCCAGGCGCCGCGTGCTGCGCCTGGCCAGGTGTGCCGCTGGTGGCCACGGTGCACCACCCCACCTTCATCGAGTTCCGCTTCCTGCGTCGGGGGCAGAGCTGGCTCTACCTGGCCGACCTGGTGATGGAGCGGCGCATGTTCGCTATCGCCGATTGCCTGGTGACGGACAGCCAGCTCACCGCGGATCTGCTGCGCGGGCGCCTTCCGCGGCTAGCAGCACGGCTCTCCACGCTCTCCGCGGGTGTCGATGTGGAACGCTTCGGCGGCCCGGCCGCGGACGAGGCTGCCCGGGAGACGCGGGCTGCCTATGGTGTGGGCGACCGCGAGCTGCTGCTGCTGCTGCCGGGGGGCGCGCGGGCCAAGCGCAAAGGCGCCGAGGTGTTTTTCGCCGCGCTGCGGGAACGACCTCTGGAGGCGGTGTGCCTCGTGACCGGCGCCAGCCGGGATTTGGGGTGGGGCGCCACCTTCGCTCACCTCGCGAGTGGCGCACCGGCCGGTGTGCGCGTCATCACGCCCGGCGAGGTGCCCTACCAACGGCTGCCGGCGCTCTACGCCGCCTGCGACCTGGTGGTGTTCCCCTCGCTGTTCGAAGGCTTCGGCATCCCCGCCCTTGAAGCGCTGGCCGCGGGCCGGCCCATCGTTGCCAGCCGTACCGGCGAAATGCCGCGCATCGTGACCCCTGGCCAGGAGGGGCTGCTGGTGCAACCCGGCAGCGTAACCGAGCTGGCCGCCGCCCTGCACGCTTTGGCCAGCCAGCCCTGCGCTCGCCGCGACATGGGCCGGCGCGGCCGGCAAACGGCCCTGGCGCGGGGCGGTTGGCACGCCGCGGCCACGGGCATGCTGCAGCTGTACGAGCACGTTCTCGAACACCCTCGGGCGGCATGATGATCGCGCTTCCTTCCCTGGCCGCTACCGGCGGCGAGCTTCACCGGCGTTCGTCCAAGTCGCAGGCCGCGGAGTGGTCGACCCTCCACTCGCGCACTACGCTCCCCGCCGAAAGCGTGCTCGCCAGTCTGGCCCTGCTGGCGGTGGCCATCTCGGTCATCGAGCTGGCCAACCTGCCCTTACCGGCGCTGCGCTTCGTCGCCGGCCTGGCTTACCTGCTCCTGCTGCCGGGTGCGCTGGCCCTGTTCGCCCTCCGTCTCCGCTTTCTGGACCCCTGGGAATCGGTTGTCTACGCGCTGGGCCTGTCACTCGCCTTCCTGTTGGCCACGGGCCTGCTTATCAACACCGGCCTCGCCCTGGCTCACGTTCCGCGCCCGCTGGCCCTCCCGCACCTTATCTTCGGCGTCGACGCCGCCCTCCTGCCCCTCTTTGCCCTGGCTTTTGCTCGCTCGCGCCACATCCGCTGGCCTGTGCCTGTCCTCGCGCCGCGCTGGCCGGCCGTGCTCATGCTCGGGCTCACCGCGGCGCTGCCTCTGCTGGCCCTCGCTGGGGCCGCACAGCGCAGCACCTCAGGTGGGAACCGGCTCATGCTGGCCATGTTCGCCGCCAGCGCCGCCACCGCACTGCTGGCCATCCTCCTTCGCCACCAGCTCTCTCCGGCCATCTACGCCACCTCCCTCTTCGGCCTGGCCGCGGCCATCCTCCTCAGCTTCTCCATGCTCACCCCACACATCCTCGGTTTCGACATCAATCAGGAGTTCGAGGTCTTTCAGCTCACCAAGCTGCAGGACTTCTGGTCCCCCGCGAACCTCCCTGGCAACGCGTATAACGCCTGCCTCAGCATCACCCTGCTGCCGGTCATCTTCAGCCACATCCTCGGCATCAATGACGAGTACATCTTCAAGTTCGTTTTCCAGCTCATCTTCGCCTTCACGCCGGCCATCATGTTCCTCACCCTGCGCCGCTTCGTGCCCGATGTGCTGGCCTTCGCCGGCGCGCTGCTCCTCATCAGCCAGACCTGGTTCGGCCAGCAACTGCCCTCCCTCAACCGCCAGGAGCTGGCCTTGCTCTTTTTCACGCTGCTCCTGCATGTGGCCTTCAGCGCCTCCCAGGCCATTCCCCGCCGTACGCGTACCAGCCTCTTCATCGTCTTTGGCGCGGCTATGGTTCTGTCCCACTATTCCACCTCCTATGTGGCGCTCCTCCTGCTCTGTTCGGGTTACCTGGGCAGTCGCCTGTTACCCCGATTGCGCTTCTTCCGTGCTCGCGCGGCCCGCGCTCAGTCCGCGCCGCTCTCGTTGCGCCCACTCGTCCGCTGGCGCCTGTCGGGTTGGGCTCTCCTCGCTCTGACCGGCATCACCCTCACCTGGAACGGGCCCATCGGCCAAACCTTCGGCAATGTGGAGTGGGCGGCGGCGCAGGTGCAGCAGTCGCTGCACCGGCTGCCACCCGGGCCGGGCGCCGTGACCGTCGCCATCCAGCAGCTCTTCTTCTCTAATGGGCCGGCCAGCTCGCAGGCCAGCCTGGACCACTACATCAGCACCACCGCGCGCAACTATCACCAGGTCGACCACTGGGACTGGTATCCGGCGGCGGACTACGCCGGCTACCAGCCGCGCGCTCTGCCCAGCCAGGTGGTTCCGTCGCGCCTGCCCCCACTGGCCAGCCAGGGCGTCCATCTCCTGATGCAGGGGCTGCGCGTGCTGCTGGATGACGCGCTGCTGCTGGTGGGCCTGGCCGGCCTGCTGCTGTCCGCGCGCGTACGCCGCACCCTCGGCCTGGAATTCACAGTGATGACCGTGGCGGGGCTGGCCATGCTGGGCCTCACTGTGGCGGCGCCACCCCTGGCCTACGCGTACAACCTCACGCGCCTGTACCTGCAGCTGTTGGCCGTGCTGGCGCTGCCAGCCGTGCTCACAGCTGGCATGCTGGGCTGGCGGGGACGCTGGTCCAGCGTTGGCTCCCTGGTGCTGGGGGCAGCCTTAGCCGGCCTGCTCCTGAATTCCGGGGGCGTGATCAACCAGCTCGCCGGAGGGCCGCCCACGGTGCTGCTGAACAGCGTGGGCGACCAACAAGCCGAGTATGTGATCTCCCGGCCCGAGATTGTGGCCGCGCAATGGCTGGCCGCCCAGCACCCCACGCAACCCGTGTTTGCCGATCACATGGCCGGCCTGCGGCTCCATTCCTTCGGCCTGCTGGACAGCAGCCTGCCTGACGTACTGCCGCAAGTATTCACTCGGGACAGCTACGTGTATCTGGACGCCACCAACTGGAAGCAAGGGGTGGCCATGCACTCGGTTACCAGCGGCGTGCTGCGCTACCCCTACCCGCTGGGCTTCCTGGACCGGCACAAGAACCTCATCTACAGCAGCGGCGGCGCGGTTGTCTTCCACTGAGGCCCCCCTGGCTGCGCTCCAGCCCCTTGACCGCGCCTCGCCGCTGGTTCGCCCAGTCCCGGGCCGGCTTGCTGCCGCCTTCGCCTTGAGCGTGCTGCTGGCCGCCACCCTGGGGGGTGACTTCACCCACGACCCACGGCTGTGGCCCGGCACACCCAACCTGGCCGGCCACTGGCTGGGCGTGGGCTCCATCGGCAACAGCCCGCCCAACCTGGATGCCTTCTTCCGCCTCACTGGGCTGCACCCGGCCGTCTCCCAATGGGGTATCTACTGGCCCAACCCTCTGCCCACTGGCCCTATGGATGCCGCCTACGCGCGCGGCACCATGCCCATGCTCACCTGGCAGCCCTGGTCCAACGGCTACGGCTCCGCTGGCCTCACCGATGCGCAGGTCCTCTCCGGCGCCTACGACCCCTACCTGCGCGCCTTCGCCCAGCAGGCCCGCGCCTGGGGCCATCCCTTCCTCTTGCGCTTTGCCCAGGAAATGAACGGCGACTGGTTCAGCTACGGCGTCGCTGGCGGCCACAACGGCAACTCCCCCACCACCTTCGTTGCCGCCTGGCGCCACGTGCACGACCTGTTCGTCCAGGCCGGCGCCACCAACGTCCGCTGGGTATGGTGCCCCGCCGCTCTCACCAGCCCCAGCCCCGCCGCTGCCCAGCTCCTCTCGGCCCTCTACCCTGGCGATGCCTACGTGGACTGGATTGCCTACGACGGCTACAACTTCGGCGGCCCGCACTGGACCAGCTTCGACGACGTTTACCAGCCCACCTACAACGCCATCACCCACCTGGCTGGCTCGGCCAACACCAAGCCGCTGCTGATTGCCGAGGGCGCTGCCCCCGACGGCCCCCAGGCACCCTCTGCCGAGGCCAAGGCCGCCTGGATCACCAGCGGCTTACTGATTGACCTGCCCACCACGATGCCCCGCATCCGCGGCTACTGCTGGTTCCAGGCCGATACCACTGCCGATGGCGGCCTGGGTGGCCAGGACTGGCGCGTGAACACCTCGCCCCAGGCCCTCGACGCCTTCCGCGCCGTGGCCGCTTCCTCCTTCTGGCAGGCCGCGCCATGAACCAGCCGGAGCTCAGCGGCCGGCGGCCACCCAGCCGCCTGGTCCACCTCTCGCCTCGTGGCGGCCGCGAGCCGCTGCACCAGCGCTGGCTGCGGCTGTTCCACTCGGACCCCCTGTTTCACAACTCCGTGTACTTGATGCTGAGCACCGGCACCGTCTCCCTGCTGGGGTTTGCCTTCTGGATTGTGAACGCGCGCCTGTACTCCACGGTGGACATCGGCTTCGCCACGGCCCTCATCTCCGTCGCCACCCTGATTGGCACCTTCAGCTTGCTGGGGCTCAATAACGCCCTGATCCGCTATCTGGGCGGCGAGGCCGAGAAGAACCGCCTGATCAACTCAGCCTGCGCCACTGTTGCGCTGGCGGCCACGGCCATCGCCACGGTCTACGTGCTGGGGACCTGGCGGCTACCGCGCCTGGCCATTACGCGCGTCACCCCGGCCGTGGGCGCGCTGATTGTGGCCTTCTCGGTCATGCTGGCCCTGTACCTGCTGTTGGAAAGCATCTTCATCGCCTACCGCTCCACGGTGTTCATCCTGATCAAGAACGCCGCGCAAGCCGTGGTGAAGCTCGGCCTCACGGTGACGCTGGTGAGCTTTGGGGCCTTTGGCATCGTGGGCTCGTTCGCACTATCGCTGGCGGCGGCGCTGTCGCTCAGCTTCTTCTTTCTGCGGCGGCGCTTCCGGTATCGCCCCTGGCCGGGCCCATCGGTGCAGCTGCTGCGCGGGCTGGCGCGCTTCTCGTTCGGCACGTACATCGGGTTGTTCCTGTTCAACCTGCCCGCACTGGCGCTGCCGGTGGTGATCGTGCAGGCGCTGGGGCCAAGTGCAGCGGCCTACTTCTACATGAGCACCATGATGGCCAACCTGCTGTACGTCGTGCCGCTGGCGACCACTCAGTCGCTGTTCGCCGAGGGCTCCTTCAATCCCGGCCAGCTGCAACCGCAGCTGCGCAAGGCCACGCGGCTGATCGCCCTGCTGCTCACGCCGGGCCTGCTGCTGCTGGTGCTGCTGGGTAGCCACATTCTGCTGGTCTTCGGGCCAGCCTACGCCGCCCAGGGAGCGGCTCTGCTGCAACTCCAGGGCGCCGCCGCTGCCTTCGCCGCGATCAACATGATCGGCGCGGCCCTCATGAGTATCCGCAAGGACATCCGCAAGCTGGTGCTGAACAACCTGGTGGGCGCCGCGGCCACGATGGGGCTCAGCCTGGCGCTGATGCCGGCGCATCAACTCACGGGTGTAGGCTGGGCCTGGCTGCTGGGGCAGGCCATCACCAGCGCCCTGTACGCCCGCGACGTCTGGGTCGATCTCAGCCTCTCCTGGCTGCCTCGCCACTCCGTGGCCCGGAGCCCCAGCGCGTGAGACGGTTGCTCGAAGCCGTGGCCCTGGCCATCTTCCTGTACGGCTTGCTCGGCTGGAGCTACATCGTGCTGGTGGCGCTGGTGCACCCACAAACGCTGCATCTGCAGCTCACCCATCTGCTGCCCTGGCCGCGTGAGGACACGTTTGGTGAGGGGGCCTTCGCGGCGTCATTCGTCGGCTTTGTCAGCTGGCGGCTGCTGCGGCCCGGTAGGGGCAAACGGCGATGAGGGTCCTCATGGTGCACGACAACGCCAGCGAGTTTGCCGGGGCCGAGGTCATGATCGCCAGCCTGCGCGGGGCCCTGGAGACACGCGGCCACACCGTACGGGTGCTGGCCGGGAACCGTCACCTCAGCGCCTCTCGGCTGAGCGACTTCGAGTTCCGCGCCTTTGCTGATTCGTCGCCCCTCCGCGCGCTGTACTACCTGTACAACCCGCACGCCTGCCGCCGCCTGCGGGAGGTGCTGCGCACCTTCCAGCCACAGGTGGTGCACCTGCACAACGTCCAACACGCTTCGCTGGCGGCGCTGCTGCCGCTGCGCCGCTATCCCACGCTGCTCTCCGCGCACGATTACACCGTGATCGACCCCACGGGGCTGGACCGCATCCCCGCGCTGGCGCCATATCGCGATGCCGTGGCCGGCTACTTCAGCCGCGGCATCAGCGCCCGCTTCTTCTGGGAGAAGCTGCGCTTCGCCCTCTTCCGCCGCCTGGCCGCCAACATCAACCTGGTCGTGGCCTGCAGCGAGCACCTGAAGCGGGTACTGGAAGAATCACAACTGTTTGGTCCCGTCATCTCGCTGCCCAACGGGGTGGCACAGCTCGGCCGTACCGTGCCGCCGGCCCAGCCGCGGCTGCTGTTTGTGGGCCGTTTGGAGCCCATCAAAGGGCTCGATCAACTGCTGTGCGCCCTGCCGGCCATCCTGGCGCGGCAACCTCAGGCGCGGCTCATGGTGGTAGGCGACGGCTCGCAGCGGCCCGAGCTGGAGCAGCTGGCCGGCGCGCTCGGTGTGCGCCAGCACGTCACCTTCGCCGGCCACGTGCCACGGTCGGAAGTGGCCACCTATTACCGGGAAAGCTCCATGCTGGTTATGCCAGGCATCTGGCCGGAGCCGTTCGGGCTGGTGGGCGTGGAAGCCATGAGCGCCGGCCGGCCGGTAGTCGCGTCCCACGCGGGAGGCACCGCCGAGTGGCTGCAGGATGGGCGCGACGGCTTTCTGGTGGAGCGCCGCCAGCCTGGCCAGATCGCGGACCGCGTACTGCGGTTGCTGGCGAGTCGCGACCTGCTGCTGCGCATGAGCCGCGCGGCCGCCCACCGGGCCGCCGAGTTCAGCCTGGAAGCCTACGCCGCCGCCATGGAACGCATCTATGAGGGTCTCTGCCAAGCTGGCGCCGAGGCGGCGGGTCGCGCAGCAGGCCGGCCGCGTCCCACGGGATTTGACGCGCTGGCACGCATGCCGTAAGCTGGAGGGGCAATGATGGCCCTGTCGCGCTGGTATTACGACTTTAGCAGCGGCATGGGCGTGCCTGGTCGGAGAGCCTAGACCAAGAACGTAAACAAGCGCCCATGCCGCTCAGCAGAGGATGCGTCCTCTGCTTTTTTGTTTGCGCGAAACTTGTGGAAAGCGTGACGACATGACAACCAATCTCTCCCTGGACGAGCGGCCCGCCGCGTCGACCGCCACCGAACACCCCCGCACGCGCGACCTGCGGGTGCGCACCATGGGGCCCCTGCTGCGGCCAGGGGATGTGCTGCGGAACCTGCCCCTGAGCGATGCCGCGGCGGCTACCGTGGCACGCACCCGGGGCGAGCTGGTGCGCATCCTGAACGGTGATGACTCGCGGCTGTTAGTGGTTGTGGGCCCTTGCTCCGTGCACGACCCCGAGGCCGGCATCGACTACGCGCGGCGGCTGCGGCAGCTGGCCGGCGATGTCGCGGACGACCTGCTGATCGTCATGCGGCTGTACTTCGAGAAACCACGCACCACCGTGGGCTGGAAAGGTCTCATCAACGACCCCCACCTCGATGGCACCTACGCCTCCAACGAGGGCCTGACCATTGCCCGGCAGCTGCTGCTGGCGGTGGTAGAGCTGGGCTTGCCGGTGGGTTGCGAGTTTCTGGATCCCATCTCGCCGCAGTTCATTTCGGACGCGGTCACCTGGGGCGCCATCGGCGCCCGTACCAGCGAAAGCCAGGTGCATCGCGGGCTGGCTTCCGGACTGTCCATGCCCATCGGCTTCAAGAACAGTACCGATGGGCGCGTGAGCATCGCTATGGACGCGGTGAAGACCGCCTCACACCCGCACAGCTTCTTCGGGGTGGACGAGGATGGGCGCGCCGCGATCGTGCTTACGGACGGCAACCCGGACTGCCACATCGTGCTGCGCGGGAGCGCCGGCACACCCAACCACGGCGCCGCCAGCGTGCAACAGGCCCTCGCAGCGCTGCGCGAGCACCATCTACCCGCCCGGGTGATCATCGACGCCAGCCACGACAACAGCGCCAAGGACTACCGCCGCCAACCCCTGGTCGCCGGAGAGATCGCCCAGCAGGTAGCCGCTGGCGAAGGCGGCATTCGGGGCGTGATGCTGGAGAGCTTCCTGGTGGATGGCCGGCAGGACCTGCGCCAGAAAGACAGCCTGGTGTATGGGCAGAGCATCACCGATGCCTGCATGGGCTGGGAGATGACGCTGCCGGTGCTCCGCGAGCTGGCCCAGGCCGCGCGGGCCCGGCGCGCGGCGCTGCCCGCCACCGCCTGAAGGCCCCGCGGACGGCCACCCCGCTGAACGCCGCTATCCTGGGCCTGGGCCTCATTGGTGGCTCGCTCGGCCTCGCCCTGCGCCGCGCCGGCTGGCCCGTCACCGGCTGGTCGCCGCGCGCCCAAACCGTGGCTCTGGCCCTGGACCTCGGCGCCATCGACCAGCCGGCCGAAAGCATCGCCACCGCCGTTGCCGAGGCTGAGCTGGTAGTGCTGGCGGGGCCCATTCGGGCCATGCCGGAGCTGCTGCGCGCCACGGGCCTCGCAGCGCCGGCGGACTGTGTGATCACGGACGTAGCCAGCGTGAAAGCGCAGGTGATGCGCTGGGCCGAGCAGGAGCTGGCCGCTGGCGCCCACTTCCTCGGCGGGCACCCGATGGCTGGGAGCGACAGGCAGGGCATGGCCGCCGCCAGTGTGGACCTCTTCGCCGGCTGCACTTACTGCCTGGTGCCAACCTCCGCGCACGCCCTGGCCGTGGGCCAGCAGCTGGTGGCTGCCGTGGGCGCCCGGCCGCGTGTGCTCGCGGCTCCCGAGCACGATGCGGCCGTGGCGGCAGTGTCGCACCTGCCATTCGTGGTCGCCGCCGCCCTGATGGAGGCCGTCGGAAGCGAGCTGTCCGGCCTGGCCGGCGAACTGGCCGCGGGCGGCTTTCGCGATACGACGCGCGTTGCCGCCGGCTCGGTGGAGATGCACGCGGACATCTGCCAGTACAACGCGCCCGCGCTGCTGGAGCGCATCGAGCATTTTGAAGCGGCGCTGTCGCGGCTCAAGGCGCAGCTTAGCGCGGTGCCCCAGGAAGCTCGCGAACGTGGCGAGCACCAGCCGGCTCAGCGCCAGCTTGATGGGCTCTTCCAGGCAGCCCGCGCGGCCAGGCTGGAGTGGGCTGCGCGTCACGGGGCGGCCCAACTGTGACACGGCGGCTGGGCGTGGTGGGCTATCCGCTGGCGCACACGCTGTCGCCCGCCATTCACAAGTCGGCGCTGGCGCAGCTGGGATTCGAAGCTACCTACGAGGCCTGCGAGACCGCCCCCCCGGCGCTTGGATCACTCCTCGCCGACCTGCGCCGGCCGGAGTGGCTGGGCCTCAACGTCACCCTGCCCTACAAGCAACTGGTCATGCCAGAGCTGGACGACCTCACCGCCGAGGCGCGGGAGATCGGAGCCGTCAACACCATCCACCACACCGCTGGCCGGCTGCGCGGCGCCAATATGGACGCGCGCGCATTCCTGGCCGATGTGGAAGCGGCGTTTGGTTCGCTGGCCGGCCGGCGCGTGGCCGTGCTGGGCGCGGGCGGAGCCGCCCTTGCCGTGTGCCACGCGCTGCGCCGAGGCCCCGAAGTGGTGTGGCTGTGGGCGCGCCGCGCGGAGCAGGCAGCAGCCCTGGCAGCGCACACCGGTGGCGCCGTCCGGGCGGCGGAACTGCCACGGGTAGCGCGAGCGGAGATGGTGATCAATTGCACCTCGGCCGGCCTGCACCAGGGCGAGTCGCCTGTGCCGGCCGAGGCCCTGCCGCCGGGCGTGCTGCTGTACGACCTCATTTATAATCCGGCCACAACGCGCTTGATGGAGGCTGCCCAGGCGCAAGGCGGCCGAGCCGTGAATGGGCTGGGCATGCTGGTGCGGCAGGCAGCTCTCGCACTGGAGATGTGGACCGGCAGAATGCCTGCACTGGAGGAGATGTTCGCCGCGGCCGAGCGCGAACTGGCGCGGCGCACATCGGCTGAGATGCCGGCACGGGCCGGCGCGAGACAGGAGTAGAGAGGCGGCCATGCTGCGCTTCCTCACCGCGGGCGAATCCCATGGGAAGGCCCTGACCACCATTATCGAGGGGCTGCCGGCCGGCATTCCCCTGCGGGCAGACTTCATCAATCGCCATCTGGCCAGGCGCATGCACGGCTATGGCCGCGGCGGCCGCATGAAGATCGAAACCGACACGGTCGAGATCCTGTCCGGCGTCCGCCATGGCCTCACCATGGGCTCGCCTGTGGCGCTGGTGGTGCGCAACGCGGACAACCAGAACCAGAACTGGCGCACCGTGCTGAACGAGGAGCCCGTACCCGACGACGTGGCCAAAGTCACCCGTTTGCGACCCGGCCACGCGGACATGGCTGGCGTCATCAAATACGGCTTCGACGATGTGCGCCCCGTGCTGGAGCGCTCCTCCGCGCGCGAAACGGTCACCCGCACGGCCATCGCCGCGGTTTGCCGCGCCCTGCTGGAGCAGTTCGACATCCACATCCGCAGCCACGTCGTGCGCATCGGCCCGATAGCCTGGGGCGAGGTGGCCTTGCCCGCCAACCCGGCGGACTGGCCCTGGGACGAGAACGACGCGTCGCCGCTGCGCTGCTTCGACAAGGCGGCCGAAGCGGAGATGGTGCGCACCGTGGACGACGCCAAAGCGCGGGGCGACACGGTGGGCGGCGCCTTCGAGGTGGTGGCCTGGGGCATGCCGGTGGGCCTGGGCAGCTTCATGCACTTCGATCGCCGGCTGGACGGGCAGATCGCCGGCGCCATCATGAGCATCCCGGCCATCAAGGGCGTGGAGATCGGCGAGGGCTTCGGCGTGGCCGCCAAATTCGGCTCGCAGGTGCAGGACCAGATTCGCTGGGACGATGCCAGCGGCTGGGGGCACCTGAGCAACCGTGCCGGCGGCACCGAGGGCGGTATGACCAACGGCCAGCCCCTTGTCGTGCGGGCCGCCGTGAAGCCCATTTCCACCATGATGCGCCCGCTGCCATCCGTGGACCTGGCCACCAAGGAAGAGTCAGTGGCGCACGTCGAGCGGGCGGACGTGTGCCAGGTGCCGGCAGCCGGCATTGTGGGCGAAGCCATGGTCGCCATCGTGCTGGCGCAAAACTTTCTGGACAAGTTCGGGGGCGACCACCTGGATCACATTCGCGGCGCCTACACCGCCTTCGTCAACAGTTATGCCGTCGCGGATTAAGAGTGGCCGCGGCATTCTGCAGCGCACGGCAAGCTACATGAAGGAGGCCGGGCTCTCGGGCCGCGCTTTCATCATCACGGATCGCAACGTGTACTCGTCGTACGGCCAGGAGCTGGCCGGCGCGCTGAAGGCGGGCGGCTTTGAGCCGGCCGTGCACGTGCTGAACCCGGGCGAGCAAACCAAGAATCCCCAAACGCTGGGTGTGCTGTACGAGTGGTTGGTCGAAGCCAAGGCTGAGCGCTCGGATGTAGTGGTGGCGCTGGGCGGCGGTGTGGTGGGCGACGTGGCGGGCTATGCCGCGGCAACTTACCTGCGGGGCTTGCCGCTAGTGCAGGTGCCCACCACGCTGCTGGCCCAGGTGGACAGCAGCATCGGCGGCAAAACCGGCATCAACCTGCCGCAGGGCAAGAACCTGATCGGCGCCTTTTACCCCGCCGCGCTTATCGTTATCGACACCGCCACCCTGGGCACACTACCGCTGCGCGAGTACCGGGGCGGCTTAGCGGAGGTGGTGAAATACGGCGTGATCATGGACGCCTCGCTGTTCGACCTCATAGAGGGCCACCAGGCCGAGGTGCTGCAACAAGCGGAGGCAGTGATCGACCCCATCATCAGCCGCTGCGCCGAGCTCAAGCAGCAGGTCGTAGGCGAGGACGAGCGGGAAACCGGCCTGCGCATGATCCTGAACTACGGCCACACCATTGGCCATGCGCTGGAAACAGCCACCCATTACGAAGTGCTGCTCCATGGCGAGGCCGTGGCCATCGGCATGTCCGGCGCGGCGCAGCTGGCCGTGGCGCTCGACAAGCTCGACGGCGCCAGCTGCGAGCGCATCAAACAGCTGCTCAAGGGGCTAGGACTGCCCTTCGCCGCGCGCGGCCTGGCCTGGGACGTGGTGCGCGACGCCATGAGCCTCGATAAAAAGACCAAGGCCGGTCAGATACGCTGGATACTGCCCACCAGTATTGGCTCGGTAGAAATCACGCCGGACGTTCCGGCCGCGACCGTGGAGGATGTGCTGCAGGTGCTGTTGAATGCCTGACGTCGCTGCCTCAGTGAGCTGGCCAAGCCAGGGCCGGCGATGACCGACCTGGAGGCTCTGCGGAGCCAGTTCGACCATCTGGACGATCAGATCGTTGAGCTCCTGAACCAGCGCGCGGCGCTCTCCAAGCGGGTGGGGCAGGTGAAGGGACCCGGCGCGCCAGTGTACGTGCCGGATCGCGAGAGCAGCATCGTCCGCCGGCTGAAGCAGGCATCCTCCGGCGCGCTGCCGGAAAGCGGTTTGGAGGCCGTCTACCGCGAGATTCTGTCCACCAGCCGCGCGCTGCAATCGCCTCCGCGGGTCGCCTTCCTGGGCCCCGCCGGTACGTTTTCGCATCAGGCGGCCGTGAACCACTTCGGCGCGGCCAGCACCTTCCAGCCGGTGCCCACCATGGCCGACGTCTTCCGGGAAACGGAAGTAGGCCGCACGGACTTTGGCATCGTGCCCATTGAGAACAGCCTCGATGGCGGCGAGAAATCCACGCTTGATGGCTTCGTCGACACGGAGCTCAAGGCCTGCGCGGAGTTTCGGCTCGACGTGCACCAAACCCTCATGTCCCGCTCCGCTCTGGCGGACGTGCGTACGGTCTGCTCGCATCCCAACGCGCTGGGCCAGTGCCGGGACTGGCTGCGGCAGCATCTGCCCAACGCGGCACTGGTCGAGGTGAGCAGCACGGCCGCCGCGGCCCAGCAAGCGGCGCAGAGGGAGCAGACCGCGGCCATCGCGCCCGAGGTCGCAGCCACCCTGTACGACCTGAACATTCTCGAGCCGCGCATCGAGGACGCCAGCGGCAACACCACCCGCTTTCTCGTGCTGGGCCACGAGATGAGCGCCCGCACCGGGCGGGACCGCATGTCGCTGCTGCTCTCCGTGAGGGATCGCGTGGGCGTGCTGCGCGATGTGCTGTCCGTGTTCGTGGAAGCCGGTGTCAACCTCACCAAGATCGAGTCACGCCCCTCCAAACGGCGCGTGTGGGACTACCTCTTCTTTCTGGACCTGAACGCGCACCCGGATGACCCAGGTATGCCCGAGGCGCTCAAGCGGCTGGAAGAGCTCACGGTGTTCGTCAAGATCCTGGGGGCCTGGGCGCAAACGGCATGAGCCCGCGGCCCAGCCCTGCCCGCCAGGGTAGCATCGGCTGGACCAGCCTCATCGTGGGCCTGGTGCTGTGCCTGGTAGGTGGCGTCTGGGCCTTTCAGGGCGCAGGCGTCCTGCTCGGCAGCTTCATGACCAGCCAGCGCCAGTGGCTGATCATCGGCCTGATCGTCCTCGCCATCGGCATCTGGCTCGCCTACCGCGGCGTCGCCGCCGCCGCCCGGCGCCACTGACGGCACCCCTGATCGCCGCGGACCGGAACCAGCTCCCAGGCTCGCATCGAGATGCGCGGAGGAGCGGGCAGGCTATGATGCCCGGCATGTTGCACCCCACCAGCGCCCTCGCCGCCCGTCCACCCCTGGCGGCGCGCCTCGCCCAGTTCGACGCGCTCGCCCCCGGCTCTACGACCGTGGTGCGGACGCAGAGCTTCGCCGTGGCTTTCACCCGCACCCAGCCCGACACCGAGCTGCGCGCCTCCACCGCCGGCGACGAGTCCTTTGCCATGCTGCTCGATACAGCCGCCGAGGACAGTGCCGGCGGCGAAGCACTGGCAGTCCCGGCGCGCTCAGTGTGTCTGCTGCCGGCCGGCGACTCACGCATCATCGCCAAGTCGGCAGGCACGATCGCCCGCATCTTCGCCCTGCCGTGCGCCATCGCCACCCAGGCGCTGAACGACGAGGACTATCGCACGCCGCTGCCGGGTCTCCGCGCCCTGCCCGAGGCCGCGCCCACGGCTGCGCGCAACCCTCGCATCTTCGACGTCGACCAGGGAGAGCAGCACTATTTCCAGACGGCCAAGCTCATGGTGAGCTGGTCGGAGCGCACCGAACCGCGCGATGTGTCCAACATGTCGCCGCACAGCCACGACGACTTCGAACAGGGC
>DATKQD010000071.1:0-40247 GCA_035532895.1 Chloroflexota bacterium
CACCACGTATGCGGACGTTTGGGCCAAGACAGCCCTCATCGCCGGCCTGGATGCCTGCCGCCGCGCGGCAACCAGCCGCCCGGAGGTTTCATGGCTGCTGGTCAGGGCGGACGGGGGAATCGCCAAAACGCCTGGCGTGACGCTGTGCCAGGGGCAGTGTGGCGGGGACACCCCGAGTCTCGCGTACCAGGCGTGAAGAGCGCGGACGGCGGCCCTAAAGGCCTCGCCGAGGCGTCCGCGGCCGTTGGCGGTGCGCTGGCTGGGGCAGCCTTGGCTTTCTTTCTCGTACGGCAATTTGTGCATCCACAACCTATGCCGGACAGCATGGCAGCCATTCTCTGGTATGGCGTCCGTGGTGCCGGCGTATGCGCCTTTCTCGTGCTCTGGCTAACGACAGCCGCGGGGATCTGCGTGACTGGTCGCTTCCAAACTCGCTGGCTGCCCACTGGCGCCATCCTTTTCATTCACCAATTGGGAGACCTTGCTCTCTCGCTCGCGGCGCTGCACGCCATTCTGCTGCTAGGCGATCGCTTCGCCGGGTTTAGCCCGTCCACGATAGTGGTGCCCTTCCGCGCGTCATACCGCCCGCTGTGGACCGGCCTGGGCATCCTGGCGCTCTACCTTCTGGCCGCGGTGCAGTGGAGTATCAACCTGAGACCGCGCCTTGGCTACGTTGCCTGGCGGACGATCCACTTTGCCAGCTTCGCCGTCTTTGGCCTGGCGCTGGTGCATGGGCTGGCATCGGGGACGGACTCGCCTTCGCTCCCCATGCGGCTCATGTACGCGCTGACCGGGGCCTCCGTGGCATTGCTGATCGTGTTGCGCGCCTTAAGGCAGTGGTCAGCCCCGCAGCGTGCGGCTGGTTCGTGAACCAGCTCGCGAAGACTCCCTCGCTTTCAATTGTCTCGCGTCGACTGAACCGGAAACCGCTAGCGAATCAGGCTTGGCCCAGCAGCCTTCGCGCGGCGGGGGTGGGATGTGGATCCTGCTGATGCGGATGCTCCGGCGAGGCTTCCACTGTCCAAACCGAGAACTCCAACTGGATGTCGTTTACTGGATCCTTTACATACACCGACTGGCAATAACCATGGTCCACTTCCCGGAACACCAGCCCATGGTCGGTCAGGCGCTGCTTCAGCCTGCCGAGATCCTCCATCCGGTCCAGCGTCAGCGCGACGTGGTGCATCGAGCCGATGGTGCTCCCAGCCTTGAGCTCCGCTGGCGGTGGCGCACCTTTACGCGAGAAGAAGGCCAGCGTTCCGCCTGCACCAACGTCGAAGAAATAGTGGCGGTCCAGGGCCCCGGCTGGCGGTGCGTCGGTGAGGACCAGCGGGAGGTCGAGCACCTCGGTGTAGAAGTGCACCGTCGCATCCATATCCCCGGTCAGCAGTGCCAGGTGGTGCAGCCCATTGACGCGCAGTGCGCCCGCGGGCCGCGTAGCTTTGGGTGAAGTGGCCAGGACTGTCGCCATGGTGTAGCTCCTTGGGGGAGATCGTTCCGCCCATCCTACACCCGTCTCGCCACCGTGGCGGGTGAATTTCAGCCACCGCGGGAATGGATAGGCTTCGTGGCCCCTCGCTAGTCGGCCGGCCGGCCGCCACCACCGCTCTGAGCGAAGCGTTAGGTCGTGATTTGGCGCACGAACACTTCGCGGACGTCCCGGGTGGCCTCGATCCAATCGGCTTCAGCAGGCAGGACCGCCTGGGCGGAGCGGACTCGGTACAACTCCGGCGCATCCACCCCCGGCGGCGTCACCCCCTTCTCCACCAGCGCCCTGACCGCCCCGCTGAGCCGGCGGCGGGTGCGGATGATCATGCTGTCGCTCGTGCCGAGGTGCTCCTGAGAACGGTCGTAGCGTGGCCCCATGCCCTCGGTCATGGCCTGGTCCTGCATGTTCCCGACGATGCCGGTATAGCCGTTATTCCCCCGATTTGCCCGCTGCATGGCGCGATCAATCTCGAAGTCATTTCGCGGGTTCGAGCCGAAACGAGAGCGCCCGTACCAGTCCGACGTGTTCGGTAGCAGGCCGCTCTTGACTCGGGCAAAAGCTGGGTCGTTGGCTGCCTCAGGTGGCACGAGCGCCCGCGCGCCACGTATGCCCATCCGGTACACCATCGTGTGCTCATCATCCATTGGCACGCGGGCGAACAGGCCCGGCCCGCCGCCGGGCGGCTTGGTGTAAAAGGGCAGCAGGAACAGCGCGATGCGCCAGTTCCGCTCGCCGGGCTCGGCATCGACATACGCCCCGTACATCGTTCCGATGTCCGTATCGATCACCTGGTAGTGCGGGGCGCGGTCGCGCACCACGTACAACTCGGACTTGCTGGTCCAGGGCGGCATGTCCTCCGGGCGGATAGAGCCGCGATGGAGGAAGCCGAAGTGGCTGGTGTCGATGTCGCCCTCGGTGATCTGGAGCCAGTTGCATTCCTGTTGGCTCGCCATGACCAGCCACTCACCGTCCGGCAGCATATTCGCTTCCAGGTCGGGCAGCGGCGGTGGCTCCGTGCGAGGACCGAGATAGGCCCAGATGATGCCGCCCCGTTCCGTGCAGGGATAGGCGCGCGCCCGCACCTTGTCCTTGAAGGTGCTCTCCGCCGGCTCGTTCGGCATATCCACACAGGTGCCCGTCACATCGAACTTCCAGCCGTGGTAGACGCAGCGGAGCCCGCACTGCTCGTTGCGGCCAAAGAAGAGTGACGCGCCGCGGTGCGGGCAAGCGTGCTCGAGCAGGCCCACGCGGCCATCGGTGCCGCGAAAGGCGATGAGCTTCTCCCCGAGAAGCAGCACCCGTAGCGGTGGAGAGTCTGGCTCGGGCAGCTCGCTGGAGAGCAGCGCCGGCACCCAGTACTGGCGCATGAGGGCTCCCATGGGCATCCCCGGCCCGACGCGGGTGAGCAGGTCGTTCTCTTCTTGGCTCAGCATGGCTTTCCCGAGGTCACGTTAGCAGACGCAGACCGGCGCCGGCAACTTGTAAAGCACGCGTCGAGGCGGCAATCGCGTTGCCGGACTTTATGAACTTTGTAGAAAGCCAGCCTGGATCTTGGATCATTGGACCGCGCGCCTGGCCGCGTTCACTCGCTGGCTGTCTTCGCGCAGCTAGCATTGGGATGTTGGCCAGGCGGTACGTTGGTAATGTTGCACACCATTTCCGTATGGCCAAGTTGGTAACCGCGAGCTGGGACCAGAGGAGTAAGCACGGCCGCTGGCCCAAGCGCCTCCAGCAGGGCCGTTTCGCCGCGCTGATGCTGCCCGCGCTGCTGCTGGGTGCTTGCGTGGCTCCCAGCGCCGCACCCGCCTCGCCCTCGTCAACCGTGTTGCCGCTCGCCGCCACGGCTACGACTTCTCCCACCCCGAAGCCCACCAGCACTTCCACCCCCGTGCCTACTGCCACGCCGGTCGTCAGCCCGCACGGCGATACGCTCGTGTACAACATCGGCAGCGAGCCGGCCAGCATCGATCCCGCGCGCGATCGCGATACTACCGAAGACTTTGTGGATGTGCAGCTCAACGCCACACTGGTGATTCCGGATGCGAACCTGAACATGAAACCGGGGCTGGCGGCCAGCTGGGACCTTTCGCCCGATGGTTTGACCTACACCTTCCACCTGCGCCCCGACCTCAAGTGGAGCGACGGCTCACCCCTCACGGCGAGCGACTTCGTGTACAGCTTTACGCGGCTGTTTCGCCCGCCGGTGGCTTCGCCCTACACCCACTTCATCTCCGGCATCGTAGGGGCGCATGCGTACGCCACCAGCACCAGTACCGATCCTGCCGAGCTGGCCGCGCTTCGCGCTGCCGTTGGGGTGACCGCGCCTAACGACAGCACGCTGGTGATTCGCCTGGTGCAACCCGAGGCCTTCTTCCTCTCGACCTTGGCCGATGCGCTAGCCGCGCCCGTGAAGCGGTCCAACGTGCAGCAATACGGCGCGCAAGCATTCCAGGCGCCCCATGAAGTGGGCAGCGGGCCCTTCATTCTCAAATCATGGGCGCACCACAGCAGTATGGATCTGGTTCCGAACGCCAGCTACTATGGTGGTCCACCAGCCATCGATCTGAAGCTGGAGATGATTGGAGAAACATCCGCCACGCTGGCGGCGTATCGCGGCAACACCATCGATACCGATGGCGCGGTGGGCCTTACCGCGGCCGATATGGCTACGGTTCGCGCTGATACCCAGCTGCGGAACGATCTGTTCAGTTACACCGAACTGGGCACCTACTTCCTGCAGTACGACGTGGCCCAGCCGCCGTTCGACCGCGCCCTGGTGCGCCGTGCGCTGAGCTACGCCATCGACCGAGAGGCCCTGGTACGCACCGCGCTGGCCGGCGAGGGCGACCCCGCGGCGTCGCTCGTGCCGCCGGGCATGCCGGGCCATTTGCCTGGCCTGGGGCAGACCTACGACCTGAACAAGGCGAAGGCGCTGTTGGCGCTGGCCGGTTACCCGGGTGGACACGGCTTGCCCACCAATCTCGTGGCGTCCTACAACAACTTGCCCGCCTGGACGCGGGTGATGCAGTTCATGCGCACGGAGTTCAGTGCGGTGGGACTGACCATCCAGCTCAATCCGCTCGATTCGGCCAGCTACTTCAGCGCCATGCGCCAGCACCCCTCGCCCATGTTTCGCTCTGGCTGGCTGTCGGACTATCCAGATCCCAACGATTGGTATGGCCTGTTCGTCACCGGGGGCACACAGAACGTGGGGCAGTGGAGCAATGCCCGCTACGACGACCTGGTGCGCCAGGCGGCCCAGGACCTGAATCAGGCCGAGCGCATGCGGCTCTACAACCAGGCCGCGCAGATCCTCATGAGTGACCCGCCCGCCTCCTGGTGGTACTATCCCCGCCGCTACCGGCTGGTGAAGCCCTGGGTGCGAGGCATGGTCACCACGGGCATGGATGGTGGCTTGCCCGGCAAGTACTTTATCAAGGATGTGACGATCGCCTTCGGCTGACGGCATTCCGCCACATGCAGTGGGGCAGCGCCTTCGGTGCGCGCGTGGCGCTCCACTCTCAGCCAGCCGGAGGGCGAGAGGAGTGCATCATGTGGGTGCGTTGATGAGCAGACCCTGGGCCAGAAGCTGCGCGTAGAGCAGCGAACTGAGCGTGTTGCCGGCCAGCAGCATGGTTGGCGTCGGATGGCTGCTGGCGCGCGGCAGTCGTGGGATGAGGCTGGGCGCGCCGAAGCGTGAGAGTGGCGAGCTCATCACATCGTTGGCGAACTGCGCCAGCCGCTGGGCCAGCCCATCTGGCCCGGCGATAGTGCGCCGGACGCTAGCGGGGTCGCGCAGCAGCTGGCTGTTCAACAGGGTCGTGTCCAGCGCTGCCCTCGCGTCCGTTGGGAGGGTCAGGCCGATGCTGGCAGCCAGGGGAGACAATTCCTCCAGCAGCGCCCGGAATTCCGCCACGAAGGCAGGCAACAGCACGTCTGCCGCGGCCTCCAGCGCGCCGGCCATCGCCCCTAGCGCACCAGCCAGCAGCTCCACCGCGCGCAGCACAGCCGGGCGATCGGGGCCCACGGTGAGCAGCACTTCCTGCCCCGCTGTAGGCGCTTTCAGCTCCACCTGCACTGCGCCGGCTTGCAGGTCCACCTGATTGTTCGGCAGGGTGACGGAGATGCCGTCCAGCACCAGGGCCGCATCGCTCGCCGCCCGTTCCACGTTGCCCAGTCCGCTCCAGGCAACGATGGCTCCCGAGTCGGGCGCGTCGGCCAGCTCAAAGGCCGCTGCCCGCCCAGGTGAACGGCCGGCCGCTACCGCCTGCACGGTGCCCTCCGTGGGAAAGAGCAGCGAAGCGACGACGCTGCCGTTCAAGCTGTTGAGCGCACGCACCAGCTCACCTAGGGCGATCTCATGCGTATCCGAAGGGTCGATCTGTACGGCCAGCGTGGTGGATCCGGTCGCGTCCCGTACGATGAGGCGATGGCTGCCGGCGACGAGCCGGGTTGGAGTGGCGCGGCCCAGCAGCAGGCTGAGATTGCGCTGCGGATTGGCCAGCTGCTGAACGGCCAGCCGGTGCACCGCCGGCTGAGCCCCCACGAGGGCCACTCCTCCCACCAGCTCCGGCGCGCTGGACTCCACGCCCAACTGGTTGAAGGCGTTCAAGCCATTGGCCGGCGAAAGCGCGTTGGCCGTCGCTGCCAGCGCGCCAGCGGTCCGCGCCAGCTCGGTGAGTGCCGGCCCCACCCGCGCCAGATACTGCCGCTGCAGCAGGGTAGGTGGTGCGCCTGCCAACGCCTGAGCCACGAGCTGGGCCTGGCTGGGCAGGCGCTCCCGAAAGGGCGAGAGGTCGGCCACGCCTGGCTGCGCGTCCATGTCGCTGGCTAGAGCCTTCACCAGCGCTGTGTCAGCTATGGGTGGGCGGCGTGAGCGCGGAACCAGCGCCATGTTGCGTTCGATGCGCCCAAGGATCGCATACTGTTGAGGGGGCCGCGTGGTCATGCCCACCGGTACTTCGCGGTGTGGCAGCCGGCTCCGGGACCATTCCGGCCGGCAACGCGCCGGCCCGAGACATCTTTGGGAGAAGCATGCTGTGCGCGGAATCGCCCTCACTGAGAACCTGCCCCTGAGCGAGCAGTTGCCCTTCATCCGTCACGCGGCCGGTGTGGGCTACAACAGCGCCTGGACCAACGAAACGCGCTCGCGCGACGGCTTTATGACCTGCCAGGCGCGCGCTGCAGCGGCGCCAGCACTGGTCACGGGCATCGGCGTTATCCCTGTGCTGCACCGGCTGCCGGTCGCCGCGGCGGCGCAAACCGCCACGCTGGCGGAGCTGACCGGCGGCAAGTTCATCCTGGGGGTCGGCGTGGCCTCACTGGCTGGCTACCGTCAGTCGTACGGCATTCAGGCGACGTCCGCGATGCGCCTTATGCGCGATTACATCGCCGCGCTGCGCGGCTACCTGGCAGGAGAGCGAGTGGAGGTGCAGTCAGAAGCGTTCGCCGTCCACGGCGATCGGTTAGACGTGCGGCCACGGCCCCAGCCCGCACCCATTTACCTCGCCGCGCTGGGCCCCAAGATGCAGCGGCTGGCCGGGGAGATCAGCGATGGAGTGTTCCTTAACTGGAACACACCGGAGAGCGTGCGCCAGAGTCGAGAGCTGGTGGCGGCCGGGGCGCACGCCGCCGGTCGTGAGCCCAGCAGCGTGTCCATCGCCGGCTACGTACGGGTGTCGGTGGATGATGACCACGAGGCTGCGCGCGCGGCCATGGCCTCCGCGGCATTCGGCTACGCCATGATTCCGTCTTACCGCCAGCACTTCGAGAACATGGGTTTCAAGGCCACCACCGACCGGCTGGCAGAGCAGCCCGCCGAGGAGCGCTTCACGGGTGGCGACGAAGCGGCGCTCCAGGCAGTGTCGGTCTATGGCACCGCGGACGAGGTGCGCCAGCGCCTGCCGGCGATGCTGGCCGCGTACGATCACCCGATCATTCGCATCGTGCCAGCGCGTCCTACGGCGGAAAGCATTCGAGCCGTCATCACTGCCTGCGCGCCGTAGGCGCCGAGCTGGTCCAAAGTGGGGGGAGCAGCAGTGCCCCTATGGCGGCGGTGCCACCGCCTCAAGGCTCACAGCGCGCAACAGGTCCACCGCGCGGCGCAGCGTGGCCATCTGCTTGGGGAAGGCGAAGCGAATCTTGGTGCGGCCCAGCTCGGGCTCGTGGTAGAAGCTGCTGCCGGGCACCGTGGCCACGCCGACTTCGCGCACCAACCAGCTGGCAAACTCAAGGTCGTTGTCGTAACCGAGCTTCGCCACATCCGTCATCACGTAATAGGCGCCGTGCGGCTCAAAGATGGTGAAGCCGAGCTGCCTCAGCGCCGGCAGCAGAAAGTCGCGCCGCTCGCGGTAGCTGGCCAGCAGCTGGTTGTAGTAGCTCTCGGGCAGCGCCAGCGCAGCGGCCGCGGCCATCTGCAGCGGCGCCGCGGCACCCACCGTCATGAAATCGTGCACCTTGCGTATGGCATTCGTGAGCTCTGGCGAGGCAATGGCGTACCCCAGCCGCCAGCCTGTGACGCTGAACGTCTTGGATAGGCCGGAGATGGTGACGGTGCGCTCGGCCATGCCCGGCAGCGTGGCCAGGCTGATGTGCTGGCCCTCGTACACCAGGTGCTCGTAAATCTCGTCTGTGAACGCGACGGCGTCCCACTGCACGCACAGCTCGGCGATACGCTCCAGTTCGTGCTGTGAAAACACCTTGCCAGTAGGGTTGTGCGGCGTGTTGACGATGACGCCGCGCGTGCGGGGGCCGAATGCCGCGGCCAGCTCCCCCTCGTCGATATCCCAATCCGGCTCGTGCAACGTTACCCAGCGTGGCCGGGCGCCGGAGAGAATGCAGTCGGGCCCGTAGTTTTCGTAGAAGGGCGAGAAGCACACCACTTCGTCGCCCGCGTCGATCGTCGCCATGATCGAAGCGAGCATCGTCTCCGTTGCGCCGCAGCAAACCGTGACCTCGGTCTCCGGGTCCACCGGGCGCTCCCACGCGGCCGAGGCTTTGGCGGCGATGGCCTGGCGTAGCGCCGGCTGCCCCCAGGTGATGGCGTACTGGTTGTAGTCGTCGCGGATGGCTTTGCAGGCCGCCTCCTTGATCTCATCCGGCGCGGCGAAGTCCGGAAATCCCTGCGCCAGGTTCACGCCATCGGTGGGGTGGTACTGCAGTATCTGGCGCGTCATGTCCCGAATGACTGACTCGGAGAAGCGCCCGGCCTTAGCCGAGATGTGCGGCATCCTTCTGCTGAGTGTAAAGGAAGTTGCCTCAGGTGCGCTGAGCCGGGCTCCAGGCCGTGTAACGGCGGCGCGACAATGTGGGGGCAACATCCGTCTCCGCGTGGCACATCATTTGCATCCCTATTTACGTATTGATACGTGACGGTTACTGTGAAGGTGGAGGCGGAAGTGAAGCGAGGAGAACGAAGACTATGACGCCGGCACCGAAGGAGAGAACCCGCCGCCGCGTGGGCGAGCGAATTGTGGAAGAGGTGGATCTTCGGTTACCGCGCGCGCGCCGCGATGCCGACGACCTGATGACCGATGAAGAGGGTGGCGTGGACGATGGCCTGGCCACGTACTTGCGCGAAATCCGGCCCGTACCGTTGCTCACCGCCGAGGCCGAGGTGGATCTCGCCAAACGCATCGAAGCGGGCGACACGGCGGCCATGCAGCACTTCATCCTGGCCAACCTGCGGCTGGTGGTGAACATCGCCAAGAAATACCAGGGGCGCGGCTTTTCCCTGCTCGACCTGATCCAGGAGGGCAACATCGGGCTTATGCGAGCCGTGCAGAAGTTCGACTGGCGGCGCGGCTTTCGCTTTTCCACCTACGCTACCTGGTGGATTCGCCAGGCCATTACCCGCGCGCTGGCGGAGCGCAGTCGCACCATCCGGCTGCCCATCCTCATGGGCCAGGCCATCACCAAGATTCGCGATGCTTCTGAGCGGCTCACCCAGTCGCTTGGCCGCGACCCCACGGACGAAGAGTTGGCGGTTGAGCTCGGTGTGACCGTGGCCGAACTGGAGGAGATGCGCCGCAACGCCGCTGCTCCCGTGTCGCTGGAAACGCCTGTCGGTGAGGACGAAACGGACGTGCTGGGCGATCTGCTGCCGGACGAGAATGCCGTGGCGCCGGAGGATCGCGCCTTCGAGCGCACGCTCAAGGAGGAAGCCAGCCACGCCTTGGAGGAAACGCTCTCCGCGCGCGAGCGGCTGGTGCTGCAGCTGCGTTTCGGCCTGGGTGATGGTCAGGTGTACCCGCTGGAGAAAATTGGGGAGCAGTTGAGCCTCACGCGGGAGCGAGTGCGCCAAATCGAGAACGAAGCGCTTCGCAAGCTGCGATCGGCCGCTGCCACGGCGCACCTCAAGGAGTTTCGCTAGCAGCGTTCAGTTCACGCCCATTTCTATACTTGACGGCACGACGAACGTTCTTGCCGCCGAGTACGGCAATATGCTGCGCTGCATTCGCTGCGCCGCGTGCTTGACGTCGTGCCCGACCTACGTCCTCACCCAAAAGGAGGAGGAGGGCCCGCGCGGGCGCATCGCCATCATGCGGGCGGTGGTGGAAGGTCATCTGGACATCACGCCCGATGCGCTGCAGCACCTCGACAGCTGCCTGCTGTGTGATGCCTGCAGCCACGTCTGCCCCAGCGGCGTAGAGATGGAGCGCCTGGGGGTCGCCTTTCGGGAGGTCGCCAGCGATCAACGGCCACGGAGGCCACCTCTGGCCGAACGCGCCGCCATGGGCTGGGTGTTTGGCGATCTGGGCAATTTCCGCTCGGTGGCGGGCCTACTGCGCTTTTACCAGCGCTCCGGCCTGCAGTGGCTGGCGCGCCATCTGGGCCTGCTGGGCCTGCTGCGCCTGCGCGACATGGAGCGCTTTCTCCCTCGGCTGCCCGGCCGGTTTGTGGTGCCGCGTGGGCAAATTCAGGGCGCGGGAGATCGGGCTGAGGTGTTCGCCGGCTGCATCATGAGCACCGCCTTCGCTGATACCACCGAGCAGACCTGCGGCGTGCTGGCGGCCTTTGGCTGCGAAACGCGCTTAACCCAGGGGCAGGTGTGCTGCGGCGCCCTGCAGTTGCACGCAGGCGAGGCGGAGCGTGCGCGTGAGCTGGCGCGGCGGAACATTGCCGCCTTTGGCGAAGGCAGCGGCCCCATCGTTACCAATGCCGCTGGCTGCGGCGCCATGCTTAAGCACTATGGCCAGCTCTTGCCGGAGGATCCGGCGGCCGCCACCTTCTCGGCGCGCGTGAAGGATGTGAGCGAGCTGCTGGCTGCACGCCAGCCCACCCGGCCACCGCGTGAGGTGAAGGCCAAGGTGGTGTTGCAGGATGCTTGCCACCTGCTGCACGCACAGCGCGTGGATGAGGCGCCGCGCCGGCTGCTGCGAGCCATCCCCGGTCTGGAGCTGCTCGATCTGCCCGAGCGAGACATCTGCTGCGGCAGCGCCGGTATCTACAACCTGCTGCATCCCGAAACCGGCGAGGCACTGCGGGCCCGCAAGTGCAGCAATATCCTCGGCACGGGCGCCGAGCTGGTGGTGACCGGGAACCCCGGTTGCCTGCTGCAGCTGCGCTCGGGCTTGCCGGAGGCGGTCCAGGTGCGCCACATCGTGGATATCCTGGCCGAAGCCTACCTGCCGCCGTCTTCGTCCGCATGAATGCCGCGCTGGCCAGCGAATTGGCGGCCGTCGTCGGCGATGCCTATGTGCATGATGCACCATCGGAGATCATCGCGTATTCGTATGACGGCACGTTTCAGCAGCACCGGCCGGATGTTGCCGTCAGCCCGTCCAGCACAGAGCAGGTGGCGGCCGTAGTACAGCTGGCGGCGGCGCATGGCATGCCGATCATCGCGCGGGGCGCCAGCAGCGGGCTCGCGGGTGGCACCATCCCCGAGACCGGCGGCATCGTGCTCAGCCTGGCGCGGCTGAATTGCATTGTGGAGATTGATACGGCCAACGTCTGCGTCACCGCGGGCGCGGGCGTGGTGACGCTGCAGCTGCAGGATGCCGTGGAGAAGCTCGGCTTGTTTTACCCGCCGGACCCGGCCAGCTCGCGCCAGTCCACCATCGGCGGCAACGTAGCCACCAACGCGGGCGGCCCGCGCTGCCTGAAATATGGCGTCACCAAGGACTACGTCATCGGACTCACGGTTGTGCTGGCCAGCGGCGAGGTGCTGAAGCTCGGCGGCAAGTTCACCAAGAATGCCACCGGCTACCAGCTCATGCAGCTGTTCGTGGGCTCGGAGGGGACGCTCGGCATCGTCACTGAGGTCACCCTGCGGCTCATCCCGCTGCCGCGCGTGCGCGTTACGGCGACCGCCAGCTTTGGCGATCTCAATCAGGCGAGCCGCTCGGTCTCCGCGATCATGGGCAGCGGCATTCTGCCAGCCACGCTGGAGCTGATGGACGGCACCACCATCAACGTGGTGGAGGACTTCCTTAACGCCGGCTTGCCGCGCGAAGCGCAGGCGCTGCTGTTGCTGGAGCAGGACGGCGCAGACGAGGCTGTGGCTCGGCGCGATGTGGAGCGCATGGCGGATATCTGTCGCGGCCAGGGGGCGTTGGAAACGCGCGTTGCCGCTTCGGCCGCCGAGCGCAACCTGCTGTGGCAGGCGCGCCGCGCCGTGTCGCCTGCCCTGGCCCGCATTCGCCCAAATAAGTTAGGCGAGGATATCGTTGTGCCGAAGAGCGAGATTCCGGCCATGATCGCTGCCATTGGCGCCATTGCGCGCGAACACGACCTGCCCATCCCGGTGTTCGGCCATGCCGGCGATGGCAACCTGCACCCCAACATCCTGTTCGATCTGCGCAACGCGGATGAGGTGCAGCGGGTTGAGCTGGCCGCGCGAGATATCTTTCGCGCCGCCCTGCAGCTGGGTGGCACGCTCAGCGGCGAGCATGGCGTGGGCACCCTCAAGCGCGAGTTCCTGGAGGAGGACCAGGGCCCCCTGGCCGTGCAGATCTCCCGCGCCATTAAGCACGCGCTCGATCCCACCAACCTCCTAAACCCCGGCAAGATGTTTCCCACCGGCCGCGGCATCGAAGGCTTTTTGGCTAACCTCCCAACGCTCGCCGGCGTAACCCCCGGCTGAATCTCTGCGCCGCTACGGCAGGACTGTCACTTGCGTTTGGAACCAGAAGCCCTGCTCTGGGTGGCAGGGTTCCGCTGGTACGACACTGGCGCAGCCGAGAAAGATGTGCGCCGTGAGCAGCGCCACGCCCGGCTGCATAGCCTGGTAGATGCCGTTGGCCGCGGATGAAACGGGCGCCAGGACGCGTGCATCGTCTACGCCTGAAATCCAGTCGCCCACGATCCCGCGCGAGAGGGCCAGCACTACCCGCTGGCCCACGTGCATGGTGACGTCGCGCCGCTCCGCACCCGCGTCCAGGACGAAGGCAATCGGCCCCGGTGTCGCGGTCGGGGTCGCCGCTGGCACAGACCTGGGCGTGGCCGCGAAGGTGGGGGCAGCCGTTGCTGTGGGCGAGGCCGAGGCGGTGCTGGAGATGGCGTAAAACTGTGCGCCGCCCCTTGGGGCAGGTGGGTGGGCAGCGCCACCGCAAGCCGCGAGCAGTAGAACTGCGCCCGAGGCGCACGCCAGCGGTTTGCAGCGGACACGCCCTTTCCCTCTGGGCGAGGGTGCCGGAGAGCATGGACTACCACCGCCATTCTTGGCCGCGGTGACGATTGCCAGCATGTTGGGATCCTCGGCCCGCGACCGAGAAAGTTCATGGGGTATGTTCGCTTCCACGGCACTCGCGGCGCAATGCGGCATCTGATCTGACGCTCTCCCAGAGGGTGAGACGTTCCTCGTGGGGGAGTGAGCCTACGGAGCTTCGTCCCAGCTGGAGACGATGACCCGCCCCTGCTGCTGGTCTGTCGCCAGCGACTCAACCAGCACCCACGCGTGACGGAAGGGCCCATCCACGTCGGTTTGCGCCGCGGCGTCGGACATGTAGCAGCGCAGCTCTGGCTCCATTTCGTAGTCCTGCAGCAGGGCCTCGGCATTCTCCAGCGACTGCGCTATCACTACTGCCGCGCCATTCCCCTTCTCCCAGTTCTCGGCGGTGCGCAGCACGAAAATCTCCATAAGGCTGGGCGGCTCAGGCGGCGTGGCGCGGTTGGCGCCGGGGCCGCGGTACCGCACGCGTCATTACCGTCATTACAATGGGGTGTTGTCCGAACACCTGTGGGCCCCCTGGCGTCTGTCCTATATCAAGGGCGCGAAAGAGGAGGGCTGCATCTTCTGCACGCGGATTCAACGCAGCAGCGACCAGGAGGACCTCATTCTTCATCGGGGTGAATCCGCGTTCGTGATCCTCAATGCCTTCCCGTACAGCAACGGCCATTTGATGATTGTCCCAAACCTCCACACCGATGCGCTGGAGTTGCTGCCCGAGGCCACCATGGCGGACATGAGCCGTCTGCTCCAGCGCAGCGTCCGCGCTCTGAAAGCCGCGCTCAGCCCCGGCGGCTTCAACATTGGGTTCAATATCGGCCGCTGTGCCGGGGCAGGTGTGCCCGGCCACGTGCATCAACATGTGGTGCCGCGCTGGGATGGCGACACCAACTTCATGCCGGTGCTGGCCGATACCGCCGTTATGCCGGAGCTGCTGCAGCAGACCTGGCAGGCCCTCAAGGCTGCCTTCTGAGCGACAGTCAGCGCTGCAGCTCTTAGGGCTTCACGACCATAGTGCCTACGCCCCGATCCGTGAACATCTCGCGTACCAAGGCGTGTTCCACGCGGCCGTCGATGATGTGCACGCGCTTCACGCGCTCCAGTGCGCGCGCCGCCGCCTCAACCTTGGGCAGCATGCCGCCGCTGATGACGCCGCGTTCCACCAGCTCCGGCACCTGGTCCGTTCGCAGCTCGGAAATGAGCTGCCCATCCTTGTCCTGAATGCCGGAAACGTCCGTAAGGAAGACCAGCTTCTCAGCGCGAATGGCCGCGGCCAGCTCGCCCGCGCCGAGGTCCGCGTTGATGTTGTACGCCACGCCCCCCTCGCCCAGGCCAATCGGCGTGACCACCGGGATGTAGCCTTCGTTCAGCGCCATAGTCACTGGTCGCAGGTTCACCCGCTTGATGCGCCCCACCAGGCCCAGGTCGCCCTCGCCGGTGAAGCGCTCGCACTCAAACAGCTTGCCATCCAGCCCGCTCACGCCCACGGCCTCGCCGCCCAGGCCATTAAGCATGGCCACCAGCTCCTGCTGCACCTTGCCCACCAGCACCATCTTCACCACTTCCATGGTTTCCTCGTCGGTGACACGCAGCCCCTTCACGGACTTGGTGTCTTTGCCGATGCGCCGCAGCCAGTCGCTGATGGCGTTGCCGCCGCCGTGCACCAGCACCACGTTCACCTGCAGGTTCTTCAGCCAGACGATGTCCTGCATCACCGAGCGGTCGGCGGAGAGCGCGCTGCCGCCCATCTTCACTACCAGCGTTTTGCCGGCAAAGTAGTTGATGTATGGCAGCGCTTCCTGCAGCACGCGTGCGATGTCGTCGCTCATCGTTCCAGCTCAGCCATGGTTCTCAAGATGGGTCTCAAGTCGTGTAGTCGGCGTTCAAGGTGACGTATTCCTCGCTCATGTCGCAGCCAATGGCCAGCCCTTCGCCGCGGCCGATGCCCAGCTCCACCTCGATGTCCACCACTGGGGCGTCCATCGCCTTGGATGCTGCTGCTGCGTCGAACGGCACCGGCGCCCCGGCCTCCATCATGCGGAAGCCGCGGATGGTGGTGGAGACGCGCCGTGTATCCAAGTGCACGGGCGAATTGCCCAGTGCCATGAGAATGCGGCCCCAGTTGGGGTCGTTCCCGTGGACGGCGCACTTCAACAATGTGGACGAGGCGATGGTGCGCGCCGCCAGCTGGGCATCCGCATCGTTCGCGGCGCCCCGAACCCGCACCTCAATGACCTTCGTGCCGCCCTCAGCGTCCGCGGCCATCTTGCGCGCCAGGTCCAGGCACACCTGTTGAATGGCCTGGCCCAGCAGCGTCGCCTCCGCGGTGCCGGCCCGAATGGGCGCATTGCCCGCGGCGCCGTTGCACAACACGATAAGCGTGTCATTGGTGCTCTGGTCGCCATCGATGGAGAGCATGTTAAAGGAGGCATCTGCCGCCTGCTTGAGGGCGCCTGGCAGCAGATCCGGCTCCACAATGGCGTCCGATGTGACGAAGCAGAGCATGGTCGCCATGTTGGGGTGCATCATGGCGACGCCTTTGCTCACCCCGCCCAACCGCACCTCGCGGCCGGCCACGTCGAAGGCTACGGAGCACTGTTTGCGCTTGGTATCGGTGGTCATGATGGCGTCGTTGAAGGCATCGCCATATGGCCCCAACCGCAGCGTGCGGATGGCTGGGCCAATGCGCTCCATCGGCATGGGGATGCCGATCACGCCAGTGGAGCCAACCAGCACCTGGCCGGGCTGCACACCCAGCAACTCGGCGGCCACCTGCGCCATCTGCTCCGCGTCGTGGTCGCCCTGGTCACCGGTGCAGGCGTTGGCGTTGCCGCTGTCCGCCACCACGGCGCGTATGCTGTGCGAGGGCAGCAGCTTTTGGCACCATCGCACCGGCGCGGCCTTGAACTGGTTGCGGGTGAACACCCCGGCCGCTGCACAGTCGAATTCGGAGGCCAGCAGACCCACATCCAGCTTGTCGCCGGTGGACCCTTTGACGTGGGCGCACGTTCCGGCCGCCAGCCAGCCCCGCGGCGCCAGCAATCCGCCTTGGATGGCGCGGATCATGGGAACAGCGCGCTCATGCTCAGGCCCATCTCCTCCGGCAGCCCGCACATAAGGTTGGCGTTCTGTACGGCTTGCCCGGCGGCGCCCTTGCCCAGGTTGTCCTCGGCTGCCAGGAGAACCAACTGCCCGGTGCGTTCGTGGTAGTGCGGGTAGATGTAGGCCATGTTGTTGCCGGCGGCCCACTTGGTTCGGGGCGGCTGGTCCACCACCTGCACGAACGGCTTATTCGCGTAGTAGGCGCGGTACATCTCCAGCAGCTGGTCCTGACTGGTAGCCTCCAGCGCTCTGCTGTAACAGGTGGCCAGCAGGCCGCGTGTCATGGGCACCAGGTGCGGGGTGAAGGTGAGCTCGACCGGCTTGCGCAGCTGGGGCTTGATGGCATTGAGCTCCTGCGTGATCTCAGGCTCGTGCCGGTGCGCATCCATGGAGTAGGCATACGTGTTCTCGTTCATGGAGATGTAGTGCGTATCGCGCGTGGGCGTCCAGCCGGCGCCGGACACGCCGGACTTGGCATCCACGATGACGTTGTGCCCGGCCAGGCCACTGCTCCACGCCGGCGCCAGCGCCAGGATGGCGGCCGTGGGATAACAGCCGGGGTTGCCCACCAGCTTCGCGCTGGCAATTTGCTGGCAGTGCAGCTCGGGCAAGCCGTACACTGCCTGCTCCAGCAGCTCCGGGTGCGGATGCTCCACCTGGTACCACTGCTCGAACAGCGCCCGGTCGCGCAGCCGAAAGTCCGCGCTCAGGTCCACCACGCGCTTGCCCTTCTTCACCAGTGGGCCGCAGATCTCGGCCGAGGACTTGTGCGGCAGCGCGGAGAAGAAGAAGTCCGCCGACCCAATCTCCGGCTCGATGGTGAGCTGGCAGCGATGGAGGTAGGGAAAGACGTCGCAAACCTTGCGGCCAGCTTCCGAGCGCGCGCTGACCTCGGTGAGCTCGAACTCCGGATGGCTCAGCAGCAGGCGCGCCAGCTCACCGCCGGCGCTCCCAGTGATGCCGATGATGCCGACCTTCACCCCTGCCTCCGCCCAACCCCTCGCCGGCCTGCCATGGCGGAGTGCGGCTTCGCCCGTTTCAAGAGGGCCAATTATAGCTGCGCTTGGTCGATTGCCTGCGCTTTGAGCGCCTTCAGCGCCAGCGGAAGCTGGGCGTGCAGGTCGCTGGCCAGCATGCCGGCATCGCCGAAGTGAGGCGCCAGCGCGCCGGAAGCCATGCTGCACAGGCGAGTGCCGGCCACCGCCGCTTCCCAGGCGGGCAATCCCTGCGTGGCCAGGCCGGCCACGGTGCCGGCCAGCACGTCGCCCGTGCCGGCCGTGGCCACCAACGGCGTGGCGCCAGGATCGATGGCTGTGCGGCCGTCCGGCGCGGCGACGATGCAGTTGGCGCCCTTGGCCAGCAGCACTTGGCCCCAAGCCGCGGACCTGTCGCGGGCCAGCGCGAACCTTCCGGCTACTACCTCCTCTGCCGGCAGGCCGGCCAGCCGGCCGAACTCCGCTGGGTGCGGCGTGAGCACGCAGCCCGGCGGCAGCCGCTGGAACCAGTCGGGCACCCGCGCCAGGCTGTTCAGCCCATCCGCATCCACTACCACTGCCGCCGGTAGGCGTTTCCCGCTCAGCAGCAGCTCCTGCACCAGGGCAACGGTCTCGACCTCTTGCCCCAGCCCGGGGCCGATGAGCAGGCAGTCGAATGCCTGGTCCAGCAGCTCCTCCAGGGCTGGCAGCGCGGCCCGTGCCAAACCACCGCTGCCCGTCTCGGGCAAGCTCGTAAAGGTTGCTTCGGTGAATTTGCTGGCCAGCAGGGGCTGCACACTGGCCGGCACCGCCAGGCGCACGAGGCCCGCGCCCACTCGCATGGCGGCTAGGCTGGCCAGGTAGGGCGCCCCGCTGTAGCTGGGCGATCCGTCCACCACCAGCAGTTTGCCGAAGGTGCCTTTGTGCGCGTCTCTCGGGCGCGCCGGCAGCATCGGCCCCGCCAGTTGGGCGTCCGACAGCCAGGTACGCGCCAGCATCAGGAGCTCAGCTGGCAGGCCGATGTCTACTACTCGCACTTCGCCCGCCAGCGGCTGGGCTGGGAACTGGAACAGGCCCGGCTTGGCCAGTCCCAGGCTAACCGTCAACCGTGCCGCCAATGTACGCGGATCGGCCGCTCCACTGTCAGCGTTCACGCCAGTCGGCACATCCACGGCGACCACGGGCGTCGAAGGCTGGCGCCGGTGCACATCATTCAACACCGCGGCTAGTGGTCCCTCAAGTGGCCGGCTTGCGCCGGTACCAAGTAGGGCATCCACCACCACATCCACCCGCTCATACGGCACTTCGCCTGGCTGGATGTGCTGGAGGATGGGAAAGCGCGCAGTGTCGCGTGGGCGCCCGGGAACGGCCGCCAGAGCGAGCTCCCACCCGGCCTGGCGCAGTTGCTCGGCGCACACCAGGCCATCGCCGCCGTTGTTGCCGGGGCCAACCAGCACCAGCGCGCGCCCCGCGCGCCCCGCCCGCAACCGCTGCACCGCCCTGGCCACGGCGGCCCCGGCGCGATCCATCAGCTCTTCCAGCCCAACGCCGCGGTCCACGGCACCCTGTTCCAGGGCGTGCATCTCCGCGGTGGTGGCCAGCCTCACGAATGCGTCACTCGGCTGCTTGAACGGCCACCGCCATGGCCACTGCGTTGTCGCGCGAGTGGGAGATGCTCACTTCTATGGCGGTGAATCCTGCCCGGGCCAGCCGCTCCAGGGCGGGACCATAAAGGGTGACTTTGGGCGCGCCGCGCGCATCCGGCAGCACTTCGATGTTGCGCCAGTGCAGCCGTCGAATGCCCGTGCCCAGCGCCTTGGACACGGCCTCCTTCACCGCGAACCGCCCGGCCAATTGCGGGATGCGTCGCCGGCAGTAGGCTTGTTCGGCCGGCGTGTACACGCGCTGCAGAAAGCGATCGCCGAAGCGGGCCAATGCCTGCTCTATGCGGGGCAGCTCCACGATGTCCACCCCCAGGCCCGGCCGGCCGCCCATCAGCCGCGGCCGGTGCCCCAGTAGCGGAAGCCGATCCGCCGCAGCGTGGCGCCCTCGTACACGTTGCGGCCATCCACCAGGTTGGGGGTGACCATCAGCCCCGCGATCTGCTCCATGTCCAGCTGCTTGAATTCGTTCCAGTCCGTCACCACCAGCAAGGCGTGCGCTCCGCTGGCAGCCTCGCACGCATCGCGGCAAAGGCGCACACCTGGCAGCAGGGCGGCCGCGGTCGGCATGGCCACGGGGTCGTAGGCCTGCACCATGGCACCCTCGGCCAGCAGCATCTCGGCAATCTCCACCGAAGGCGCCTCCCGCATGTCGTTGGTGTTGGCCTTGAAGGCCAGCCCCAGCAGGCCAACGGTTTTGCCGGACAGACCACCGCAGGCTTCGCGCAACTTATCCACTGCCCGTTTGCGCTGGTCGGAGTTGATGTCCGTTACGGCTTGCAGCAGTTGTGGGTGGCAACCGGCGGTTGAGGCCATGTGCATGAGCGCCTTCACATCCTTGGGGAAGCAGCTCCCGCCGTAGCCCAGGCCGGCTTCCAGATAGGTGGAGCCGATGCGGTGATCGTAGCCCATGCCCACGGCCACCTCCTTCACATCCGCACCCAGCTGCTCGCAGATCTCAGCGATCTCGTTCATGAACGAGACGCGCGTTGCCAGCATGGCATTGGATGCGTACTTAATCATCTCCGCCGTCACCAGGTCCGTAACCATGATGTGGCAGCGCAGCGGCAGGTAGAGCGAGGCCACCGCCTCGCCCGCTGCCCGGTCGGCAGATCCAAGCACCACGCGGTCCGGGTGGAAGCAGTCGGCAACGGCGTGGCCTTCGGCCAGGAACTCGGGATTGCTGACTACCGCGAAGGAGGCCGATGTGGCGCGGTGCTCCTCCACCAGGCGCGTCACCAGGTCGCCTGTGCCAATGGGGACGGTGCTCTTGTTCACGATGATGAGAGGGTGGTCCAAGTGCTGCGCAACGGAAATCGCGGCCTGCTCTACGTAACGCAGGTTCGCGCCGCCGCCCAGGCCATCAGTCGGTGTGTTGACGGCAATGAACACGAACTCTGCCTCTCGCATGCCCTCCGCGTAGGAGGTGCTGAAGCACAGCCGACTCGTGGCCGTATTGCGCTGTACGAGCTCGGCCAGCCCGGGCTCGAAAATGGGCATGCCGCCGGCTCGCAGCAGGGCAATCTTGGCCTCGTCCACGTCGATGCAGGTAACCCGATTCCCCAGTTCGGCAAAGCACGTTCCGGTTACCAGGCCTACATAGCCCGTGCCAATGACGCAGATCCTTCGCACCGAAACTCCTCCTCTGCCTACTCAACGATCAGGGCTACCCGCTGCAATTCGCTGGAGTAGTCGTGCCCGGATGCTTGAATGTCAATCGATTGGATGAACCGCGGGGGTGGGTTCAGCCCCTGCATCTGAAGGCCCTGCTCGCCGACCAGGGTGATCCAGGTATCCGGCTGCACCCGCTGCCCGTTGGTCGTGGGCAGGTGCTGCGTGTTCTGCACGTAGAAGCCGCGCACGAAGAAGGCGGGGTTGCCGTTCTGGTCCAGGTAGTTTACTCGCGCCATCAGCGGGTACTCGCTGCCCTGGTCACCCCCGCCGGACACGCTTTGGCTGAATATCTTGAAGCGCAGCTCCAGGCGTACCACGCTGTAGTCCGTCACGTCCTGGTTGACGGTTTGGATGATGTGGTCTTCGCCGTGGTAGGTTGCTTTGGAACGATTGAAGGTCACCACCGGTTGCGTGCCATCCGTGCCCATAGCCACCTGTCCGGCTACGTCGTGCTCTTCAGGGGGCGTTTGCACCAGCTGCCACCCGGTCGGCAGGCCCGCCTGTGTCAGTTGGGTGAACGAGCCGTTCTGCACCAGGTCTTCGGCAGCCAGGATGGGCGCCTCTGGCTTGCCGCCTTGAGCTACCAGGGTGCGCTCGCCGCCTTTCACCGTTACCGATGTTGCGCCGGCCGTGACCACGCTGCTGCCGCGCGTGGCCACCACCTCCACGGTGTTGGCGTCCATCACTTTCACGAAGTAACTGCCTTCCGAGAGTTGTGCCCGCGCGGCGCCCGCTGCGACCACGAAAGAGAGCCGCGTGATGGGGTTGAGGTGGGCCACGCCGAACAGCGCTCGCCCAGCCGTTTGGGTGACGAAGATGTCGGTGCTGGGCGGAGCCAGGTGGAAGCGGTTGGTGCGCATATCGTGGATCACCAGTGAGGCTTCCGAGTAGAGACTGGCCGTACTCAGGTCAAAGAACGTAACCAGCGCGCGGCTGCCCTGGCTGGTGCGCAGCGCGTCGCCCTCCCGCAACTGAAATCCCTGAGACACCACCGTCCAGTGCGAGTTGCCCGGAACCTGCACTTCCACAGTGCCGACGGCGTCGGTCAAGGTCGCGGGGTGGCTGTCCGTTAGGGAGGGCAGCACGGTGGTCCAGGTGTAACGCAAGCCCAGCGCAATGCCCAGCAGCACGGCCAGGCCGCCCAGCAGGCTCACCCAGGCGGCCACTTCGTACCACACGAAGCGGTCCGGCTGGGCCCCCTTTACGGGTGGATCCGGAACCGGTCGAATTCGCCGGTAGCTTCTTGCCATTCCACCTCAACGTGTCGGACGTGGGCCAACGCCGGCCCCTGGCGCAGCGCCGCCAGTAGCCTTTCCAGGCCCGCGCGGCAGCCCTCCGCCTCTACCTGCACGCAGTCGCCCGCGGGACTGTTACGGCAAAACCCAGCCAGGCCCAAACGATCCGCCTCCAGTGCCACAAATGCACGGAAGCCAACGCCCTGGACTCGGCCAAGCACGCTCGCGCAGAGGCGTGACGAGCCGCCCACCGCTCATCAAGCGGGAAGAATAATGCCGGATTCTGTCCGCGGGGGTCCACTTTCCGCGGACGCTTCCTCACCGCCAACCTCACCATTGGTGACCTGCTGCACGCTGCTGGCGACCAATTGGCGCAAGAACGGCGAATCGTGCGCGGCCGATTCCTCCACGTTGAGCGCGGCCCGGAGACACCGATCGGCGGCTTCCTGCTGGCCGTCGTGAAGCAAGAAGTAAGCCGTCTCCTCAAGCCGCTCCTTGGCGCGAGTGCGATCGGCGGCGGTGAAGAGAGCGTCGGTTGCCTCGTCCAAGATGGTCCGCTCGCGCTCCTTTTGTGCCTCGGCGCTCACCACCAGCGGGCCGCCACGGGCTGTTTGCAGGCGTACGAGCCACTCCTTGAGTTGCTCTTCATCGAACCGCCAGCCGGCGAACTCGCTCTCTGCCAGCTCACCCGTGGCCATGAGATCGACGCGCCCGCGGACTTGCTCGGCGTCCAGCTCGCTGTAAATGGGTGGCGGACCTTCCCACTCCGGGATATCCGGCGCCACCGTCTTCAGCATGCTGTAGTCCTGTGGCAGCGGGTGATGGTGCTCGTGCTGATCATTCAGGGCAGCCATCTTATGGATGAGGTGCACCGCGTACTCCGGTGGCGCACTGGTGAACCGAATAGTCTCGTACTGGCCGGCGAAGTTGCGGATGCGCGCTGCATAGGCCTTCTTCGTCGTGGGACCGAGGTCCGCATCCATCAAGCCTTCCGTGTCACTGGCAATGACGAAAAGGCTCAGCAGGCCGGCGAATGGCTTCTCCAAAAGCACCATGATGGCCCGCGTGCCGCGGGGATCATACGAGCTGATGTCGGCCTGGAGCAGCCGCGCTTTGGCGGGCGCCGGAGCGGCCTCCGCGTCGGTCGGTGCCTCCTCCGGCAGGGCCGGGCGGATACCGGCGGATTGGAGCTTGAACAGCGCCCGGCGGGCGGCCTTGGCGGCATCCTTTGGTGCGTTGATCCGCGCCAAGGCGTCAGCGGCGGACGTCGACCTCTTGCGCCACAGCGCCTCTATGGCTTCAAGCAAGTCCGCACCCAGGGTGGCGGGATCGGCGCCCTCAAGCAGCCGCTCCGCCGCGGCCTCACCGCTGGCGGCATTTGCTGACTCGGGCATGTGGGTTGCCATTGTAACAGGGCAGGCGGCTCTGGCGGCGCCGTGTGCTAGCATCCCCGCTGCTTGATGTCGGTCGTTCAGGCCTTGTGGCTCGCGGTCCTGCAAGGCTTCTCTGAGCTGTTCCCGGTCAGCTCGCTGGGGCACACTGTCATCGTTCCCAGCCTCGTCGGTTGGTCGAACATCAACCAAGCGAGCCCAACATTTTTGCCGTTTCTGGTGATGCTGCACCTGGGCACTGCCGCCGCGCTGCTTATCTTCTTTTGGCGCGACTGGTCGGCCATCATCACTGCCTTCGTCCGCTCGGCCGTGGCCGGCCGGCTCACCGGCGACGCCAACGAGCACCTGGCCTGGATGCTTGTGTTCGGCACCATTCCCGCTGCGCTGGTCGGCTTCTTCTTGCAAAAGCCACTGCAGCGGCTGTTTGCCAGCCCCAAAACGGCGGCGGCCTTTCTTATTGTGAATGGTGGCGTGCTGCTGCTGGGCGAGTTCATCCGCCGCCGCGGCGAACGGCCGGGCAATCGCGGCGTGTTCTTCAGCAGCGAGCACGGCAAGGACCTGGACTCCCTCACCTGGCGAGGTGCGCTGGCGGTTGGTGCCGCCCAATCGCTGGCGCTCATCCCTGGCATGTCCCGCAGTGGCGTGACCATTGTGGCGGGCCTCCTGCTCGACCTGAAGCACGAGCCCGCGGCCCGCTTCTCGTTTCTGCTTACTACGCCTATCATCGCCGGCGCGGGCCTGCTGGAGGTTCCGGTGCTCTTCGGCGCGGCTGGGCGGCCCATGCTCGGTGTGGCATTCGCCGGCGCCGTAGTGGCGGGCATCGTCGCCTACCTCAGCGTGAAGTTCCTGATGCGCTACTTTGAATTTGGCCGGCTTGATCCGTTCGGCTGCTACTGCCTGGCGTTAGGCGCCGCGTCACTGGTAGTGCTGGCTGTCCGCTGATCGGCGCGGCCGGATACAGTCAGGCGATAGTCGAAAATAGGAAACAGTTCGAAAAACACGGGGAAAGAGAAGGAGACTACCTCTGATGCAGAAGGCAGCGATCCCCATTATTGTGGCAGCCGTGCTGCTGTTGCTGGCCGTTTACTATCTCATTCCCGGCATTTCGCACCCGCTGGTATCCGCCAACCCTATGAATGCGCACTACAAGCATGCGGTGCTGTTCGTCGGCTTGGCCGTGCTGAGCCTCATCTGGGCCCGCTTCGCCGCCAACAGCGCCCGCGGGTGACTACCGGCCGGGTGGCCGGCGGGTTAGACTAGCCCTATGGCGGCAGCCGGCGGCGGAGCCCCATCGCTCAACTTTTCGAATCCCGTCCAGACCCTGATCGCGCTCGCGATTGTACTGGTCGTGCTGTACGCCATCTACAAATTCGTTACCTGACCGGTCTGCACGCGTGATATAAGCCCTCCGAGCCGGCTGACAGCGTAGCGGCTGGAACGTTTCCTGCTCTCTCTTTTTGCCGAGGTGGCTGGTTGGAGTCTGCGAGCTTCTCCGCGCCTTCACATGCTGTTCATCACTGGGCAAAATGAGCGTGCTAGACTCGCCCGCAAAGAAGCGTAGGCTAAGCGATCTCCCATGAAGCAGCGGCTGGCGTGAAGGGCTTTCCGTTCTCGCTGGGGATGCGCGTGTGGGGACTGGCCGCCTTCTTGTTGGCGCTTACCTCCGCGCCGTGGCCCGTCCTCGCCCAAACACATCAGCCATCCGCGTCACGTGCCTCCAGCGCCGCGCCGGCAACCAGGCCAGCGCCGGCAGGGCCGGTGTTAACGGTGGTGCCCGGGTTCCAGGGTATGGGCAAGATTGGCGACTGGCTCCCGGTGACAGTGGACGTCTCGAATGACGGCCCCAGCGTCACCGGCCAGTTGCAAATCGAGCTGAGCGATGAGGGGACCAGCAGCCCGAACCGCTTCCGGAGTTTCACAGGCCGGCCCGCCACCAGCTACAGCGTAGATGCCACGGTGCCCAGCCACTCCCAGAAGCGGTACCAGATCAGCGTCTTTTTGCCCACGATTGTCAACACCATCACCGCCAGGCTGGTGACGGACCAGGGCGTGGTGGTGCAGCAGGCCGGCAAGCTCCAAGCGCTCAGTGGGGCCGACGTGCTGTGTGGGACCATGTCGCGGAATCAGGCCTTTTTTCAACAGCTTGGCAATTTGGACCTGCCTGGCCGGCCGGGCCGCAAGCCGTTCATTGCCGCGCTCTCGCCCCAGGACCTGCCCGCCAGCCAACATGCGCTCTCATCGCTCGATTGCCTGGTGGCCAGCAACGTGTCACTCGTCGGCCTCGGAAGTGATCAGAAGGCCGCCCTGGTGGGTTGGGTGCAGAATGGCGGCTTGCTGGTGCTGGCCGGAGGCAGCGGCTGGCAGCAGACCATCGGGCCTCTGCCACTGGAACTGCAGCCGGTGCGCATCTCCGGTGTGCGCGCCCTGCCCGATCTGCTGCCGCTGGCTGAGTTGGCCCACCAACCCTTCATCGGCAATGGGCCCTGGCTGGTGACGGCTGGCAGCGTGGTGAACGCGACCACAGTGCTGCAGGAACAGGGCGTGCCGCTGCTGGTTGGGGCGCGGCGGGGCAAGGGCAGCGTCGTCTACCTGGCGCTCGATCCCACGGCTCAGCCCATGGCTACTTGGGCTGGCAACAGCGCCCTGTGGAAGTACGTTATGTCCTATAACAGCACGCCGCTGAGCGTGTTTCCTT
Organism: Chloroflexota bacterium; assembly: GCA_035532895.1. Classification (GTDB taxonomy): domain Bacteria; phylum Chloroflexota; class JAJPGV01; order JAJPGV01; family JAJPGV01; genus DATKQD01. The sequence continues at coordinate 25,893 of DATKQD010000071.1, forward strand.
TCTTCGGTGCATTTGGAGGCTTCAGCAGCATCCAAACCTGGGGCGTTCCGCCGCGCAGCGCACTGTACAACCTGGGCGGCGTGGACCTTCCTTCCGGGCGCTGGCTGCTGCTGCTGGCCGGCGTGTACGCACTCATCGCTGGCCCGCTCAACTACGCCCTGCTCAGCCTCGCCGGCCGGCGAGAGCTTGGCCTGCTCACTATCCCGCTGGCTATCGCGGTCGGCGGCTGGATCGCCTTTCACGTCGCGCAGGGCTACCGCGGCGGCGACATCATCCTCAACAGCGTGTCCATCGTGCGGGCGGATGGCAGCAGTGGTGCGGGTAACGTGCGCAGCTACGTGGCGCTGTACACGCCGCGCACTGCAAAGTATGAGCTGCTGCTGCCCGGAACGGCCTCCGTTACCAGCTTCGCTCCGCCCGGCTTCCCCGGCGCCGGCTATCGCGCGGGTGGCAAGCCAGCCCATCCCTGGCAGCTCAATGTGACCGAGGGCGAGAACACCACCCGTGTCGCCATGCCGCTGAACCAGGCCGATACCGGCACCTTCTTCACGGATAGCCAGGTTCAACTGGCTGGTAGCTTCACTTCGAGCCTGCAGGTGCATGGCAACAGCATCGCAGGGTCCATCACCAACCACACCGGCGAGGCTGTGGGCGACGTGATCCTGGCGCTGGGTCCCACAGTGGTGCACCTGGGAAGCATGAGCAACGGACAGGCGCGGAGCGTGCAGATGCGCTTCGATTCCAACGCACCAGCGATGCCGCCCGATGCCAACGCGATCAAGAACAGCCTGAATCTCGCGGTTGGCCCCCGCGGCCAGCAACCGGCACGTGTGGCCGATAGGGCCGCGGTCATCGATGCCTTCCTTGGCTCCAACTCCAGCGAGCCGGCAGATCTCAGTGGCCTCACCCTCATGGGCTGGTTGCCCAGCTCGCCGCTGCCCGTTCAGCTGCTGGGCTGGCACCCCAGTGTCAAGGAAACCACGCTCTACGTGGCGCCCCTGGCGCTCAGCTTCCCGCGCGCGACGCCCCTCACCATTCCGCCCGTCCTGGTGCAAACCAGCCAGATAGGCACGTTTTCCACCAGCTTCCAGCGCGCGGGGCAGTACGAGTTGAACCCGGGCGGCTCGGTAGCGCTGCAATTTGCATTGCCGGTCGCCTGGGGTCTCGAGTCCAGTCGGCTTACGCTGAATGTGCAGGGCCGGTACGCCGGCTTTGCCACCCAGGCTGGACCCCTCAGCCGGCCCGGTGGGCAGAACTCGCCCAACGGGCAACCGGGCACACCGTTAGGGCAGCTTTTCGTTTACAACTGGCAAAGTGGCGCCTGGGATTCACTGCCGCTGAACTGGGGACCCAATGTGCTCGCGTCGCCGGCGCCCTACCTTTCGGCGGTTGAAACTGTCCGGGTGCGGTTCACGTACAAACCGCCAGCGGCACGGCCGAATGCGAGTGTCCAGTTCAGCCTCGACATGAGCGCCGCCGGTCGCCTTGCATGAACCGCCTGCGAGTAGTTGGCCTCACCAAGCGCCACGGTCGGGCGCCGGTGCTGAAGGGCGTGAGCTTCGAGGCCGCTGCGAGCACCGTGGTCGGTCTGGTGGGCCCAAACGGCTCGGGTAAGAGCACCCTGCTGCGGCTGCTGGCCACGGTGCTGCGCCCCAGCGCCGGGTCCATCTACCTGGACGATCTGAACGTGCTGCGCAGCCCGCACGCCGCCCGCGCCCACATCGGCTGGGTGCCGGACGTCTTCAGCCTGCCCCCCGATGTCAAGGTGTGGGAGTTCCTGGACCTCTTCGCGCACTGCCAGGGGCTGCGTGGCCGGCTGCGGCAATCCACCATCGCCGAGTTTCTGCGATTGGTCGACCTGTTCGATTTCCGTTTCGCCTTCTGCGCGTCACTCTCCCGAGGAATGCAGCAGAAGCTGATGCTGGCACGCGCGCTGTTGCACGATCCGGACCTGTTGCTGCTGGATGAGCCACTGGCCGCGATGGATCCCCAGAGCCGCCTGGAAATGCTGGAGGTGCTGCGCGAGCTGGGCAACCTGGGCAAAACCATCGTCATTTCCAGCTCTGCCGTGGGCGAGCTGGTGGACGTGTGCGATCGCGTGGGACTGCTGGCCGCTGGTGAGCTCACCCTGTACGGCTCCGTGCCCGAGCTGATTCAGAAACTGGAGCTGCGCCAGCGCATCAGCCTGCAGGTGCTGGATGAGCCGCGCGGCGCGGAGCAGCTGCTGCGGGGTTTGGATGCCGTGTCGGACCTGGCTCTCGCTGGGCACACCTTCAGCTTCACCTGTGCCGGTGGCTCGGACGCGGTGGCGGACCTGCTCCGCCAGCTCATTCAGGCGGGTGTGCGCGTGGTCCAGTGCAGCAGCAGCGGCCAGCCGGTAGCCGCCTCGGTAGCCTCGGCGGCGCGGACCTCGCCCAGCGCCGGGCAGTTGAGGGCTTAGCAGCTTGGTTGGCCCGCTGCTGCTGTACGAGTTGCGCGTCCGCCTGCGCGGAAGCACGGCGTACGCGCTGCTCACCGCCATTATCCTGGCCTTTGGTGGCTTCACGCTGGCCACCTACCGCGCGGTGGTGTCCGGCGTGCATCCGCTGCCGGTGCAGGTGAGCGCTTTTGGCTCCGGGACCGCGGCAGTGCAGCCGGCCCAGCGGCTGCTCATTGCCGAACGAGGGCCACTCTTCTTCTTGCTCATGGCCGTTTGGGCGGTGGTGCTCATGGCCTTCGTGATTCCCGCGTCCACCAGCGGCTGCCTGGCGCGGGAACGGGAGCGGCATACCCTGGAGTTGCTGATCGGCACGCCGGCGCGCCCCTCGGCCATCGTCATGGCCAAGCTGCTGGGCGCCGTGAGCTACGTGCTGTTGGTGCTGGCCGCTGCTGTTCCACTCTTCTCCGTCGTCGTGCTGTTCGGTGGCATCAGCCTGGAGCAAGCTTTTAACGTGGCGCTCATCCTCGCGATCAGTACCTTCGCCTTTGGGGCCGTGGGCGTGTTTTTCTCGGCCATCACCGAAAACAGCCTGCTGGCGTCCGTCCTCACCTATACGGTCGTGCTGGGCCTGGGATTGGGGTCCTACGCGGCCTATCTCATCTCGCTGCCACTCGGTGCGGCGCTGAACCTGCGCGACCTGCTGTACCTGTCGCCCGTGGCGGCCATGGTATCCACTCTCACCCAGGCCAACAGCCAGCTGGCCGAGCTGCTCATGCCCTACTTCCGTGAGCCGGGCGCACACATCCTGGGGGCGCCGCTCACGGGCAGCGCCTATCCAGTCTGGGAGATCACCCCCATCGCCTACCTCGCGGTGGGCATCATCTTCACCATCGCTGCCAGCCGGGCGGTGGACCCGCTGCGGCGCTGGCTGTAAGAGGCGCAACGTTGATCTCAAGACTGAGCGAAGACGCCGACTTTTTCGACAAGCTTTCCGCGATTGGCGCCGTCTTGCGCCTGCAGGCTGCGCTGGTGTGGGGCGCGCGTGGCGCCACCATTGGGCTGGTGCTCGACGCGCTGCTGCTGTTGCTGGCTCGCGTTCAGCCTATCAGCCCTACCGCCGCGGTGCTCGCTGTGCCCCCGACAGTGCTGCTCGTAGCCGGCGCGGCCGCGGCGCAGTTCCAACCTCGGCCCCGGCGCTGGGTGGCGCGCCAGGCCGACTCGCACCTGGAGCTGAAGGAGCGCATCAGCACGGCACTGGAGCTTCGCCAGGAGCGGGCCGGCGGCTTACTGGCCAGCGCCCAGCTGGCCGATGCTTCTTGGTACCTGCAGCGCGTGGATCCGTGGCGCTTGCTCTCTTTCAAACTGCCCCCAAGGCAGGCCCTGGCCTTTGGCACGGCCTTGCTGCTCACGCTGGCTCTGGCGCTGCTGCCCAACCCCGGCCAGGCTGCGCTGCTGCGGCAGGCTGCCGCTAGCCGGGCCATTCAGCAGCAGGCCCAGAAGATCGACAAGGTCGCGGCGCAGGTGCACCAGAGCGCTGCTCAGGCGCACAACCAGTCCGCGGACGAGCAGAACGTGGAGGCCATTCTCAAGCAGCTGCAGCAGCAGTTGCGCCAGCCCTCGCTCACCGCCTCGCAGGCGCTGGCGACGTTGCAGGCCGCGCAACAGAAGCTGCAGGCTAATCAGGACAGCGGTGCGCAAGCCCTGGCCGATGCGCTGCAGGCGCTGGCAGCCGAACTTAGCAGCCAGCCGCTGCTGAAGCAAACTGCCCAGGCGCTCCAGAACGATAACTACGCTGGTGCGGCGCAAGCCATGAAGCAGGCAGGGCAGAAGCTCTCGAGCCTGAGCGCGGCCCAGCGCGCGGCCCTGGCTGCCAGCCTGCAGTCCGCGGCGGCGGCGCAGGCCGCCGCCGGCAACGCGCAGCTGAGTGATGCTTTGAGCCAGGCCGGCCAGGCGGTGGCGAATAACGCTGGCAATGCCAGTGAAGCCTTCAACCAAGCCGCGGACAGCGTCCAGAATACGGGACAACGCGCCCAGGCGCAGCAGAGCCTGAGTTCCGCCCTCTCGCAGGTGCAAAGCAGCGCCACCAACCTGGCCCAGCAAACGGGCGCATCCGCCCCGGGCGCGGGCGCTCAGGGCCAGCCGTCGTCTTCCGGCAGCGCCCAGGGGCAGCCTCAAGCCTCAGGCCTGGGGCAGGGGCAAGCGGCCGCGGCCGGGCAGGGCGCTGGATCCGCGCAGGGTCAGGGAGCCGGCCAGCCGGGTCCGGCAGGTGCTGGCGGCGGCGCGGCTAAGAGCGAGGCCGTGTACACGGGCGTGGGTTCGCATAACGTGGCGGTGCCCGGCCAGGCGGCGCCCAACGGCCAAACCTCCAGCCAGCAAGCCAATGCGCTGGGCAACCCGTCCCAGAATGGCGCCACGGTGCCCTACCAGCAGGTGGTGGGTCAATACCAGCAGCAGGCCAGCCAGGCGATTGCCCGCGGCGACGTGCCGCTGAGTTATCGCCAGATCGTGAAGGATTATTTCTCTTCGCTGGGGCCAGGCAAGTAGCGCCGGCGGCAACTATCTCAACCGTTGGCGAGGATGTGCGCCCATGATCGATGCTCCCGAAGCCGAGTTCACCCCGCGAGAATTCACCACCGTGGCCCAGGCGCTGGAAACGGAGATTGGCCGCGTCATAGTGGGCCAAGTCGACGTTGTGCAGGGCATTCTGCTGTGCGTGCTGGCCGGCGGCCACATGCTGCTGGAGGGGGTGCCGGGCCTGGGCAAGACCATGCTCATCCGCACCCTGGCCGATGTGCTGGATCTGCAGTTCAGCCGCATCCAATTCACGCCGGATCTCATGCCGGCCGATATTACCGGCAGCAATCTCATCGTGGAGGACCAGGGCAGCGGCAGCCGGCGCTTTCAGTTTCAGCCGGGGCCCATATTCGCCAACCTGCTTCTGGCCGACGAGATTAACCGAGCCACACCGAAGACCCAGTCGGCCCTGCTGGAAGCCATGCAGGAGCACCAGGTAACGGTGGCGCGCACGCGGCACGAGCTCGGTGAGCCCTTTTTTGTGATGGCCACTCAGAACCCCATTGAGATGGAGGGCACCTATCCGTTGCCGGAGGCACAGGTCGATCGCTTTCTCCTGAAACTGACCATCGGCTATCCCAGCGAAAGCGAGCTGGTGGAGATTGTGAGTCGCACGATGGCGCGCGAGCTGCCCCGAGCCCGGAAGGTTGCCACAGCCGGTACCGTGCTGCGCATGATCGGCCTGGCGCGCGAGCTGCCGATGGCTTCGGCGGTGGCGGAATACATCTCGCGCCTGGTGCTGGCCACCCATCCGGACTCGGCCTACTCGGCCTCCGCCCGCGGCTACGTGCGCTACGGTGCCAGCCCGCGCGGGGCGCAATCCATCGCCGCCACGGCCCGCATCCACGCGCTGCTGCAGGGCCGCTTCAACGTGGCCTTCGAGGACGTGCGCTTTGTGGCGTTACCTGCCCTGCGGCACCGTGTGATTGTCAACTTTGAGGCCGAGGCAGAGGGCATCAATGCCGAAGCCGTGGTGCGCGATGTGATCCGGGCAGTGCCGGAGCATGTCCGCTAGCAGTTCGGCCGGAAACCCGCCGCGGCGGCCGGGGTGGGGTGCCGCCAGAGCGTCGGTCGAGCTCGCCAATCGTGGTGCGAGGGGATCGGCTGAGGGCCGCCACTGGCTTTCCGGCCAAACTGCTAGCACGCTGCTCGAACCCTCCACCCTGCGCAAGCTCGAGCAGCTGCGGCTGGTCGGCCGGCGGCGCGTGGCCAGCTTTGCGCGGGGCGAGCGGCGCAGCCTGCACCGCGGCACCTCCACTGAATTCCTGGACTACCGGCCCTACACCCCCGGCGATGACGTCGCCCGGGTGGACTGGACCGTCTACGGCCGGCTGGATAGCCTGGTGGTGCGCCTGTTCGAGGACGAGCAGCGCGCCTCTGTTCACCTGCTGCTGGATAACAGCCGCTCCATGGACTGGGGCCAGCCTAACAAGCTGACATTGGCCACGCAGCTGGCAGGCGCGCTGGGCTACGTGGCGTTGCGCGGGTTCGACCAGCTCAGGTGCGCCGCGTTCTCCGATGTCGTCAACGCGCGCTTCGGCCCCACCGCTGCCCCCCACGCGGCGCCTGAGCTCTTCCGTTTTCTGGCCGGCCTTAAGGCGGTGGGCGCAACGGACTTCAATGCCGCGCTGCGGCGTTACGCCGCGCAGCACCAGCAGCCGGGGCTGGTCCTGATTGTCTCGGATCTGCTCTCGCGTGAAGGATTTGAGGCAGGCCTCAGCGCACTGCTGGCGCGTGGCTATGAGGTGGTGCTGCTGCACATTCTGGCGCCGGAAGAGGTACGGCCGGCCATAGGCGGCGACCTCAGGCTGGTGGATCGCGAAACCGGCGCTGGGGTGGACATCACCCTGAATCAGCGGGCGGTGAATCTGTACCGCGAGCGCTACCGCGCCTGGACCGCCAGGGTAGAAGCCTTCGCCGCCCGCCAGGGCGTGGTGTACGAGCGCTTCGAATCCAGCCTTCCATTGGAGCGCCTGCTGCTGGGGTCGCTGCGCCGGCGCGGAGTGCTGGCGTGAGCCTGGCTGCTCCGGTTGCCCTGGGCTTTGCCGCGCTGGTGCCCGCGGTCATTCTCCTGTATCTGCTCAAGGTGCGCCGGCACGATCTGGACGTGTCGTCAACTTTCCTGTGGGAGCAGCTTCGGCGCGACGTAGCCGCGCACGAGCCCTGGCAACGGCTGAAGATGAGCATCCTCCTGCTCATTCAGGTGGCGCTGGTGCTGCTACTCACGCTGGGCATCGCGCGGCCCTTTTTCAGGGTGCAGGCTCAGGCCAGCGACAACGTCGTGATCCTGCTCGATGCGTCAGGCAGCATGCAGGCTACCGATGTGCGGCCCAATCGCTTTGCCGCTGCCGTGGCCGCGGCCCGGGAGATTGTGAACCGCCTGAGTGACAACGCCACCGGAACGGTCATCCGGGTGGCCAATCACCCCCAGATTTTGCAACAGGCCGGGGCCAACAAGACCCAGATGGCCGCCGCTCTGGACGCGGCGACCGTGAGCAATGCCACGACCAACATGGATGAGGCGCTGCAGCTCGCTCTCTCGCTTAACCAGGGCCAGCTCCACAGCCAAATATTCATCATCTCCGACGGCGCCTTCCCTACCCTCCACGAAACCGTGCCGGCCACTGTAGCGGTGCACTTCATCCCCATTGGCACCTCGGGGCGCAACATGGGCATCACCATTTTCTCGGCGCGGCAGGATCCTACGGCGCCCCAGCGCCAGCACCTCTTCGTACAGGTGCGGAACTTTGGCCCCGCGGCCGCCGGTAACCTGCTCAGCCTCTACGCCGATGGCAAGCTGTTTGGCAGCAGCCCTCTTCAGCTGCCCGCGGGAGGGCAGGTGAACAAGGTGTTCGACAACGTGCCCGTGGGCGCCAAAGTGGTAGAGGCGCACCTGCGCGACCCGGATATCCTGGCCGCTGATAACAGCGCCTGGCTGGTGCTTAACCGTCCGACATCGCTGAAGGTGCTGCTGGTGACGCCGGATAACGTGTTCATGGAGAAGGCCATCAATCTGTTGCCCGACGTAGAAGCCTTCAAAGTGGCGCCTAACCAGTACGCCAACATCGACCCTGGCCAGTACAACCTGTTCGTGTTCGATGGCTTTCTGCCGGCCAAGCTGCCCAATGCCAACATGCTCATCCTCAATCCGCCTGCTACGAACTGGCTGTCGATCGGCCCCACGCTAGTGGCCCACCCGCGGGTAACGTCCTACCAGCAGGATGATCCGCTGCTGGCTTACGTCCAGTTCAGCGACGTGCAGTTTCAGGTCGTGAAGAATGTGACTGCACCCTCATGGGCCAGCGTGCTGGCGCAGTCTGGCGACACCCCGCTGCTGCTGGAGGGTGACAACGAGGGCCGCAAGATGGTGATTCTGCCATTCGACCTGCACGCCTCCAACTTTGGCCTGCTCACGAGCTTTCCCATTTTCGTGGCCAACGCCGTGCAGTACCTGTCCCCAGCCGACCCCAACGACATCTCTTCGCCCGCCGCGGGGGATACGGTGCTGCTGCAGCCGCTTCCGCAGGTGGATGAGCTGGATGTGCGCCGGCCCAATGGCGCGGTTGAGTCGTTCCAGCCGCGAGGCGGGCCGGTGGCCTTTAGCGATACCGCCGCTGTGGGCCTGTATCGGGTAACACAGAAGGCGAAGGGGCAAACCGTGGCCCAGCAGGTGTTCGCCATCAACCAGACCAGCGCCGCTGAATCGAACCTGGCGCCTGGGCGCACGCTCGATATTGGCGGCGCGGTAGTGCAGCGCAACACAGCGGTGCAGTGGACACCGGCGAGGCGGGAGTTCTGGCCCTGGGTGCTGGTCGCCTGCCTCGGCCTGCTGACGCTGGAGTGGTACTGGTACCACCGGCGGGCTTCGTAAACGTGCCCCCATGCTGACGCTGCAACTGCTGAATCCCTGGGCGCTGACGCTGCTTGTGCTGCTGCCGCTGGCCGGCTGGATTGCATCGCGCGGCGGCGTACACATGCCCCGGGATCGGGCCTGGTTCAGCCTCGCCCTGCGGCTGCTGGTGCTCGCGCTGCTGGTGCTCGCGCTGGCCATGCCGCGCGTGCTCCGCACGGCCAACCGCCTGTCCACCGTGTTCTTGGTGGACGTGTCGAACAGCATCACACCGGACCAGGTGAACGCGGAGCTCGGCTGGATCCGCTCCGCACTGGCGGCCCAGGGCCCGCGGGACCAGGCGGGCGTCGTGCTCTTTGGCGCGAACGCGGTTGTCGAGCAGCCCCTCAGCCACCTGACCAGCCTGCCCCGCTTCGCCTCCACCGTGGAGCAGGGCCACACGGACATTGCCGCGGCGGTTCGGCTGGGACTGGGCTTGCTGCCCAACACCACTGCGCGCCGGCTGGTACTCCTCTCGGATGGCAACGAGAACCTCGAACAATCGCTGGATCAGGCGCGAATCGCGGGCGCGGCCGGTGTGCAGCTGGATGTGGTGCCCATTGCGAAGAACCAGACGCCAGAGGTCTACGTCAAGCAGGTGGTGGCGCCGGACTCGCTACGTGAGGGGGAAACCTTCGCCCTCACCGTAACAGTTGTTTCGAATGTGGTCACCCGCGCGGAGCTGCGCCTGCTCACGGACGGCCAGGTCTCGTCCCAGGAGGCGGTGCAGATTCACTCTGGCACCAACTCCTTCGTGTTCAACCATCAGCCGCTCCCAGGCGGGCCACATGTGTTCCAGGCCATCGTGCAGCCGGGTGAGGACACGGTGTCACAGAATAATCAAGCGAGCGCTTTCACCAACGTCGCCGGCAAGCCCAAAGTGCTGATCATTGATGGCGACCCTGGTGATTCCACCGCGCTCGCCGCGGCGCTCCGCTCCCAGGGGACGCAGGTGGACCTTTCCACGCCCAGCGGGCTGCCAGCCGACCTGCCCACGCTGCGCGCCTACGATACCGTGGTGCTCTCCAACGTTCCCGCCGACCGGCTGACGCCGGCGCAGATGCAGAACCTGCAGACCTACGTTCGCGATCTGGGTGGCGGCCTGCTGGTGGTGGGTGGCAACAAGAGCTACGGCACCGGCAACTACCACAATACGCCGCTGGAAACGGTGCTGCCCGTCACGTCGGAAGTTGCCCCCCGGGAGGACCTGCCCAGCACCGCCGTGTTCTTCATCATCGAGTCGCTGGAGAACAACCTCGGCATCGACATCTCGCGTGAGGCGGCGAAAGCTGCCATCAACGCGCTTTCGCCGCTGGATCAGGTTGGTGTGAGCGATGGCACGCAGCCTTGGGCTATCCCCGTGCAGCAGGTGAATAACAAAGCTGCTCTGCTCAGCAAAATCGATGGCTTGCAGATGGGCGATCCCTCCAGCTATGCGCCCTTCTTCGACGCCGCGCGGCAGCAGCTGCTGGCCAGCAATGCCAAGGTGAAGCACATCATCCTGCTGGGCGATGGTGACGCATCCGACAGTTATCAAAGTCAAATCGAGGCGATCGCCGCCGAGCACATCACCGTGTCCGTGGTGGGCACCAACGTGCTGCCGCAGGATCTGCAGCTGCTGCAGAATATCGCCCAGTGGGGCCAGGGCCGCTACTACGATGGCAACGATCCCTTCAACATCCCACGCTTGCTGTTGCAAGAGACACAGCTGGTGGCCAGGCCCGCCATCGTGGAGCAAACCTTTCAACCGCTGCCGGCCGCGTCGAGCCCCATTCTGAGCGGCATTGGCGCCAGCCATTTGCCGCCTCTCAAGGGCTACGTGGCCACCACTCCGAAGCCCACGGCCCAGGTCATCCTGGCCTCCAATCAGGGCGATCCCGTCCTTGCCGAATGGCAGTACGGCCTGGGTCGCGCCGCGGCCTGGACATCGGACACCAAGGGCCAATGGGCAGCCGACTGGGTTACCTGGCCAAACTTCGCGCAGTTCTGGTCGCAGGTCGTGAAGAGCACGCTGCCCGGACAGATCGAGCAGAACCTGCAAACCACCATTTCGCCGTCCGCGGGTGGCGCGAGTGCCACGGTTACCGTGGACTCGCAGAACGCCAACCGCGAGCTCCAGAACTTTTTGGGCACCACAGCCGTGGTGTTTGACCCCGCCGGCACCCGGCAGGAGGTGACCCTGAACCAGGTGGCGCCGGGCGAGTATCAGGGCCAGTTCCCGGATAGTGCACAGGGCGTGTACCTGGTCGAAATCGTCCAGCGCAACAGCCGGCAGCAGGTAGTGGGGGCGGAGACCAAGGGCTACGTGGTGCCCTACTCGCCCGAGTACGATGTGGTGGACACCAACGTTAACCTGCTGCAGCAGCTGGCCGCCGCCACTGGCGGCAGCGTTCTCGCCAGCGCCGCGGATGCCTTCGCTCACACGCTTGCCGCGCCTGGCGGTGCCACCCCCATCTGGCCCGAGCTCGCGGCAGCGGCGCTGCTGCTGTTCCTGCTGGACGTTGCCAGCCGCCGCCTGCGCATCTCGCCGGCCGGCCTGCTGGGCCTCGTTCAGCGCTTCCAGCGCCGGCCACCCGCGGCGCGCCCAGCGGCCAACCGCGTCGCCCCCAGCCGTACCAGCCAGCCGGCCAATTTCGGCGAGGCATTCCCTGCCGCCTCTCGCTCCGCTGGTCCCGCCACGGAGCCCGAACCCGCGATCCCCGCGGGCCCGGCGGCCACCCAGCCCGAGTCGCAAGACGCCGTCCGCGGCCGCCTGTTCGAAGCGAAGCGTCGTGCCCAGGCGCAGCGCCGTTCACCCTGACGGGTGCGCGCCCGTGCCAGTAGTAGCCCTGGCTATAATCTCGTGTGCCCTTGGGGAGTCGTCCAGCGGTAGGACACGTGACTCTGGATCACGGTACCGGGGTTCGAATCCCTGCTCCCCAGCCCCGACAGCGACCCGTGCGCGATTGTGCAACAAGCGCAGCAACAGCGGCGGTCAGCATCATCAGGACGCACGGCTTCTTCTCCCCTTAGACCCCCTGAGGAGCTGCCCGCGGCACTGGCCCGGCCCTTCAATCTCGGCCGCCGAGTAAGGCAGATGCGGTAGAGCGGGCGATGCACAGCAGGCGGCGCGTGGCCTTTCCAGGCAGGCGGGCGCTCAGCCATGCCCGCCACTGTATGCTCAGCCAATGGATCTCCGCGTCGCCGCCAATCGGGCCAATTGGGATGACCGCTTGGCCGTCCATCTTGCGGACAGCCGAAAGCGCGCACAACTGGAATCACTTCGAGCTGGCCGGCCCATCCTGGGTCCCTTGGACATCGAGGAGGTCGGCGAGGTTGCCCGGATGCGCCTCCTGCACCTGCAATGCCACTACGGCTTGGATACGCTCAGCTGGGGCCTGCTCGGGGCATCGGCCACCGGGGTAGATTTCTCCAAGCCGGCTATCGACCGGGCACGCCGGCTGGCGAGTGAGCTGCACATCCCGGCCGAGTTCGTTTGCTCGGACGTCTACGACCTGGAGGCCCAGCTCGCCGGTGACTTCGACATCGTCTACACAGGTGGTGGCGTCCTGTGCTGGCTGCCGGACCTCACCGAGTGGGGGCGCATCATCGCTCACTTCCTGACGCCGGGCGGCCGGTTCCACCTCGTGGAGTTCCATCCAGTTGCCGGTGTGTTCAAGGAGGACCGGGCGGAGCTCATTCCCGCTTATCCGTACTTCAGACGCGAGGCGTTCGTCGACGACAGCGGCGACGACTACCTCGATAGGCGGGCGCGGTTGGAGCACGCCACTACCTACGAGTGGAACCACTCCATGGCCGACATCATCAACAGCCTTATTCAGGCGGGGCTGGTGCTCGACTGGCTCCATGAGTTCCCGACGACCGGTTGGCAGCGATTCGCCGGCATGATGGCCTCGCCGCCCGATGGCTGGCGATTGGCCGGCGACCCTATCCCGCTGTCGTTTTCGATTCGAGCGACGAAGCCAGCTTAGAACCAGTTGCACAAGACCGCTGACACTTGCAGGCTGCTCGCTATGCGACCTCTTGGCCTCATGCGCGGCTGCTGGTCGCTGGTGTAGATTAGCCCAAATGGTGCGCCTGAGCCGGCCGTGGACTGGGACGATCGAGCGGTGGCGTGCATCGGAGGGCCGGTTGGCGGTATGCTCAACCTGGAGGGCACGTGAGCGAAACCCAGCAGCCGCCAAGCGAACGGCGCGCACCCCGGAACCGGCTGTCCCGCTGGGCAGCCATGCAGGCGGCTGCCGGGCGCTACCGGGAGGGGCGCATCGCCATCGAGCAGGCGGCGAAAGAGGCCGGCGTCTCGCTGGATGATTTCAAGCAGTTCCTCGTTGACAGCCCCGATCGCTTCTCCTGAGCGCCCAGCCGGATGGCCTGGACCTCATCCCTCACAAGCCGCTTGAACAGCTGAGACGCATGGCCGCGCCCGATCTCCCGGAAAACGTCATCGTGCTCGACTTCGGCTCGCAAACCAGCAGGCTGATCGTCCGGCGCATTCGCGAGTTGCACGTATACAGCGAGCTGCTGCCCTATGACACACCCTGGGAGGACATCGCGGCGCGCCGGCCCCGGGGCATCGTGCTCTCCGGCGGGCCCGCTAGCGTGTACGATGCGGGCGCGCCCCGGTGCGACCGGCGCGTATTCACCACTGGCCTGCCTGTGCTGGGCATCTGCTACGGCTTGCAGTTGCTGACTGATGAGCTCGGCGGCCGAGTCCAGCCGTCGCGCAAGCGGGAGTTCGGGCCGGCGCAGCTCACTGTGGAGGGGGAGAATCCCCTTTTCAGGGGCCTTGCGCATAGCCTGCCGGTGTGGATGAGTCACGCCGATGCCGTAGCCGACTTGCCGCCTGGCTTCGACAGTCTGGCCCACACGGCCAATTCGCCGGCGGCGGCCATTGGCGCCGGCAAACTGGCCGGCATCCAGTTCCACCCGGAAGTGGTGCACACGCCCCAGGGCAGCCAGATTCTGCGCAACTTCCTCTTTGAGTACTGCGGCTGCAGCGGCACGTGGACGGCCGGCTCCATTGCCCGCGAGAGCATCGAACGCGTGCGGGCACAGGTGGGCGCCGGGCGTGTGCTGTGCGCGCTCAGCGGCGGAGTGGACTCCGCCGTCGCCGCGGCCATCATCCATGAGGCCGTAGGCGATCAGCTGGTGTGCGTTTTCGTAGATAACGGCCTCCTGCGTAAGGGCGAAGCGGCCCAGGTTGTGGATACCTTTGGCCGGCACATGCACCTCAACCTGGTGCACGTGGATGCCGCCGATCGCTTCCTGCATCGCCTGGCGGGCGTAGAAGACCCAGAGCAGAAGCGGCGCATCATAGGCGACGAGTTCATTCGCGTGTTTATGGCCGAGGCGGCCGGGCCGCGTGTGGGCCAGGCTGACTTCCTGGCCCAGGGCACGCTCTACCCGGATGTCATTGAAAGCACCTCGCACGACACGACGGCCGCGCACACTATCAAGACCCACCACAACGTCG
>DATKQD010000072.1:0-9118 GCA_035532895.1 Chloroflexota bacterium
CTGCTGGTGGAGGCGGAGAAGCCGCAGCTCGCGTCGTCCGCCAGGTTATACCCCTGGTCGGTCAGGTGGCCGCTCGTCCCGGTGCAATCCGCGCCGAGGCCACCGGGAGCTTGCGACACGATCGTGCCAGCCAGGGTGAAGCTCCCGGGCGTGCCAGGATCGGCGACCAGCCCGAGGTCATTTCCCGCGATGGTGCTGTAGCTGACGGTGGTGCTGCCACCGCGGTTGTACAGCCCGCCGATGCCCGACGTGCCGTTGCTGGCGTTGCCGAACATGGTGCTGTTGGTGATGGTCAGGCTGCCGTTGTCGTTGTAAAAGCCAGCACCCTGGCCGGTCGCACCCGATACGGTATTCCCGGCAATGGTGCTCGCTTGAACCGTCAGCCCGCCGCTGTTGTAGATCCCGCCACCGACCGCTCCGGGGCCGGAGGCCGCGTTACCGGTCACGCTGCTGCTGGCCAGGGTCATGGCGCTGCCCCAGTTGGAGATCGCCCCGCCCCCGGCGCTGGCGCTGTTGCCGGTGAAGGTACTGCCGCCGATGGACACGTTCCCGAAGCCGCCGAAATCGAGCGCGCCGCCCATGCCACCGCTGCCGGGCGCACTGTTGCCGCTAAAGGTCGTACCGCTGATGCTCGTGAGCGACGAACCAAAGCTGACCGCGCCAACGACGGCGATAGCGCCGCCGCCGAACTGGGCGCTGTTGCCGCTGAACGTCCCGCTGTTAACGGTCAAGCCCGTGCCATAAACGTTGTAGATGCCACCACCCTCATAGGCGCTGGCGTTGGCGCTGACGGTCACGCTGTTGAGCGTCAGGATGCCCATGTTGAACAGCCCGCCGCCAGGCCCAGGGTCCGCGATGCCGCCGCTCAGCGTGCTGTTGGAGATGGTGACGTGCGCGCCGGGGGCGACAAACATGCTGCCACCGTATGACGTGGCGCCATTTTGCACGGTCACGCCGCTGAGCGTGGCAGTCACGCCGTAAAGGCCAAGAACGCCCATTACGTGCTGGCTATCGATCACTGTGGAAGCTGCACCGGCCCCGTTGATAGCGACAGTGGCGTTCGAGGGACCGGGCGCATCGAAATAGACGCCCGTGGTTCCCAACAGCAGCGGTCCAAAGAACCCGTTCAGCAGATAGGTGCCGCCTGGAATATTCAGCGTGACGGCGGTCAGCCCCGGCAGGCTCGCCTCAATGACCGCCTCGCGGAAGGAGCATTGCCCGGCCGTTCCGGCGGCGCAGGCGCCGGTGAAACCGGACGTGAGATCACTCGTCGTGTTCACATTGAAGGTGGCGCCCGCCTGGACCGCGCTCACCGCGAACTGGAAAGCCCCTTCCCGGAGAAAGAAGGCCCCAAGCTGGAAGTAGTAGGTGATGCCGCTAGTGAGCACCACCGGTGTCGGGATGTCGCTAAACGAGCACGAGACCGGCGTGAGCTGCGAGTAGGCTGGCGCGGCGGACGGACCGCTCCAGACCGCCTCAATCATCGGGGAACCACCGAGCACGAGCGTCTCATTGACCGCCGGCGTGAACTTGTACCACACCGTCGCGGAATAGGGAACGGTGTAGCCGGATACGTCGGTGCAGCTCAGGGGCTCGCCACTTTCGGTGGTCGCGGCAATGTTGTTGCCCTGGACCGTCGACGGAACAGTCAGCGCTTGCGCATTGGCCAGGTTGTCATTGGCCGGAGCCGCCGTGGCATTGGTGCAGGCGGGCGAGCAGCTTTGCGTGATCGAGAATTCCAGGCCGCCGCTGTCTCCGCCTGATCCGGCTGCCTGAATATATAGCGTTTGGCTGCCGCCGGGCGACGGGAGACCGATAGCGTATATGAGGCCGGCCCTGGGTATGCACACAACCTCCGTCAGAGAACTCAGTGACGTGCCACTCCAGAGGGCGAGACTGCCACTGAAGGTTCCGGCGCTAAAGAGATTGACGCTCGTCGCGTTCGGATCGGTCGTGATCTTGTACCAGACCGTGTGAGCGACGGGGCCGCAGGCGGAGTTGCCACCTGTGCCAGTCGTCGCCGACGTCTCGCTCGCTTCGGTTGTGGCTGCCGCCGTCGACAGCTCCGCAAGGGCCGGCAGGGTCACCGGGAGTGCGCCGGCGAAGCTGTCGTTGCTCGGAACACCCAGGCTCCCGCCCAGTTCCTTCGTCAAAAGGGCGGCCACGTCCGGGCTTCCGAGGCCCGTGAGAGCATCCCAGCGGGTACCGGCGCTGAAGGAGTTGTCAAGGTTGCTGCCCGAGGTAACGTCGTGCACATCTTCAGGCAGCCCCAGGGGCCCGCCGCCCTGGACGCGGCTGCTCTGATAGAGCAATTCGGGCGTGTAGCGCGTGGTGTAGCGGCTGACGCCGCTGGCGGTCGAGCTCGTTTGCATCGCCGCGACGAGTCCGGCCCACACAGGAGCGGCCACACTTGTCCCGGTGATGAAGTCGAAACCGCTGCTGTCGAAAACGGCGTAGGGCTCGGCCGCATTGGCCGCAACGTCGGGCACCGCTCTGCCGCTGCTGCCTCCGAAGCTGGTGGGGCACGGGGAAGTGGCTCCTGTCGCCGTCCTATAGGCGCTCTGCCAGCTCGGCTCACCGAATAACGTGCTGCAGCCGCCTCCGCTATTCGGCCAGGCACTTTCGCCCACGTACAACCCGGGAGCCTGTGAGGGCGGCTCAAGACTGGCCAGGGCCAGCGCGGTTCCGCCCACCGCCGTGACGTTGGGGTCGGATGCCGGGAAGTCGACGGCTGGGCCGCCGAAGAACGGGAGGCAGGCCTCACCCCCCTGATCGCCAGAGGCGACGAAGAACTGCATGCCATTGGCTACGCCCGTGGCGAGCGCGGTGTCGATGGCCGCCACCTGGCTTGGTGTATTCAGCGGCTCGCAGCTGCCCCAGCTGATGGATACGAACTTGGCGCTGCCATCGGACACGGCCGCGTTGATAGCGCTGGCCAGATCGCAGCCGGGCGCCTCGAACACCTTGATCGAGGCTTGCGGTGCCATGGCCTGCGCCCATTCGACATCCAGGTTGCTTTCAGTCATGCCACCGGCGTTGCAGCCATCGGCCGAATATGGTGCACTGCCCACTTGCGTGATCGCGGCTTGCGGCAGGCCGAAGACGGATTCAAACTGGCGTACCGCCGTAAGGCTGTAATCGGCCAGCGTGACAATGCCAATGGTCTGCCCGGTGCCGTCGAAGCCGGCATTCAGCAAGGGAAGTTCGTCGTACGCGGCCTGGATGTCTGATGGCGCGTAGGGTGACGCGCCGGCAGCCCCGATCGCTTGCGGCTTGGGCTTGGGCCAGGGCTGGACTCGCGCTTGCGCGGCTGGCAGGTTCGGGCCCGCCCCGGGCAGCGGCGCCGGCTGCCCATGGGGCGCCGGGCCAGCGCCCAGGGCAAGCCAGCTCCCGGGGAGCGGCGCGGCAGTGAAGGGGGCCGGCCGCGGCGCGCCCGAGCTCCTGTGGAACGGCGCCGCGTCGTCCAGGCCGCTGATGTGCGTCATCTTGCTGGCCAGCTCAGCAGGCAGCAGAGGATTGGTGGCGTTGGCGTAGAACTGGTGGCCGTTAATGGAGTACACGTTGACCTGGATACCCAGCAGCGCCTCCGCCACGCTGACCGGCGCCGTCACCTGCAGGGTGGTGCGGTCGGCACTTGTCCGATCGATGGTCACGCCCGGTACCTGCACGAAGGCGGCCAGCGCGTCGTAGTCGCTCCAATTCGGCGCATTCTGGCTCAGAAAGTCCTGCTTGCTCAGCGTCGCCTGGTGCGTCTGGAGGGCCTGCTGAGCGGCAGCCTTCAGCTGCTGCACGTTGCGCGGCTTCAGGAAGAAGGTCAGCTGCAGGCTCTGCGTTGGGCTGGCTGGGCCCACCAGCGTGGACATGGCCACCAGCGGGCTGACCGACCCGGCCAGCGGCGCACAGGTTGTCGCCGGCGTGCTCGCCGGCGTGGGAGCAGCGGCGGTTGAGCCGCCGGCCGAGCAGCCGACTGGCGTGGCCGTCAGCGTGGGGGTGGCCGTCAGCGTGGCTGTCGCTGTCGGCGACAGGCAGCTCCCCGCGGCCGCGGTGGACGTGAGCGTTGGCGTGCTGACCGGCGTCACGCTAGCCGTAGGCGTCAGGGACCCGAGACACACCGCTGACGCCGTGGCCGTTGGGGTGGCGCTGGCGGTGGCTGTGGGCGATGTGATGGCTGTTGGAGTGACTGTGCTGGTGGGACTGGCAGCGGCCGTGGGTGACGGCTGGACGCTCGCACTGGCCGTTGCGCTCGTGGTCGCCGTGACGGTTGCCGTGGCACTACTCGGCACCGTCGCCGTCGTGGTCACCGTGGCAGTCGTGGGCGCTGGGGTCGCGGTCCTGGAAGGCGTCGGCGTGAAGGTAGCCGTGGGGGTCGACGTTGGCGGGGTGGTGCTGGTGGGTGTTGGCTCAGCGGTCGCCGCGGCCGTTGCCGTTGCCGTTGCCGTCTGCGCCAGCGCGGCTGGTGCGCTGCCGACGGTGAGGCCAAGCAAAGCGGCGGCGGACAACAGCTGCCGACCAGCCTTGATCAGTCGGCGTTTCACCCCGCTGCCAACCCCTTTCACGCCACAAGCGGCTCCCCCAGGCAGCCCCGGTGGAAGAGCCGCGCCAACCGCCATATAACTCCGGCCGCCTGCCGGGCATCATACGTCTTCGGGAAATACCGGTCAATCGGTGAGCCCTTTTGGGGGGTCGCCTCGCCAAGGATTAGAGTAAGGCGCATGGCGACAGGGCGGCGATGGCTCACCGGGCTGGGCATCGGCGCCATGGTGCTTGCCGTGGGTGTGTTCTTGGCGGTCACTGCACGCGGCGCGGCTGAACCGCGCGGCGCCGGGCTGAGCCCCGGGCCCAGTCCGCCGCGACCGCTGGCCTCGCCAACCGCCGCTCCGCGCTTCCAGGTGGGCGTCAACATCCCCGATGTCATGCACTACGGCTACGCCGCTCTGGTCCCCCGGAGCACGCCAGGCGAGGCTGAGGCCGACTTGCAAGCCCTGCAGGGCATGGGCGCCACCATCGTGCGGCTGTACGCCGCCAACGACGGCATCAGCGACCAGGAGACCGCCCGCCGGCTCGGCATTTTCCTCGACGCGGCCCAACGCCACAACATCTCAGTCATCGTCAGTCTGGTGAACTACTACGGTTCGCACCAGAATCCGCCTGGCATGGCGCCCGACTATGCCCTCACCTGGCAGGGCATCCCCTACTTGAGCCACGCGTTCTTCGCGTCGGACTATCGGGGGGCCTATCTGCGCTTCGTCCGCACCGTGGTCACGGCCAACCGTGGGCACCCCAACATCTACGCCTGGGAGCCGGGCAACGAGCTGGCCGATTCCGACAAACCCGCGTTCCTGGCGTTCATGCGCCAAACCACCGATCTGCTCAAAACGCTGGATCCGCGGCATGCCGTCGCGACGGGGATGATCCAGGCGGCCCAGGCTGGCTTCACTCCAGCCGAGCTGTACGGCAGCCTGCCCTCCGTCGATATCGTCACCGTGCACCCCGGCAACGGCTATCGCGGCTCGGTGGTCGACGTGGATTGGGCAGTGGCTCACGGTAAGCGCGCCATCGTCGAAGAAACAGGCATCTCCGCCACGGATAACCGCGCCGCGCGCTTCGAAACCGAGCTGCGGTACTGGCGCGGCCAGGGCGCCAGCGCGTTTCTGCTGGACGGCTTCATCGCCAAAGGCTTGCCGGACGACGGCAGCGGCGACAAGCAGCTCGGCTTCGACGCCATCTGGCATACGGACTATGACCAGGTGGCCGCCATGCTGCGCCGAGCAGCACGGGCCTAAGACCAGCGCTGGCTACTGGCGAATAGACAAACTTATCATTCAGGCCGGCAACAGGGGGGCCAGCTTGGGGCTGGCCACGGAGGCGGCGCGCAGGTACGCGGCGGAGGCGTAGCCGCTGAAGTTGGCGCCCTGGATGCGGTACCAGCCGCGCACCGGCTGCGCCAGCACCTGGATGAAGCTGCCATTGTGGAGGATGCCCTTCCTGGCGTAGTTCACGCCGGGACCGGTACGAATGTTGAGCCCTGGCCCGGGCGTGCCCACAACCTCATAGTAGGCGGCTGCCTTCGATGCCGAGGCCGCCGTGCTCGCCGTCGCCCCGCCAGATACCGCCGCGGCAGGGGTCGCCGGCGCCCCGCCGCCCCCCTCGATGGTGACTTTCGTTGCCGCCACCCGCGGCAGCCGGAGCGATGTGCCCTGACTGTTCGGCCGAACCAGCACGCCATCCACCGTCCCGATCACCTGAATAGTCTGGCCCTTGCTTACGGAGGGGTTGCCGGCCTTAGGGAACACCACCACCGTGTTGCCCTCGCCCTGCGTGGGATACACCCACATCTGCGCGCCCACGTTCGTGGCATCCTGCTCAACGTTGAACACCTGCCCGCTGATCTCCACGGGGATGCCTTTGAACTGGGACAGGTCGGATTGCGTCGCCTGGAACACCGCGAGCCCCCAGTTGTCGTCGGTGAACTTGGCCGGCGGTGCCACCGGCGTCGAGGCGACCGGCGGCGGGGCGACAGCCGTGGGGAAAGCGCTCGCCGACGCAATCGGCGACACAGATGCCCTGGCCGGCGCCTTGGCCGTGCCACCGCACGCCGCGAGCAGCAGGCAAGCCAGCAGTGCGCCCGAAAGCACCAATCTCGACATGGACTAAGCAGAGGGTAATGCACCTTTTGGAGGTATGCAACCGTTTCAGGAACAACTGATTATTCGCGTGTAAGCCGCCAACCGAGCTGTGACGGACGCAACTTCGCCGGGCCGGTCCCGTGGCTCAGGAAAACAGATTGGCGACGAGCGTTGAGATGCCCGGGAAGAGCGGGCTGTCCAGTGTACCGGTGGCCGGAAGCAGCGGGAGCTGCTCGTACGATTCGCCCACCAGCTGGTAGGGCTGCACCGTTTGCTTCTCGGCGTCCAGAATCCAGTAGAAGCGAACGCCGAAGCGGGCATAGGTGTGCAGTTTCAGGCCCAAGTCGCGCTGACGCGTACCCTCTGAAAGCACCTCAACTACCAAATCGGGCGGGCCCTGCACATTTCGCGGGCCAATGATGCTGAGCCGCTCCGTGGCAATGAACAGAACGTCTGGCTCGAGAACGTTGAAGGTGTCGAGCACAACGTCCAGTGGCGCGACGAAGGCCCGGCCCAAACCGGCCGTTTCCAAACGCAAGAGAAAGGCGAACACGCGGCCCACCACCGTTTGGTGAACGGGCGTTGGCGAAGGGCTCACCAGCAAGTCACCTTCGATAAGCTCGTAGCGCTTGTCGTCGTCAGGAGCCTGCTGTAGATCCTCGTACGTGAGTTTCGAGGAGATAAGTGGCATTTCAATCCAACACTAGCAGTGTACCGACGCCAGGAACAATCAGAACGCGGGCTTGGGCGGCGGGTGATTCGGCAGGCTTGCCAGAACTTCGCCGCCCCGGCGCTTCTCGCGCGTCAGGTGCCCAGCAGGCACCGGCGGACGGCGGGTGCCAGATGGGCTACCGCCCGCTCACAACGCTGGCTGTCTGGTAGACTGGCAGCAACCGTGAGGGACGTCCCATAGCGCTTCAGCCGGCAGCCCCTTTGTCCACCAGCTATCCTCCGCGCATCCCGCGGCGCGAGGCGAGGCTGGCCGCGCTGGCGCCAGTGCCGACACCCGCGTGCGACCTGAGCGTGGTCTTCCCCTGCCGCAACGAGGCCAGCGCGGTCGGCATGTGCGTGCTGGATGCGCGCGCCCGCCTGGGGGCGGCCGGGATCGATGGCGAGGTCATTGTGTGCGACAACGGCTCGACCGACGAGTCGCCAACCTGCGCGCACGACGCTGGCGCGGTCCTGGTGGAGGAGGAGCGTCCTGGTTACGGCCGCGCACTCATCGCCGGAATCAACGCCGCGCGGGGCAAGTACGTCATCATGGCCGACGCCGACGGCAGCTATGACCTGGGCGCGGTCGAGCCGATGATTCAGGCGCTGGATGCCGGGGCCGACCTGGTGATGGGCAACCGCTTCCAGGGAACGATCGCCCCGGGCGCCATGCCGTGGACTCACCGGCACATCGGCAGCCCCCTCTTCTCAGCCCTGATCAATCTGTTTTTCGGCACGTCTATAGGAGATGTGCACTGCGGCATGCGCGCCTTCACGCGGGAGGCGTACCAGCGCATGGCGCTCCAGACCACCGGCATGGAATTCGCCAGCGAGATGGTGGCGCGGGCCGCGCGCATCAAGCTCAAGATCGCGGAAGTGCCGGTGGACTACCACCCGCGCTCCGGCGAATCCAAACTGCGGCGCTACCGGGACGGCTGGCGCCACTTGCGCTTTCTGCTCATGTACAGCCCCACCTGGCTGTATATGATCCCCGCGGCCATCTTGAGCGCGCTGGGGCTGGCGCTGCTCATAGCGCTGTCCTTCGCCACGGTCACCATCTTCCGGCAATGGGACATGCACCTCTCGGCTGTGGCCAGCCTGCTCACCGTGCTGGGCATCCAGATCGCCTGGCTGGGCATTTCGGCCCGGACGCTCTCGATGATCCACGGCTTTGATCCAGTAGACCCGTTCCTGGCCTGGTTCTACAAGCGTTTCACACTGGAAACCGGCCTGGTAGCCGGCCTGGTGATGTTCGTAGCCGGCGCCGGGCTCATGGTCATGGTGCTGTGGCGCTGGGTCAGCCACGGCTTCGGCACACTGAATGAGATCCGCCCGCTGCTGCTGGCGGTGACGTTGATCATGGTCGCGGTGCAGTGCGCCTTCAACGCCTTCTTCCTCAGCTTGCTCGGCATCGAGACGCGCGCCGTTCATCCAACGTAGGCGCTGCGCGCAGTGAAGTGTAAAGAGTGCTTTCGGACGTCGCACTATACTCGCGGCAGTGGCTATCTATAAGGTGCCGCTGGTGTTGACGCCCCAGCCGGAAGGCGGGTTTGTAGTGACGAGCCCACTGCTGCCGGAGCTGCTCACCGAGGGTGATACCGTGGCAGAAGCCCTTAAGAACGTGAAGGATGCCCTTGCAGCCACGCTGGAGTTCTATGAGCGCCCACCGATGCGGCAGCAGGTCGGGTGCAACTGATGTTGTCGGCCGCGCGAGCCCAACGAACCGTCAAGGCCGCTGTCCGGCCAGGTGAAAGCTCCGGTTATGTTGCCGAATGCGTTGA
>DATKQD010000073.1:0-10813 GCA_035532895.1 Chloroflexota bacterium
GGTCGTATGGCAGAAGGTAGCCGTCTCGAGGGGCATGAGGTATTCGACCCATAGCTGCCGCATGCCGCGCCGTGCGTAGATACGCGGGACACCGCGTTCCTCCGAATCGAAGCAACGTCGAAATCGCAGCCCATCGACCTCAACTACTCGTGGAGCTCGCGGGCACAGCTGCCAAGGAAACTATCGGGCGCGATTCAACCGTTCGCTTCTGGTGGAGTCTCAGGGGCTTTACGAGCGCCGGAAACCGAGCTGAGCACCTCCACGCTGCCGCTGCCCCACTCGGACAGGATGGCGCGCGCACGCAGCACGCCCGCTTCGTCCAGCGCACGGGCGCGCACTACGTAACCACCCTCGGTCGGCTTAGGCAGATCCCGTGGCCAGAAGATGTAGGCGACTATGCCACCCACCACCATCCCTACCAGCCCGCTGCCGACGAGTTCGCCGGCCAGCACCACCAGGCGACCGGGAATGCCGAATGGCAACTTCGCGGCGTGATAAATGGGCGTCATGGCGCCCAGTGTGACCAGCAGCACGACTATGCTGCCCATGATCGTGCCAGCAAATGCGCCAATGAGCGCGTGCAGCCGGATCATGATCCGCTGCACCCGGCGGCTGTACGCCGGCGACTGCACCTTGGGGTGAGCGAAGCCCGCTCGCTGCAGCGCCTGCACCGCCGCGGCCGCGCCCTCCGCGTTCGGCAACTCCGCCAGCACGACTGCTTCTGCCAACGCGCTTACGCCTCGCCCGGCCGGTGTGAATCCACGGCCATTACCGCCCCCCGACCGGCCATCCGGGGAAGCTGCGCCGAGCTTCTCGGGCGCACCGAGGAAGCCCGCCCCGGCCACCGCTGCCTGTGTTCGTCCAAACTGGTAGCAGTGTAATCGGAAAGGCCCTCCCGCCGCCGGGAGGGAGCCTGCGCCTTTCGGGTTGTTCCGTCATTGACGGCCAGAGCGGCAGGCAATCTCGCGGCGAAATGGAGGCTGTATCAGCGGCCCAAGGCTCAGTCGCGGCACCGTGCACTTGCGCGCTCCCACCTTGACACCAACGTGAATGTTTGGGTACCCTGACCTTAGGTGCAGAATGTCCTTAGTGACGCCATCGCCTCAGGTCGTGAGCGTATGCCGTGCTGGCGAGGGATACGCCGCGTGGCGGCTTCTGCAAGTCGGTTAAGTCAGGACAGGCCCTTGTGAAGACGCTTCTGCGCATCTGGCCCTTCTTCAAGTCATACCGGCTGCTCATGTTCTTCGCCCTCCTCGCGGTGATCGCACAGTCCCTCTTCACGCTGGTAGTGCCGTCGCTCACCGGGCTGGCTGTGGACCAGGGCGTGGTGACGCACAACGTCAACGAGCTGATCTTCCTCAGCGGGCTGATCCTGCTCTTCAGCTTCCTGCGGGGCATGGCGACGTTTTTGCAGTTCTACCTGGGTGAGAACGCCGCGCAGGGTGTGAGCTACCAGCTGCGCAAGACCGTGTATGCGCACATACAGTCACTTTCCTTCGGCTTTCACGACCAGGCGCAAACGGGTGAGCTGCTGGCGCACGGCACGTCTGACGTGGAGCAGTTGCGCAACTTCACCGGGCGCGGCCTGCTGATGATCTTCAACCTCACCCTGCTCATGCTGGGCGTAACGGTGGCGCTGCTGAAGATGGACTGGCGCCTGGCCGCGCTCTCCGTGCTCATCCTACCGGCCATTTACTGGCGGGCAGCGCGCTTCAGCCTCACCATCCGGCCGATGTTTCGTATCGTGCAGGATCAAATTGCCCGGCTGGCGACGGTGATTCAGGACAATGCCGCCGGCATGCGCGTGGTGAAGGCCTTTGGCCACGAGCAGGAAGAGATCGCGCATTTCGACAAAGAGAACGCGGCTCTCTACGACGGCTACCTGGATTCCACGCGGCAGACGGCCTTCAACACGCCCTTGCTGCAGCTCATGTCCAACGTGAGCACACTCACCATGCTGTGGGTCGCCGGCTACCTGGTGATCGTGCGCGCCATCACACCGGGCGAGCTGGTGGCCTTTTACGCCTACCTGCTGCAGCTGGTGGGGCCCGTGGCGCGGGGTGGCTTCCTCATGGCCATGGCCGCGCGCGCGGCGGCATCGTCCGAACGCATCCTCGAAATTCTGGATGCACCCATCGCCGTGGCCAACCGCGACGACGCCGAACAGCTGCCGCCCATCGACGGTCGGGTCGAGTTCCAGGACGTGAGCTGCGCTTACCATCCCGGCCGCCCAGTTCTGGAGCACGTGAGCTTCGTGGTTGAGCCGGACCACATGGTGGCCCTGGTTGGGGCTACAGGCTCCGGCAAAACCACGGTGGCCAACCTGCTGCCCCGCTTTTATGACGTGAGTGAGGGCCGCGTGCTGATCGATGGGCGCGATGTGCGGGACGTGTCGCTGACCTCGCTGCGCAAGCAGGTGGGCGTAGTGATGCAGGAGACCACCCTGTTCACCGGCACCATTCGCGACAACATCACCTTCGGCCGGCCGGGGGTGGACGACGATACGATTCGCCGGGCAGCCAAGGCGGCACGGGCCGATGAGTTCATCGACCGCCTGCCCGACGGTTACGACACCATTGTTGGCGAGCGCGGCGCGTCGCTTTCCGGCGGTCAGAAGCAGCGCGTGGCCATTGCCCGCGCGCTGATCATGGACCCGCGGCTTTTGATCCTGGATGAGTTCACCTCGGCTGTGGATGTGGAAACCGAGCGCCTCATTCGAGCGGCGCTGCTGGAGCTGATGCGCGGCCGCACCACCTTCGTCATCGCGCACCGCCTCTCCACTGTGCGCGCGGCGGACAGCATCTTGGTGCTCGCCCGCGGGCGCTTGGTAGCCTCTGGCACGCACGAGCAACTGCTGGAGACGAGTCCTGTTTACCGCGACATCCACGCCAGCCAGCTCAGCAGCACGGGGGATGATGCTGAGCCTGGCGGCGTGGGGCCCGAGGCCGAGCTGGCCAGTGAGGTGGCAGGATGATCGCCGGCGGCGGCATGGGCATGGGCGGCGGCATGGGCATGGGTGGCGGCGGTGGCATGGGCGGCGGCGTGGGCCCGGGCTTCCTGCGCGATATGGCCGATGTGGACGGCCTGGTGTACGACCCGCAAACCGCGAAGCGCGCGTTCGCTTACCTGAAGCCTTTCAAACGACAAGTCGCGCTGGCGCTGCTGATGACGGTGGCCGCCGCGGCACTCATCGCCGTGGCGCCCATCCTCACCAAGATCGCCATCGATTCCTACATCCTCAAGGGCGACATCCCTGGCATGACCAGGATCATGGCGCTGACCTTGGTGATCTATCTGGCCAGCTTTGGCGCCAGCTGGTCGCAGCTGTTCATCATCACCAAGGTTGGCCAGGACATGCTGCAGAACATGCGGGGCGAGATCTTCCGCCACCTGCAGAAGCTGCCACTGGCCTACTTCGACCGCGTGCCCAGCGGTGTGGTGGTGTCACGCGTCATCAACGACGTGCAAACCATTAACGACCTGCTGAGCAATGGCACGGTGTCAGCTCTCAGCGACTTCCTTACGCTGGTGTTCACGGTGGTGCTGATGCTGGCGCTGGACTTTCGGCTGGCGCTGGTGACTTTCTGCGTCATCCCCCTCATGGGCGTGGCGCTGCGCATCTTCATGCAGAAAGCCAAGCTGGCGTACCGCGAAACACGCATCACCGTGGCCGCCCTCACCGGCGACCTGGCGGAATCGATCGCCGGCGTGCGCGTGATTCAGGCCTTCGCGCGGGAGCGGGAGAGCCAGGAGCAATTCAACACCATCAACAACCAGAACCGCATCACCAACATTCGCGCCAACACGCTGGCCTCGGCCCTGCAGCCGGTGATCGAGCTGAACAATGCCATGGCCACCGTGGCGGTCATCGCCTTCGGCGGCTGGCTGATTGTGCACAACGACGCCACGCTAGGCATTCTCGTGGCCTTTTTGGCCTACATCACCCGGTTCTTCCAGCCCATCCGCACGCTCACCCAGTTCTACAACCAGGTGCAGGCAGCCAGTGCCGGAGCCGAGAAGGTGTTTGAGCTGCTTGACGAGCCCATCACCCTGCACGAGGCCGAGCATCCGGTGAGCCTGGACCACGTGCAGGGTGACGTCGAATTTCAGGACGTGTCGTTCTCCTACGGGCGCGAGCCGGTGCTGCAGCATGTGAGCTTCCATGCCGCGCCCGGGCAGATGATCGCCATGGTCGGCCACACCGGCGCAGGCAAAACCACCGTCGCCAGCCTGCTGGCTCGCTTCTACGACCCCGTGGGAGGCCGCGTGCTGTTGGATGGGCACGACCTGCGGGAGCTCTCCTTTAAGACGTTGCGCAGCGGCATTGGGCTGGTGCTGCAGGACAATTTCATGTTCTCTGGCACCATCGCCGACAACATTCGCTACAGCCGCATGACCGCCTCGCGCGAGGAAGTAGAGGCTGCCGCGCGCATCGCCAATGCGGACGACTTCATCCAGCGGCTGCCGCTCGGCTACGACACTATGGTGATGGAGCGCGCCGCCAACCTCTCGCTCGGGCAGCGCCAGCTCATCGCCATCGCCCGCGCGGTGCTGGCGGACCCACGCGTGCTGATCTTGGACGAGGCCACCTCGAACATCGACTCCCAGACGGAGGCCATTGTGCAGGCCGGGCTGCAGCGCCTACGAACTGGCCGAACGTCGCTGGTGATCGCCCATCGCCTCTCCACCGTGCGTGCGGCGGATGAGGTGCTGGTGCTGGATGGCGGCCAGATTATCGAGCGGGGTCGCCACGAAGAGCTGATCGAAGCGCAGGGCTTCTACTATCACCTCCACCAGCAGCAGTTCGCTGAATCGCCTCTGACCGGCGCCGGGACTAGCGGCTGACTTCCGCGTATACCTGAGTGCTGGAAATGCTGGCATGGCCCAGCAGTTCTTGCACCGTTTTGAGGTCGTTCCCAGCGCGCAGCCGGTGCGTAGCGAAGGAGTGCCGCAGCACGTGGGGCGTGATGGCCGAGCTGATGCCAGCTTTGTCGGCGTAGCCCTTGATGATGAGCCAAAAGCCCTGGCGGGTCAGCCGCACCCCGTGATGATTCAGGAACAGCGCACCCCGATCGGGCTGGCCCTTCAGCAGTGCCCCCCGTCCACGGGCCACATACACCTGAAGCGCGGCCAGGCTGGTAGGTGAGGTGGGTATCGTCCGCGTGCGATCGCCCCGGCCCCGGCACTCCACCAGCCCCTGCTCCAGGTTGACATTCGCCACATCCAGCGACATCAGCTCGGTAACGCGCATGCCCGTGGCGTACAGCAGCTCCAGCATGGCTTTGTCGCGCAGCGACATGGGTTGGGTCGACCTGGGCTGCTGCAGCAGTCGCTCCACCTCCTCCACTGAGATGGAGCGCGGCGCGAATTTGTTGACTTTTGGGGCCCGCAGTGACGCGGTGGGATCCTCGGAGATTGTCCCCTGCGCCTGCAGGTAGTGGAAGAACGATTTCACCGCCGCCATGCGCCGCGCGATGGTGGAAGGAGCGTACTCGCGCTCCCGCAGGTAGGACATGAAGCTGACGATGGTGGACTGGTCCAGGCTGCCATCCAGCTGGCTGGCGTGCGACTCTAAAAACTCCGCGAACTGGTTCAGATCATTCTTATAAGCGGCCAGCGTATTGGGTGCAAAGCCCTTTTCCTGGCTGACAAACTCTACGAAGGCATCGATCGTGGCGCGCATCGACTAAAGGGCGGGCCGCGACGCCATGAAGGGCCGCTGGCCGGCCAGAAAGAGCTGCGCCCACAGCACCCCGGCCACCGTTTTGGCATCGACAATCTGGCCCCGCTCCACCATGGTCAGTGCCTGTGCGACGGGCATAGCCAGCACCTCGATGTCCTCGTCCTCCTCGTTAGCGGCGCTGCCAGCCAGCAGCTCGCGCGCAAGAAAGAGGTGCATCAATTCGGTGCAGAAGCCCACCGCCGTGTAAAAGGAGCAGATCGGTTGCAGCTGGCTGGCACCGTAGCCGGTTTCCTCGGCCAGCTCGCGCCGCGCACAATCGGCCGGGGCTTCGCCTTTCCCCAGGGTGCCGGCCGGAATCTCCAGTGTGAGCAGCTCGGCGGCCTTGCGGTACTGGCGCACCAGCACCAGCTCATCGCCGGCCGTGAGGGCCACAATGCCCACGGCGCCGGGGTGCTGCACGATCTCGCGGGTGGCCGTCCGCCCGTTATCCAAGGCAACTTCGTCGACTCGGAGGGTGAGCAGCCGCCCCTCGAACACCGTGCGGGAGGCGACGGTCCGCTCTGCCATACTCTCGGCAGTATACCCGCTGCGGTGCCCCAAAATTCCCTGCTCCAAGCCCTTGACGACCTGTCCACTTGTGCAGTATGGTGGCACCGGACTACTCCACAGGAGATGCAGGTGGCCGAGGCAGAGAGCATTCGAACTCGCGCGGTGGATACGGCGATCACCCAGATCGAGAAGGTGTTCGGCAAGGGCGCAATTATGCGCCTGGGGGAGGCTGGCGCCAACAGCAGCGTCACCGTCATTCCTACTGGTTCCATTGCCCTAGACATGGCGCTGGGCGTCGGTGGCATGCCGCGTGGCCGCATCAGTGAAATATTTGGCCCGGAATCGTCCGGCAAAACCACCCTGGCGCAGCACATCATCGCCGAAGCGCAACGCGCTGGCGGCATCGCCGCGATCATCGATGCCGAACACGCGCTGGATCCGATGTACGCTGGCCAATGCGGGGTGAAGGTGGCGGACCTGCTGGTATCGCAGCCGGATACCGGCGAACAGGCGCTGGAGATCACCGACATGCTCGTGCGCAGCAACGGCGTGGACGTGGTGGTGATCGACTCTGTCGCCGCGCTCGTGCCCAAAGCTGAGATCGAAGGTGAAATGGGCGATTCTTTTGTGGGGCTGCAGGCGCGGCTCATGTCCCAAGCGCTGCGTAAGCTCGCCGGAGCCATCAACAAATCCAACACTGCCGTGGTGTTCATCAACCAGCTGCGCGAGAAGATCGGGGTAATGTACGGCAGCCCAGAAACCACTCCCGGCGGCCGCGCCCTCAAGTTTTATGCCTCGGTGCGGCTGGATATCCGCCGGATCGATTCCATCAAGGTCGGCACGGACATCGTGGGCAACCACGTGAAGGTGAAGGTGGTGAAGAACAAGGTCGCGCCGCCGTTCCGCGTGGCCGAGTTCGACATCATCTTCAACGAGGGCATTTCGCGTGAAGGCGGCCTGCTGGACATTGGCCTGGAGCTGGGGTTGCTTGAAAAGTCCGGCTCCTGGCTCAGCTACAACGAAACGCGCCTGGGCCAGGGACGCGAAGCTGCGCGAGAGTTCCTCAAGCGCAACGTCGACATCGCCCTCCAGATCGAAGAAGACATTCGCAACGTAGACAGCGGCTACGCTATCGCCGCTCCCGAGATCGCCGCGAACGCTTAGCCAGCGCGCCAAAGGGGTGGGTGCGGGGTCCTGGCCAGGGCTCCCGCACCCGTGCCAGCCGGCATAAAAGGGGCGCGGCTTTTGACCGGCGCGCGCGCCGCCGGTACCCTCTGAGTTGTGTTCTTGATCGCGCTGTCCAAGTGGCTGTGTCACGTGCTGGCGCCCGTGGAGGACCGCTACTACTTCATGGCGACGATCATGCTCGGTTTTGCCGCGGCGCTCCTGATCACCCGCTGACTTGATGCGTCGCCGTTGTTAATCGCCGCCAGCGTGTTGCTCATCCCCGTCGCCGTTGGGGTGGGCGTGGCACGCCGCTGGCGACGCTGTCTGCTGAGCTTACTGGGGCTGTTCTTGCTGGTTGGCATCATCGAAGGGGCCACGGTTAGGCCGGTCCTAGGGCTGGCGAAGTTTCTCGCCGGCGCAACGGCCGTGGCGGTGCTGTACGTCTCGGCGCGCGAAGCCTTCTCCGAAACACGGGTGTCGGAAATCCACGGCAAGCTCCCGCGCTGGGAGTACCTCTTCGAGAGCGTCGCCGCGGTGGTGGCTGCTCTCGGCACCGGGCTGTTCGCGCGGGCACATCCACTGTTCGGGCTGTCCGCGCCGGTGACGTTCGCGTGGGCCTGGCTGGGATTGGTGGGGCTGATCATGATTGTGCTGGCCACCAACATTCTTGAGGTGGGCGTCGGCTTGCTGGTGTTCTTCAGCGGGCTC
The DNA here is from genome assembly GCA_035532895.1 of Chloroflexota bacterium. Classification (GTDB taxonomy): domain Bacteria; phylum Chloroflexota; class JAJPGV01; order JAJPGV01; family JAJPGV01; genus DATKQD01. The sequence goes on from DATKQD010000073.1 coordinate 8,108, forward strand.
GACCTGCTGGTGTTCGCGACATCGCTGGCTGGGTGGTGGGCTGCGCTCATGGTGGTGGGGCTGGTGCCCATCGCCATCGCGTTTTTGATCGGCCTGCTCAGCCTGGAATTGTCGCGCCTGGGGCACAGCTTGCGCCTGGATGCGCTGGAGGACAAAGCGCCCTTCGTGGTCGGTCAACAGGCGCCCGTGCGGATTAAAGTCCGACGCTCGCGGCCGGTGGACGCAACGCGCGAGTGATGCCCGCTGCCGCCACGCTGGTGTGGTTCCTGCTCACGCTCGCGCTGGTCGCCTGCGGTCGCCTGGCGGCCAGCCGCGCGCATTACCGCTTGAGCGTTGTGGTGTGCCTTGGCATCACCCTGCTCATCTGCTTCACGCTGGTGTGGACAGCGAATCCCGCCGCCTTGTTTCGCTGGAGCGCCGGCCTCAGCTTCGACAGCCTGGGCATGTTGCTGCTGCCGCCGCTGTGGTGCAGCCTGGCGGCCATCATGCTGTTCGCCGCCCTCACCGAGGTGCCGCGGTCCTTCCTCCCGCTGGCTGGCTTGCTGGGCACGATCAGCACAGCAGGCATCCTGTCCGCCAGTGCCCTGTTCCTCATCGCCATGCTGCAGGCTGGCACGCTGATCATCCTGCTGGGACTTTCGATCGGCATCGGCGCGCGCCCCAGGGACGGCCTCCTTCGCGTGGCCACCACCCTGAAGTACGTGACCCTGTCCGTGGTCTCGGCGGCCTGCCTGGTGGTTGGGCTGTTGCTGCAATCGTTCTACGCGCTGAACCCGGATCGCCAGGAGCTGCCGGCGATTGTCACCTCGCTCCTGGTGGTGGGCTTTGGGCTCAGCGTGGCGGCCATGCCCTTTTACTTTCATTTGCCCGATCTGTTGGACACAGCCCCGCCGGTGGTGAGCGCGCTGCTGATAGGGCCCGTGCAAACGCTCGCCTTCGTGTATCTGGTGCGCACTGTGGGCAACGGGCCATGGCTGCTGGACAGCCCCCATATTGTGGCGGTCCTGTCGTACGGCGGGTTGGGGGGTGCGCTGCTGGCGGGGATCATGGCCGCCAGCCAGCCCACACTGAACCGCTACCTGGCCTTCAGCGCCATACAGGAGGCAGGCTGGATCGCCTTTGGGGTGGGGTCGGCCACGGGAGCTGGCTGGCGCGGCGCCCTGGCCTTTCTGGCTGTGCGTGTCGTCGTCAAGCCCGTGCTCCTGATGGCCATGGGGCAGTTGCAGCGCCTGGCCGGCGGCCACGCCACCGGCGGGCCAGACGAGGCGTGGGATCCGACCGCCCTGGTGGCCTGGTGTGTGGGCGGGCTCGCCCTGCTGGGCCTACCCCTGACCGCTGGCTTCTGGGGCGTGCGCCTGCTCTTCCAAGCGGCGCTGCACCTGGGACCAGCCGCTGTACTTCTGCTTGCCCTCTCGCTGCTGAGTGGCCTGGTGGCCTGGCTCCGCCTCACGCGCGAAGCGGCCTGGCCCAAAGCCGTCAAGCAGCCGGCAATGCACCTGTCGAGCTCACTGCTGAGCCTCGCCTCCGCCGGGGTGGTGCTGGTGGGCGTAGTCCCCGCCCTCCTCAACGGCGCCCTCGCCCCGGTCGCCGCCAGCCTCCCCTTTCTTCACTGAGATCAGAGGACAGGCCGGTGAGGTGGGCGCCGTTACGCAAACCGGGAGAGCCATCCCGCTTGCAGCGATTCGCGGCCCAACGATTGGCCGCCCCACGGTTGGCCAGTCGCCGACCCGGCGAAGTAACGTGGCGCCCGGAGTCGGGTGGGCTATGCTGGCAGGCGATGCGCGGGGCCATCGGCCCGCAAGATTTCAGCACGGGAGTCACTGCCATGCCAACCAACGCCCGGGACTACGTTCGCTTTCTGAAGCAGCTGCACCAGGTGCGGCAGTTCCTTCCGACACCGGTACCCCAGGCCGCGCTGGACGATATTGTGGAAACGGCTCGCTGGACGGGTACAGCGGCCAATCGTCAGCACTTTCAGCTCATCGTCGTGCGCGACCGAGCAGCATTGCAGTTCCTGGGAGACCTGGGACGCCCCTCGGGCCACCTGGCGCTGGCCCAGGCGGGCATCATCATTACTATGAGCGGCGACAACGAGGAGTGGCGCATTTATGACGAAGGCCGCATCAGCGAGCGCATCATGCTGGCCGCGCACGCTCACGGCCTGGGTGCGGGCATCGGGTGGATCGTAGGCGATAAGGTGGACGCGGTGAAGCAGCGCTTCGGCATCCCCGCCGAGGATCGCGTGCGCACCGCCATTTCGCTGGGCTACATTGATGAGGCTGCCCGCGCCGCCCGGCCCAAAAACGACCAGCCTCGCCGTCCCCTGGCCGACCTCGTTCACTGGGAGCATCTGTAGCCTGACCTTCGTCGAACACCATCCCACGGCTGAAGGCGAGCAATAGGGTGGGCGAATCCGCCTCCTCCGCGGGGCGAAGGCCCATGCACGTCCACACCCGTCCGTGGATGTCGATGTGTTGCGGCTTGGCATCGCTGGCGCTCACCGCTTGCGCCAGTCCGCCCAGCTTGACCGGCCACCTTTCCTCACCTCCGTCCAGCGCCGGCTCGCAATCCCCAGCGGCGAGCAGCGCGGCGGCGCATGCCACCACCGGGGCCGCCGCCGGCACTGTTGTCTTGGAAAGCAGCGACAACGGCAAGGTGATCACCATCCCTGTGGGTACAATCCTGGCACTCGGCTACGAGCGGAAC
>DATKQD010000074.1:0-10077 GCA_035532895.1 Chloroflexota bacterium
GAAAGATCTGGTCCACGGTGGGCGCTTCCAGTTCTTTGAACTGGGCCAGCACGTGGTCCACGACCTGCGCTTCCCAACCGGCCAGCTGAAGCAGCTTGCGCTTGATTCCGCGCAGGCTGCGCCCGCCCAACTCGGCGTTCAGGCGGTTGGCGGCGCGGGTGAGGTCCTCCTGCGAGAGCTCCTGGTCCAGGGTCATGAACTGCTGGCGCAGCAGGCCCTTATCGAAGACCATCACCAACAGCACCAGCCGCTGCTGCACCAGTACCAGCTGCAGGTGCTTGAGGTGCACGTCCTGCACCTTGGGCGCGGTAATGATGGCCGCGTTCATGGCTGCTCGGGCCAGCACCGCAGCCGCAAGACGGACCCACTGGTCGGTATCGAGCTGCACCTGGTAGAACTGGTGATTGATCATTCGGCGCTCGTCCACGCTCAGCGGATGCTCGTTCATCAGGAATTCCACGAAGAAGCGGTAGCCCTGGTCCGAGGGGACGCGGCCGGCCGACGTGTGCGGCTGGCTGATGTAGCCTTCATCCTCCAGCGCGGCCATCTCGTTGCGCACGGTCGCGGAGCTCACCGGAACCAGCATTTGCCGGGCAATGGCTTCCGAGGAGATGGGGATGGCGCTGTTGATGTAGTCCTCAACAATGAGGCGCAGAATGTCGCGTCTTCGTTCCGTCAGCATGTGTGCAGCGTTAGCACTCAAAAATGCGGAGTGCTAACGCTCAAAATGCTAGCACTCGCTGCCCGCGATTGTCAAAGCATTGAAACGCAGAAACGGCAAGTTTCCGTCGCTAGGAGGTCGAGAACGGCTGCCACAGCGGCGCGCCGATTGGCCTGGCGGCCGCCGCTGAAGCACGAGGTTCGCACGTCCGAGCTGGTCGCGGTGGCGATGGCTGCGAAGGAGAGGCCGATCGGCTTGGCCTCTGTGGCGCCACCTGGTCCGCTGATACTCGTTTCTCCCAGGCCGATGTCCGCCTGGAAGACGGTGCGGGCAGCGCGGGCGAGGGCCAGGCACGCCTCTGCGCTCACGGAACCGTGGCTGGCGAGCAGTTCGGCCGAAATGCCCAGCAGGTGCACTTTGGATCGCTCGTCGTAGGCCACCAAACCGCCGCGAAACCAGGAGGAGCTGCCAGGGAGCCGGGTGAGCTCGGCGGCGACGAGCCCGCCGCTGGCGGACTCGGCCACAGCGACCGTGAGCCCCCTCTCGCGCAGCGCCCCCGCTATGGTGGCCAGGCGTGGAGTTGGCACGATCAGGCGCCCGGCCGGGGGCGAAAGCAGCGTCGCGGAAGCGTGCGGGTCGCGACTGCCTGCGAGGCGCTGTACCCTCCACGATTCACGCTGCCGGCGCTCATGGATGCAGGCGGCCGAGCGCGGCCAGCTCCTGCCAGAGGTACGCGGCGGCCAGGATGCCGCGGTAGAAGTTGTCCAGGTTCAGCCGCTCGTTGGGGGCGTGCGCATGTTCGTCCGGCAGGCCCACGCCCAGCAAAATGGTGGGCAGATGCAGCAGCGAATCGAACGTAGCCACCACGGGAATGGAGCCGCCTTCACGCATGAACACGACCTCCTTGCCGAAGGCACGCTTGAGGGCGCGAGTGGCGGCCAGCGTGGCTGGGTGGTCGATGGGGGTGATGGAAGGCCGCCCGCCGTGCAGGCGTTGGATGCTGAGCTGCACGGTGGGTGGCGCGATCTGCCGCACGTAGCCCTCGAATAGCTCGGCAATGTGTTCGGGCTCCTGGTCGGGCACGAGGCGGCAGCTCACTTTGGCGTGGGCCTCGGCGGGGATGATGGTCTTGGAGCCACTGCCCTGGAAGCCGCCCCAGAGGCCGTTCACATCCAGCGTGGGGCGTGCCCACAGCCGTTCCAGCACGCTGAACTCGGCTTCGCCCGTAAGCGCTGGCACGCCAATTGTCTCGCGGTAGGCCGCCTCATCAAACGGCAGCTTGGCCAGCTCCTCCCGCTCCCGCGTTGAGAGTGGGCGTACCGTGTCATAGAAGCCGGGAATGAGGACCCGGCCAGCGTCGTCCTTCAGGCGGGCAATGAGGTGCGCCAGGACATTGCAGGGGTTATCCACAGCGCCGCCAAAGCCACCGGAGTGCAGGTCCGCGTTCGGCCCGCGGAGGTCGATCTGAAAATAGGCCAGCCCGCGCAGCCCATAGCACAGGGAGGGGATACCAGGGCCGTACATCGGCGTGTCGGAGATCACGGCCACATCCGCTGCCAGGCGCCGCTGCTCCCGCTCCAGGCAGGCGTCGAGGTTGGGACTGCCAATCTCCTCCTCGGCCTCGACGATCAGCTTTACGTTCACCGGCAGCCGTCCCGTTGTGCGCAAGAGAGCGTCGATGGCCGCCAAATGCATGAGCACCTGGCCCTTGTCGTCCACGGATCCGCGGCCAAAGAGGTTGCCATCGCGCACGGCCGGTTCAAACGGGGGGCTGTCCCAGAGATCCAACGGGTCCACCGGCTGCACGTCGCAATGGCCGTAGATCAGCACTGTGGGCGCACCCTGCGCGCCGAGCCACTCGGCGTAAGCGGCGGGATGGCCTCCCGTCTCCAGCAACTGGCCGTTGTGCAGGCCAATGCGGGTCATTTCGGCCACGGTCCATTCCACGCAGCCGCGCACGTCCGCGGCGTGGTCGGGGCTGCTGCTGATGCTGGGAAGGCGCAGATAGCGCTCCAGCCAGCGCAAGTGCTCCTCGCGCTGATCGGCGCAAAACTCTTCGAGTGTCATGTAGGCCAATGGTAGGCGCTGGGGCCGCCACGGAACAGCGGCCGAGTCACGCTTACCGCGGGGATTCTCGCAGCTGCCATGCGCTGATATGTTGGCCGAAGCTGCCCCCTCCGGCTCGTTGGCCGAACGAAAACGCTGGCAGGTTAGGAGGCGGCGAAGGCAGGGGCGCGGCGGACCACGGGGTACAGCCAGTGCGCATAGCTTGGCCGCTTGCCGCGCACGACGTCGAAGAAGGTCGCACGGAGCGACGCGGTGAGCTCGCCGACTTCGCCGCTGCCAATGGCTCGGTGGTCGATCATGGTGACCGGGGTCACCTCAGCGCCGGTGCCGCAGAGGAAGCATTCGTCAGCTGTCAAGAGCTCAGTGCGGGCGATGTGCCGCATCTCCGTCTCCACGCCCAGTTCCTGGCGCGCCAGCTCGATGAGGGAGCTGCGCGTGATGCCTTCCAGGATGTCGTCGCTGTTGGCGGGGGTGATGAGGCGCCCATTCTTCACGATGAACAGGTTCTCACTGCTGCCCTCGGCCACATAGCCAGCGTTGTTCAGCATGATCGCCTCGTCGAAACCGTTCTCCATGGCGTCGGTTCGGGCGAGACTGCTGTTGACATAAATGCCAGTGACCTTGGCACGGGCAGGAATCATATTGTCGTTCACGCGGCGCCAGGCGGAGGTCCCGCAGTGCATGCCGGTGGTCTTTTCCAGGTACTTGCCAAAGGGCAGGGAAAAAATGAAGAAAGCCCTGGTGCGGTTGATCAGCTCGGGACCGATGACTTCGTCGGACAAATAGGCCTGGGGGCGGATGTACACGTCTTGCCGGTCGCCATTGCGGCGGCAGAGCTCGGCGGCCAGCTCACACAGCTCGGCCGGCGCCGCGGGCAGCGTCATGCGCAGAATGCCGGCGCTCATCTTCAGCCGCTCGAAGTGCTCGCGACAGCGAAAGATGTTCATCTGCTCCGTTTCGTCGGACCAGTAGCCGCGGATGCCTTCGAAGACGCCGGTGCCGTACAGGAATGTGTGCGTCATGATGCTGACGCGGCAGTCAGCCATAGGCTGAAAACGGCCATCAAAGTAGGCAGTGCGCGAGGGATCCACGGTGCAGCTCCGGCGGCGGGATGTTGCGCCATTGTAGCAGTTGGCGGAGCGCGAAACCGAGCAGGGTGTCGTGTGCTGCAAGGTGCTCGGTTCGCGCCTGCTTTGAGGTTACATCTGGGGACTGGCCTTGAACAGGTTGGCGGTGCTGAGATAGCTGGCTTCGTCCGCCTCCAGTAAGAGCTTGTGAATGAGCAGGACATCACTGTCGGGCACCCAGCGGGTGGGCTCTATGCACAAGTTGCCGGTGTGCCGTCCGCCTTCATAGACCCTCACCTGTCCGCGACGGTGAGGAATGCGATACACCCGGCCCGGAATGAGCCGGCTGCCCACCTCAAGAAAGCGGTGTGTGCGCAGCTGATGCAGCTCGTTCGGCTGCAACATGCGTCGCAGGAGCTCTTGCGCCTGCCTTTCGGCCTGGTTGCGTTGCCGGCTTACCACCCGCTCGCGCCGGTACAGCCACCACAGCAGCGCGCCGCAGCCAATCAGCAGAAGGGCCGCGGAAAGCCACAGGCTGAGCATAGCGGTGCCCGTTTAAGCGCCGCCGGCCATGCGAGGCACGATGACGATTTCCTCCGCGGTGGCGTCGAACACGTCCAACCGCTGGGCAGGCTGCCCAGGGAGGACCTTGAAGGCGCTGCTGCCGCGTGCGCGCTCGCGGGTGAACAGTGCCTCAGCCTCAGCGATCGCGGACAGCGCCTCTGGGTCGCGAACTTCCAACCGCTCCCGCTGCCATGTCACCCGCTGGTCGCCGCTCGACGAAAGAACATATAACGCTGCCATTTCGAACCCCTTTCCACAGACAGCCCAGACTCTCGCTGCCCTGGGACGGGTGCAATATCCGTGCCATCGAGGAGGGTGCTCGCGCCGCGATTCAGTCAGAGTTCGCGCCCACATGGTTGATCAGGCTCGCCAGGAAGCCGGCTCCGAAGCCATTGTCAATGTTCACCACGCCCACGCCACTGCTGCATGAATTGAGCATGGTGAGCAGCGGTGCAACGCCGCCAAAGCTGGTGCCGTAGCCCACGCTGGTCGGCACGCCAATTACCGGGGCCGCGACCAGCCCGCTCACCACCGGGGTGAGTGCCGCGTCCATGCCGGCCACCACCACCACCACACGGGCCTGGGCGATGCGCTCGCGCTGCGCCAGCAGGCGCTGCAAGCCCGCCACACCAACGTCGTACAACCGCTCCACCCGGTTGCCCATGTACGTCGCGGTGAGCGCGGCCTCCTCCGCCACGGGGAAGTCCGCCGTGCCGGCGCTCACCACCACGACGTCGCCATATGTGGCCAGCACGGTGTTCGGCGCCAGGATCGCCGCCAGACGTGCCGCGGCGTGGTACTCCACGCGTGAGTGCTCGGCTCGCAGAGCCTGGGCGGCTTCCTCGCTCAGCCGCGTGGCCAGCACAATAGCGTGCTGCTGCGCCAGCCGCGCGGCAATGGCCGTGATCTGTGGCACGGTTTTGCCCTGCCCCAGAATCACCTCGGCAAAGCCTCGCCGCAGCGCCCGGTGGTGATCCACCTTGGCAAAGCCGAGATCCTCGTATGGCAAGTCCTTGAGGCGCGTCAGTGCGCTTTCCAGGCTCACGTCGCCCGCCTGCAGGCCGCGCAGAAGCTCGCGCAAACGGTCCGCATCCATGGCTATTTAGCCTAATGCATGCGCACGGGAAGCAGGGGGCGACGGCGTTCTGGCGCGACTTTTGTCGCAGAGAGCGGCCGGCAGGCCACGCTATAGTTCAGCCGATTTGAGAGGGGTGGTTTGAGCCTGGCTCTGCCGGAAATCCTCGCCCCCCAGTGCACTGGCTGCGGCACTTGCGTTGAGGTGTGCCATGCGCTGGCGTTGGCACTGGTGGCGGCCACGGCTGTGCTGGGGAATCCAGAGCGGTGCGATTACTGCACCGAATGCGAGTTGGTGTGCCCGGCGGGTGCCATCATCTGCCCCTTTGAGTTGTATATCGACGAGCAGGCGGAGCGTGGCCATGGCGGTTTCTGAGGAGGCGGTTCTGGCCGCGTTGCGCACGGTACAGGACCCTGACTTGCATCGAGACCTGGTGAGTCTCAATATGATCCGCGATCTCACGATCCGCGGTGGCGACGTGAGCTTTCGGATCGTGCTCACCACACCCGCTTGCCCGCTTAAAGGAGAAATGGAGCGGGCGGCGCATGCAGCGGCAGCTTCGGTGGCCGGCGTGATGGGTGTGAACATCCGCATGGACAGCGAAGTGCCCAAAGGGGCGCAGATGTCCGGCAAGCAGTCGATTCCCGGCGTTAAGAACATCATCGCTTCCGCCAGCGGCAAGGGCGGCGTAGGCAAGTCCACCGTGGCGGTGAATGTGGCGCTGGCGCTCGCTGAGAGCGGCGCGCGGGTGGGCATTGTGGATTGCGACGTGTATGGCCCCAACATTCCGATGATGATGGGGGTGCAGGGGCTGCCGCCGAGTGGGGGGGACAAGATCACCCCGGCGCTGGCCTACGGGGTGAAGGTGATGTCGATTGGCTTTCTGGTGCCGCAAGAAAAGCCGATCGTGTGGCGCGGGCCCATGGTGTCCGGCCTGATCAAGCAGTTTTTGTACGATGTCGCCTGGGGCGAGCTGGACTACCTAGTGGTGGACCTGCCGCCTGGCACAGGCGACGCGCAGCTCACGCTGGCTCAGCTCATCCCGATGTCCGGCGCCATCATCACCGTTACGCCGCAGCCCGTAGCCACGCACGATGGCGTGAAGGGCATGATGATGTTCAAGCAGCTGGAGGTGCCCATTCTGGGCATTGTCGAGAACATGAGCTACTTCGTGTGCCCCTGCGGCTGCAACCACCGGACGGACATCTTCGGGCACGGCGGCGGGCGCGAGTTGGCGGAACACTACGAAACGCGCTTCCTGGGCGAGGTGCCGCTGGACCTCGCAATCCGCACGGGTGGCGATTCCGGCCGGCCGATTCTCATCGACCAACCCACGTCGCCCCAGGCCGAGGCGCTGCGGCACGTCGCTTCTCAGGTGGCCTCGCAAGTGAGCATCGAGAATGCTCGCCGGCAGGCCAGCACCCTGGTGAAAATCTCGGGCATCGGCGCTCGGTAAGGCTTGGCGGCGCTCCGCGCCGCGTGACGCTGGAGCCTGCGCGGGCCTATCATGGTTCCTGCATTGACGATGCAGGAGCGAAACAGTGGACTATCGAGTCATTTCGGCTGACGATCACCTGGACGTGCGCTTTTTCCCCGCCGATCTCTGGACCGAGCGGGCGCCCGCACACCTGAGGGACCGAGTGCCCCATATCGAGCAGGTGGACGGCCTGCCCTACTGGGTTTGCGACGGCCAGCGCTGGGGACGCTGGGGCCAGTACAAATCCGATGGCCCCGCCAAATGGGCGCTGGAGCGCGGCGGCGTGATGAATGAGGGCGAGCTGCGCCCCACTACCCCCGAGCTGCGCCTGACTGATATGGACCGCGATGGTGTGGACGCCACGGTCATGTACGGCCCGACGGACCCCTTCTACACGGCCGATCCCGAGGTTCGCTACGAGATGTATCGGGGTTACAACGACTGGCTGGAGGAGTTCACTAAGGCCCGGCCCGACAGGCTCATCGGCGCCTCCCAGATTCCGCTCGATGATCCCGCTGCCGCGGCCCGCGAGATGGCGCGCGTGGCTAAGCTGGGCAGCCGGCATGTGAACCTCATGGCGGCGCGCGCCGTGCCGCCGATCTACCACGAGGACTGGGAGCCGTTCTGGGCTATTGCCGAGGAGAGCGGCATTCCTGTGGGCTTTCACCTGGCTGTGCTGACCTTCAACCGGCCGGTGGAGACACAGGCGTACAGCAATCCCGCGGTGGACCGCGCGGCCGGGGGGTTTCGCATCAACAGCCAGCTCGTCGAGCCCATCTGCGCGCTCATCTTTGGTGGTGTGCTGGACCGGCATCCCAGGCTCAAGGTGGTGCTGGCCGAGTCGGACCTCTCGTGGATCCCCTACGTCTGGTCGCGCACACCGAACGATCCGCCGCGCGAGGGGGGGCCCAAGCTCCCCACCCGTGAGTACTTCCAGCGCCAGATCTGGATGACCTTCATCGCGGACGAAGCGGGTGTGGAGATGGTAACGGCCGGCATCTTCGCCCAGGACCGCGCTATGTGGTCATCAGATTACCCGCACCCGGCCAGTTGCTGGCCGGACTCTCAGGCAACCATCGCCAAGATCATGCACGGCGTGCCAGAGCCACTCAAGAAGAAGCTGCTGTTTGAGAACGCGCGCGACCTGTATGGGCTGGGCGCGTGAAGGTCGCGTTGTTCAGCTCGGTTCCGTACACTGGGCCGGCACCGCGCGGCAGCTGGCCAGTGCCCGTGGATACGTATTCGACCGAGATCGCCGAGCGCTCCATGGCCTGGAGCCTGGAGCAGTTCCAGCTGGCGGATGAGGTAGGTTTTGATTGGGTGACCGTGGCGGAGCATCACTACGCCCCCATGTCGCTTTCGCCCAACCCCATGGTCATGGCAGGCGCGCTGACGCAGCGGGTGAAGCGCGCCAAGATCGCGCTGCTGGGCTCCAACATTCCCATCCTCAACCCGGTGCGCGTGGCGGAGGAGTTCTCCATGCTGGATACGCTGACCGGTGGTCGCGTGGTGGCCGGCATGCTGCGCGGCACTTCGAATGAGTACGTGACCTACGGCACCAATCCGGCCGAGTCCTACGAGCGTTTCGAGGAAGCGCTGCAGCTCATCGTCAAAGCCTGGACGGAGCCACGTCCCTTTGGCTGGCAGGGGCGCTACTTTGAGTATCGGTCCATCTCTATCTGGCCGCGGCCAGTGCAGCAGCCTCATCCACCCATCTACATGTCCGGATCCAGTCCGGAGTCGGGCGAGTGCGCGGCGCGCAACCACGTGAGCCTGGGCTTTGCCGTGACGTCCGTGCCCATCGCCAGCAAGGCAGCCAGCTACTACCGCGAGCGCGCCCATGCTGCCGGGTGGGAGCCTGAGCCGGAGAATGTGCTGTACCGCGTGGGCGTCCACGTGGCCGATTCGGACGAGCAGGCTATGGAGGATATGCGGCCTCCCACGGGCGCGCCCGCGGCCGCCCCGCGCGCGGGCTACAGCACCAGTAATCGTGCACTGGATGAGGCCGTAGCGCAGGCTGGCTACTACGGGCGGGACATAGACACGCAGCGGGGCCGCGTCCGCCGAGGTGGCGAGCTGGCGGATCGCATCGCCAACGGGCAGCTGTTGGCGGGCAAGCCGGAGACCGTCATCGCGCAGATTGCTTCCATCCAACAGCAGCTGGGCGCCGGCGTGCTGGACCTCATCTTCACGTCACCTGGGCAGGACAAAACACGACACGCCATCGAGCTCTTCGGCACCCAGGTGCTGCCCCGCATCCGCGACCTGTAAAGGCGGGTTGAGGCGCGGGTTCCCTATTCCCGAAGGGACACATCCACGGCTTGTAGAGGAGTGGCCAGCGAGGCTTCGTAGGCGGTGACAATCCTGCTGGTCACGTCGGCAGGCGTATCGGCAATCTGCAGCAGGTCCATGTCCTCCTCCACGATGGTGCCGCTCGGCACCATCGTGTCGCGCAGCCAGCGCAGCAGGCCTGCCCAGTATTCGCTGCCATAGAGGACCACGGGGAAGTTGCGCAGCTTGTGCGTCTGGATGAGGACCAGCGCCTCGAACAGCTCGTCCAACGTGCCGAAGCCGCCTGGGAAGATGACGAAGCCCTCCGCGTATTTGATAAACATGGTTTTGCGAATGAAGAAATAGCGAAAGTTGATGGGCAGGCCCACGTGCTGGTTGATGCCCTGCTCGTAGGGCAGCTCGATGTTGCAGCCAACCGATGCCACACCTGCCTCATTAGCGCCGCGGTTGGCTGCCTCCATGATGCTGGGGCCGCCGCCGGTGATAATGGCAAAGCCGGCTTGCCCCAGCAGCCGGGCGGTTTCCTCAGCCGCACGGCAGTAGGGCGAGTCCTGATCGAGCCGGGCCGATCCGAAGATGGACACTGCCGGACCGATATTTGCCAGCGCGTCGATGCCGGAGACCAGCTCGCCCGTCATGCGCATCACCCGCCAGGGATCGGAGTGGGTGAAGTCCATCGGCAAGCGCCGCTGGGCGCTCTGGTCGAACAGGCGCTCATCCTCAGTGAGCTTGCGACCATGGGTCGCCGGTGGACTGAGTGTGGGGTTGGGCCTCAGGTCCGGATGCCCCGAGTTGCGATGCCTGGAATTCGGGAGCGCGGAGTTGGCTTGCTCGGCGCGATCAGTCATGCGATGGACACTCTTACATCCTACGG
>DATKQD010000075.1:0-2903 GCA_035532895.1 Chloroflexota bacterium
GGTGCTCGGCGCGGTAGCTGCCCGTGGAAGGCCAGTCGCGTACTCTCCTGCAGGTTTCCCACCTGGCGAGCATTGATTCTTTCCCCGTAGATGCGGCGTCAACGTTCCGTTAATCAATACGCCAGAGGTCAGCGCTTCCCCAGGGTGATACTGACGCCCTCCTTCTGGATGCGGATGAAGTTGCGGTCGCCGCGGTCCGCGAGCTCGCGCAGCAGCAGCACCAGCGGCAGATCATCGGTGACATATGGGCGCGGTGGGCCGGCCGCGCGCATGGCCGCGATCTCGTCCTGGCCGATCTCGTAGCGCAGCAGCAGCTCCTCGTCGCTCACGCCAGGGCCGCCGTATTGGGATCGGATTTCGGCCAGCGTGGGCACGGGTGGAGGGCTGGCGGCCATGTCTCGGGCGCGCGGCCGGGACAGGATCTTGTCGCGCACGTCGGGGTACATGCCATTGATGGCCTCTTCGCCACCCCACCAGCCCAGGGCGTACTCGATGGCCTGGTCGGATACGACCCTATAGCGCTCGCCCGCGACCACGTTCATGGCGGCCTGGGTCCCAACGAACTGCGACAGCGGGGTTACCATAACCGGCCAGCCCCACTCCTCGCGGACGCGACCGCACTCTTCCAGCACCGCTTGGTAGCGATCTTCCCGCCCAATGAGGGCCAGCTGATGGCGCAGGTTGGAAAGCATGCCGCCAGGCACCTGGTGCGCGTATTGTCCGATATCCGGCTCAACGGGCGTGCCCAGCGGAAAGCCTTCGCGCTTGGCGATGTAAGTGAAATGCTGCTCGACCTGCCGGAGCGAATCCTCGTCCACGACGGGCTCGTGGCCCATCGTCCGCAGGTTCTTGCAGACGTTGAACACGCTGGGCAGCGCGGTGCCATTGGCCAGCGGCGGCACTCCGACGCACACAGTACGCAGGCCAAGTTTCACGGCCTCCAGCGCGTTGAGTGGCCCGAGTCCAGTCGTGCAGTGCGAGTGCAGCTCTACGTACTTGTCGCCCACGTTGGCCAGGACGGCCGGCGCCAGCGTCCGCATGCGCTCCGGCGTGAGCAAGCCGCCGGGATCCTTGAGGCACACGCGATAGACGTCAAGCTTGGCGACTTCGCGGGCGCGCTCGGCGTAGTACTCGTCCGTGTGCTTGGGCGACTCGGAGAAGATGAGGTTGATGATCGGGTCGATCCCGACCTCGCGCGCCACCCGCACCTGCTCCCGCCAGCGAGCCGGCCGGTTCCAGTCGTCCGAAATGCGTGCCTGGCGGATGCCGATGCGGGCCAGGCACTCCATCTGCAGCTCCCACAGCACGTCCGGCGAGAACTGAAAGATGCGGAACCGGTTGGTGATGACCCGCAGTGGCGTTTCGGTGATGTGCTGGCGGAGCAGCCGCAGGCGCTCCCACGGGTCCTCCTTCAGCTCCCGGACGATCTTGCGGGCGTCGACGTAGATGCACTCAATCGCTTCGAAGCCGGCCCGGTCCAGGATGTGAGCGATGGGCAGCATCATGCCGGTACGCATGTTGTTGGCCCAAAGGCTCAGGTGTCCGTCCCGGATGGTGGTGTCGACGAACCTGATCTGCGCCATGTCTCCCTCCGATGGTTGCTACGCCGCCGCTCGTTGCGCAAGCTTCCGTTCTTCCACCCAGCGGGTGTTCACCTTACCCTGCTCGAAATCCGGGTCGCTCACTAGCGCGCGCAGGAATGGGATGGTGGTGTCCACCCCGGCTACATGAAAGCGCGCCAGAGCGTCGCGCAGGCGCTGCAGCGCCTCCTCCCGGTCCGCGCCGTGGACGATCAACTTCGCCAGCAGCGAGTCGTAGAAGGGTGGCACCACGTAGCCGGCGTAGCAGTGCGTGTCCACACGGATGCCAGGCCCGCTGGGTGGCTCCCAGGCGACGATCGATCCGGGGCAAGGCCGAAAGTTGTGCTCGGCCGACTCGGCAGTAACGCGGCACTCGATGGCGTGGCCGGCGAAGCGCAGGTCGTCCTGCGTGAACGCCAGCGGCCGGCCGTCGGCAATCGCCAGCTGAGCCTGCACCAGGTCGATGCCGGTGACCATCTCTGTAATAGGGTGTTCCACCTGGATGCGGGTGTTCATCTCCAGGAAATAGAAGTCCTGGGTGTCCTGGTCGTAGATGAGCTCCACGGTGCCGGCGCTTTCGTAACCCAACCTCGCGGCGATGGTTGCCCCGGCCAGACGAATCTGTTCGCGCACGCCAGGCGGGACATGGCTGGCCGGAGCCTCTTCCACCATCTTCTGATAGCGGCGCTGGAGCGAGCAGTCGCGCTCGCCCAGGTGGACTGTCGTGCCGAAACGATCGCCCAGCACCTGGACCTCGACGTGCCGTGCGTTGGCGACGTAGTGCTCCAGGTACAGCGTCGCATCTCCGAAGGCCGCTCGCGCCTCCGCCGCGGCCGTTTGAAATGCCACGCCCAGCGCAGGGCGGTCATGCACGACCTTGATCCCGCGCCCGCCGCCACCGGACGCCGCCTTGAACAGCACCGGGAAGCCAAGCTCCTCGGCCGCGGACTCCGCCTCCTGGCGCGTTCCGACACTCTTCGAGCCCGGCACGGTTGGGATGCCTAAAGCTCGCACCGTCTCGCGCGCCTGGAGCTTGTTGCCCATGGAGCGGATGTGCTCGGCGCGCGGGCCGACGAACGTCATCCCCAGCCGCGTGCAGGCCTCGGCCAGCTCCGCTGACTCCGCCAGGAAGCCGTATCCGGGGTGAAGCGCCTGGCAGCCCGTCCCCTGGGCGGCGGTCATCAGCGCGGCGACGTTCAGGTAGCTGTCGGCGGCTCGGGCCGGGCCGATGCAGACCGACCGATCAGCCAGCCTGGCGGGCAGGCTGTCGCGGTCGGCTTCCGACACGGCGGCAACCGTTTCCAGTCCCAGTGCCTGGCAGGC
>DATKQD010000076.1:0-8870 GCA_035532895.1 Chloroflexota bacterium
GAGACGGTGGTGGTCGAGCGCATGGCGTCCGGCGGGCAGGTGTTGAACGTGGAGGCCGTGGGAAACTTCCCCGGCTTCCCCCGCGGCATCGCCGGCTACGAGCTGGGACCGCTGGTACAGGAGCAGGCGGAGGCGGCCGGCGCGCAGTTTGTGATGGATTCGGTGCTGGCGCTGGCACGCCAGGGCGACCAGTGGGAGGTGGCCTGCGCCGATCGAACGCTCGCTGCGCGCACCGTGGTGCTGGCGGCCGGATCGGGTTTCCGTGAGTTAGGGGTGCCGGGCGAAGCGGCCTTGCTGGGCCGAGGCGTGTCGCACTGTGCCTCGTGCGATGGGCCGCTCTTCGCCGGCAAGGACGTCTGCGTTGTGGGCGGCGGCGATTCCGCGCTGGATGAGGCGGCCGTGCTGGCCGAGCACGCTGCCAGGGTGTGGGTGCTACTGCGCGCGGCCCAACCACGCGCGCGCGCCGCGGCTCAGAAGCGCCTGGCCGGGCTGACCAACGTGACGCTGCTGCCCGGGTGCGAGGTGCTGGAGATCCTTGGAACGGGCAACAGTCCTTCGCCCCGCGCGGCCGGCGGGCCCACAACCGGCGCGGCGGCTGCCGAACAGGAACCATCAACCACGCCGCCAGCCGTGGAGAGTCGCACGGTGCGAGCGGTGCGGCTGCGCACCGCGGGTGAAGGCACGCGCGAGCTGCCGGTGGCGGGCGTCTTCGTATTCACTGGGCTGGCGCCGAGCACAGCCTTCCTGGAGGGCTGCGTGGAGCTGGATGGCGGCGGCCACGTGGTGGTGGATGCCACACTGCAGACCTCGCTGCCGGGCGCTTTCGCCGCGGGCGACATCCGCCAGGGCTCCGTGTCGCTCCTCTCGGCCGCGGCGGGCGACGGCGCCATCGCCGCGGTGATGGCCAGCCGCTGGCTCGCCCACAGGCCAGTTTAGCGGCGCGCCCGCACGCCGCGCGCGGAATCTCCCGGCTCGCCAACTTCGGCCGCGTCCCGCGTGACTATCGACTTGCCGCGGCAGTCGCTCGCCGTCACGCGTCGCTGCTATCCTGTTGGGCGATGATCGGGGGCCGGCGTGTGCTCGCCGGCCGGCGAGCGGGAACGCTGGCGCTGGCGGGCGTGCTCCTGCTGGCGGCGTTCCTGCGGCTGTTCGAGCTGCAGTACGGTCAGTACGGATCGGACGACGAACGCCTCTGGTCGGCTGCTCTGCGGACGCTGGCGACGCATCAGCTGCCGCTGCAGGGCATCAAGTCCTCCATCGGCATCGGCAACGGGCCGTTTCAGGTGTACCTGATGCTGCTGCCGGCGGCAGTGGTGCACTCCGCCCTGGCCGGCGCGGTGGCCGTGGCGCTGCTCAATGTCGTAGGCGTGTGGGCGCTGCAGCGTTTCGCCCGCGAGTTCTTCGGCCCGCGCCCAGCCCTCATCGCCGCGCTGCTGTTCGCCGTCAACTCCTGGGCCATCATCTTCAGCCGGCGCATGCAGGCGCAAGACCTGCTGGTGCCTTTCCAGATCCTCTTCTTCTGGGCGGCAGCCCGCTGGTTGCTGCGCGGACGCTGGTACGACCTGGTGCTGCTGTTTCTGTGGCTGGCGATCCTCACCCAGGTGTACATCTTGGGGCTCATGCTGCTGGCCACCGCCGCCATCATCCTGGGCGCCGGCTGGCGGCGGGTGCGGCCGTGGCCGCTGCTGGCAGGGCTCGCTCTGTGGGGCCTGCTCTCCTACCGCTATCTGCTGGGCATCGTCCTGCCCTACAACAGCGCCTTTCGTGGGGTAAGTGGCGGGCACGCCAGTCTGGACCTGGCCAGCGTGCTGGGAGCGCTGACGATGGCTACGCACAAGGGCTTCCAAACCATCGCCGGACAAGCCGGCTCCGTGTTCGATTCGACAGCCGGTATCGAAGCCGTGCTGCTGGGATTGGAGATGGCGCTGTTCGCCGCCGGCGCGGGGCTGGTGCTGCTGCGGCTAGTCCGAGCGTTGCGCTCGGGACCGGCCAGCAAGGCACGGCTGTATGGACTGCTGCTGCTGTGGCTGCTGCTGCCGGTGGCGCTGTTCGCCCGGCATTCTGTGGCGCTGTACCCTTACTACTTCACCACGGTGCTGCCGCTGCCAGCCCTGTTCACCGGCCTGCTGCTGGATCGCTGGTGGCCTCGTGTGGGGCTGCCGCTGCTGACCATTTTGGTTGCCAACGCGCTGGCCATGGCCGGCATCTTCTTCGCGGTCATCCCCGGCTATTACATCCACAACGACTATGGCCTGCCCTATCAGCAGACATTCAGCACGGCCGCCAGCCTGGAGGCGCTGGCGGCGAAGGCGGGCGTGCACCGGGTGTATGTGGACGGCGACCTCGATCCCTCCGATGTAATGAGCTCGGTGCTCCGCCGCGCCGGGCTGGACGTCTTCTGGCTGGACGATTACCGATCGCCGGAGTTCGCGGCGCCACCCGTGAGCGATGCCCCCGCCCTGTACGTCACCATGGCGGGCGATACGGACACGGCGCACTTCCTGCGGGCGCACTTCGCGGCCCAGCAGCGCTACGTGAACCATTTGCCTGGCGAAGGCGATGCCATCCGTGCCTACGTCCTCACCGCGGCTCAGGTGCGCCCGGTGCTGGCGGCTTTACTGAGCCGTGGGTTGGGCCTGCAGGTCGGCAATGGCATGCACCTCGATGCGTTCTCTACGCCTGAGCGACTAGCGGCCGGCCAGCGGGTGCTCCCAGCGAGCGTGTCGTGGACGTGGCCGGGTGGCCGGCGGCCGGCGGATCTCCAGTACACGCTCTTTGGCCACCTCATCAACGCCGCGGGCGCGGCCGTCGCCGAAGTGGACCGGCCGCTGCTGCCCTCTACCAACTGGCTCGCCGGCGAAGAGGTGGTGCAGTGGCTGGACCTGCCGCTGCCCGCGTCGCTGCCGCCAGGCGCATACCGGTTGGAGATCGGCGTGTACGACGACTTCGGCGCCGTGCGCCAGAGCCTGGTGGACGGCAGCGGCCGAACACTGCCCAGCGGCAGCCTGCTGCTGGGGCCAATCGTCATGGCCCCCCCGCCTCCCCCGGCAAATCCCGATCTCACCCCCGCCCGGCTGGTGCTGGGCAACGGCATCACTCTGCAGGCGTATGGGTGGTCCGCGCAGGGCGGGCAGCTCGAGCTGGACCTGCGCTGGCAAGCCACGGCAACACCAACGAAGGACTACACGGTCTATGTGCACGTGCTGAATGGCGCGGGCAAGCTGGCCGCGCAGGCTGACGGCCAGCCACGGGGTGGGGCCTTTCCCACTTCGGCCTGGCGCCGAGGTGACGTGGTGGACGATCCTCGCAGCGTGGCTGTGCCACCCGGAGATTGGACCGTGGAGGTGGGCATGTACAACCTGGCCACGCTTCAGCGGCTGCCGGGCGGACCGTTGCGCTTCCCCATCCACATCGCGGGGTAAGTGGGTGGCGACCATTGCCGCCGCCGCACACGGCCATCCAGGGCGCTCCGCCGAGGAATGGCTCCCCGCCTGGGGCCGCGTCGGCAAGCCGGGGTGCGCGCGGGAGCTTGCCGCGATTTCGGGATGGAACTTCTAGCTGGTGGGCGCTGTCTCGGGTGCGCGCGCAGCCAGAGCGACGAGAATGCCGGCCACGACAAACGAGCCGGCCATGGTAAAGAAGGCCGCCTGGAAACCCAGCACGTCGATTACCCAGCCGAGCAGTGCCAGCCACAGCGCGCCCACGCCGTAGGCAATGGCGAAGAAGAAGCCGAAGGTCGTGCGCTGGTCGGCCCCGGTGGCGGCATCGGCGAACACCGCCTGCAGCAGGGGCGATTCGGCGTAGGCCAGCATGCCCAGCGCCAGCCCAGCGCCGAACAGCGCGGCGAGGTTCGCGCCCACCAGCACGAAGCTCGCCAGCGAGGCCGCGCCGCCGGCGTAGGCCAGCACCGTGACACGCATGCGACCGATGCGATCCGCCAGGTAGCCGGCGGCAATAGGGCCTACCACGCTGGCAGCCAGCACCACCGTGAACACACCACCCACGGCAAACTGCCCCAGCTTGAGATCGCTCTGGAGATAGGCGGGCACAAAGGTCGACACCGTACCCAGGCCGCGCCCACCGGCAGCCACGGTGGAGGCGATGAGCACCAGCAGCACTCGCCGCTGGCGCAGCACGGCCCATGCGGAGCGGGCAGCGGGCCGAGCCGAGGCATCGCTGCTGGCAGGCCGCGAGGCAGCAGCCGCGCGCTCGGGAGGCAGCTTGGCCAGCACCAGCAGGCCGCCAGCGGCGAGGGGAATGGCCAGCGCCACGAGCGCCCAGCGCCAGCCCGCCAGCGCGATGATGGCGGAGGTGAATAGCGGCACCACTACAGTGCCCAGGCTGCCGCCAGCCGTGTGCCAGCTGAGCACGGCAGCGCGCCGTTGGGGAAATCGCTCCGCGAGGTAGGCGCTGCCAACCGGGTGCTGCGGCCAGGAAACCAGCGCGCCAAAACAGCGCGCCGCGCCGAACAGCGCGAAGCCCGGTACCACGGCGGCCGCGGCGCAAGCGATGCCCAGCCCCACGTTCTGGAGGGTCAGAATGAGACGTGCCGAAACCCGGCTCATGAGGCCCGCCGCGCCCTGCAGCAGCCCGCCCACCAGCCCGGCGATGGCCAGCACCGCGCCCAACACGCCGTACGAGATGTGAAACGTATCCACCACCAGCGGATAGGTGAGTGCCAGCCCGGCCACATAGAAGTGCTGCACCGCGTGAGAGGTGACCATCACCGATAGCGCGGTGCGATCCTCCCGCGTGGAAACGTGTGGCGCCGCCAGCGCCGGCTGTTGAACCGCTGCCATGTCTCAGCTTAACTGTACGCTTTGAAAGCGCTCTCATTGCATGTGCCGGCACGCTCCCTCGGCCCGGATACGCTGTGTGACATGGTCCAGAGCGCGCCTGATCGCGGTCCACAAGGCGTGGACCTCCGCGGGCCGCGCGTGCCCGACTGGTGGCTGGGCGGCATCGCTGGGCTGGGCGGGTTCAGCTCACTGGGCGTGGAGCTCGCGGGGTCGCGGCTGCTGGCGCCGTATTTCGGCACCTCTCTGTACATCTGGGCAGTACTTATTGGGCTGGTACTGCTGTACCTGACCACGGGCTACCTCGTGGGCGGGCGATTGGCGGATCGCCGGCCATCATTCCGACTGCTACTGGGGCTCACGGCGTGGGCCGGCTTCGCCATCGGGCTGATCCCGATCGTGGCGCGGCCGATCCTGTCGCTCTCCAGCCTAGGCTTCGCCAGCCTCAACGCCGGCGTATTCCTCGGCTCGCTGGTGGGTGTGGTGCTGCTGTTTGCGCTGCCGATGACGCTGCTGGGCTGCATATCACCGTTTGCGATTCGGCTGGCAGTGCGTGACAGCCAGTCCGCCGGTAGCGCCACCGGGCGTATCTACGCGCTTTCCACGGTGGGCAGTATCGCCGGCACGGTCGTCACGGCCTTTGTGCTGGTGCCGAGCATTGGCACCCCCCGCACCTTCTCGGTGTTTTCACTGGCTTTGCTGGGTGTGTCGGTGGTGGGTTTGTGGCGCGTGCAGCCGCGCTGGTTCTGGCTGCTGGTGCCCGTGGCCTGCCTGACCGTACTGCCGGAAGGCGTCCTCAGGCCGGCGCCCTTCGGCAAGCTGATCTATTCCACCGAGTCCGCCTATTACTACATCCAGGTGGTGCAGCGCAGCACACCGGTCGGCCCGGAGAACGACCTCATCCTGGACGAGGGCCACGCCATCCACTCCATCTACAACCCCAACCGGCTGCTCACGGGCGATGAATGGGACTATTTCCTGCTGGCACCCTTCTTCAACGCCGGCGAGCGCGTGGCCGATGTGCGCTCCGCGGCCGTGATCGGCCTGGCGGGCGGCACCACCGCGCGGGAGCTGACGGCGGTATTCGGCCCTATCCCGATCGACGGTGTCGAAATCGACCCGAAAATCATCGCCGTTGGCCGCCGCTACTTCGGCATGACGGAGCCTAATCTCACGGCCATCGCGGCGGACGGCCGTTACTTTCTGACCACCACCCACAAGCGCTACGACGTTATCGCCGTGGACGCCTACCGGCAGCCGTACATTCCCTTTCATCTCACCACTCAGCAGTTCTTCCAAGACGTGCGCCAGCACCTCACGCCACGCGGCGTCGCGGCTATCAACGTGGGCCGTACAGCCACGGATTACCGGCTGGTGCAGGTGATCGCCAGCACCATGCACGCGGTGTTCCCGGACGTGTACACCATCGACCTGCCGGCCCCGCGCGTGAACACGATTATCGTGGGCACGAACGAGCCCACCCACCTGAGCAACCTGGCCGCGAACATGGCTGCCGTTCGAGATCCGCGGCTGAGCCGTATCAGCGGGACTGTCCTGCCGGGCCACGTGCGCCGCGTAACCGCGACACGTCCCGTGTTCACGGACGATTGGGCGCCAGTGGAGCGCGTGATCGACCAGATCATCCTCGGTTACGCTCAGAGTGGCGGAGATTGAGTTGACGGGCCGCCGCGCAGGGCCTAAAGTAGACATTGTCGATAGAATTAGTAGACAATTCGCCGATCATCCACCTAAGTACCTCGGAGGCTCCTGAATCATGAGTTTGCCCACACTGACACCCCAAGACATACAGCGCTATCACCGGCACCTGATCATTCCGGACGTTGGCAGCGTGGGCCAGCGCAAGCTCAAGGCGGCCAAGGTGCTGCTCATCGGCGCTGGCGGGCTGGGCTCGCCCACCGCCATGTACCTGGCTGCTGCCGGCGTCGGCACCATTGGGATCGTCGATTTTGACGTTGTGGACGTCAGCAACCTGCAACGCCAGATCGTGCACAGCACCAGAAACATCGGCCGGTCCAAGGTTGAGTCCGCCAAAGAGCGGCTGTTGGACATCAACCCGCTGATTGAGGTGGTGGGCCACGAGGAACCTCTGACGTCAGAGAACGCCTTCCGCCTGTTTGAGCAATACGACATCATCATCAATGGCTGCGACAACTTCCCCACACGCTACCTGGCGAACGACGCGGCGGTGCTGTTGAAGAAGCCTTTGGTGGATGGCAGCATCTTCCGCTTTGAAGGGCAGGCCAACGTATTTCTGCCGGGCCAGGGCTGCTACCGCTGCCTCTACCCGGCGCCCCCACCACCCGGCGCCGTACCAAGCTGCGCGGAAGCGGGTGTGCTGGGCGTGCTGCCGGGCATGATTGGCGTGCTCCAGGCGATTGAGACGGTAAAGCTCATCCTGGGCATCGGCAAAAGCCTGCAGGGGCGGCTGCTGCTGTTTGATGCACTGGAGATGCAATTCCGGGAAGTGCGCGTGCGGCGCGACCCTGACTGCCCAGTCTGCGGCGACCACCCCACGATCCACGAGTTGATCGATTACGAGGAGTTCTGCGGCATGCCGCCGCGCGAGTCTTCCGTGGAAGCGCCTGTCGCGGTGGCCGTGTAGCGCCCATGCCGGTAGAAGTGCACGTGCCGCCGTTGCTGCAAAAGGTCACCAACGGCGTGAAGACCCTCCGGGCGAGCGGGAGCACCGTGAACCAGGTGCTGTCGGACCTGAACCGGCAGTTCCCTGGCTTCACGAGCGAGATCAGCGACGACAGCGGCCAGCTGCACCGCTTCGTGAACCTGTACGTCAATGACGAGGACGTGCGCTTTTTGCAGCGGATGGAAACGCCGGTGAAGGATGGCGACGTGGTGTCCATACTGCCGGCTATGGCTGGGGGGTAACCGCGCCTTGCCTCGCCCCGGCCTGTACGGCAGCATCGTCGAGGCGATTGGGCATACGCCCCTGGTGGAGTTAAAGAGCTTCAGCCCCCGGCCGGACGTTCACATCTTCGCCAAGCTGGAGGGCCACAACCCCACCGGCAGCGTAAAGGATCGCATCGCCCGCTCCATGATCGAGGCGGCCGAAGCCGCGGGCGAGCTGAAGCCCGGCATGACCATCCTGGAGCCAACCAGCGGCAACACAGGCATCGCCCTAGCCATGATCGGCCAGGTGAAGGGCTACCCCGTGCGGGTGGTCATCCCGGAGAACGTGACCGAGGAGCGCACGCGCTTGCTCCAGATCTTCGGCGCGGAGATGGTGTACTCGCCGCCAGACAAGGGAACTAACGGTTCCATTGCCGTGGCCCGTGAGATGGCCGCGGCCGATCCCGCCTGCTACATGCCGTACCAGTACGCCAATGAGGCCAACCCGCGCGCGCACTACGAGAGCACGGCGCCAGAAATTCTCGACGCTCTGCCGGAGGTGGACGTGTTCGTGGCGGGCCTGGGCACGGGTGGCACGCTCATGGGCACCGGCCGCCGGCTACGGGAACACAACCCGAGCGTCAAGATCGTGGCCGCGGAGCCCTACCAGGGCGAGCTGGTCGCGGGGCTGCGCTCGCTGGACGATGGCTTTGTGCCGCCGGTGCTGAACGTGGAGGAGCTGGACGGCAAGATCATGGTCACCGTAGAGGACTCCTTCACGGCGACGCAGGAACTGGCGCGCCGCGAAGGCATCTTCGCTGGTGTTTCCTGTGGCGCCGTACTGCACGCGGCCAAGCGCTACGGCCGGCGCATGGAGCGGGGCAACATCGTCATCCTGCTGGCGGATGGTGGCTGGAAATATCTGAGCAGCGAGCTGTGGACCCGCGGGTACGAACCCAGCGCCGAGAAGAAGTTCTGGTGGTAACCCGCAGCTGGACGAACCACTTCGCCCGCCCTCGGCGGGAGAGGGCAGGGTGAGGGCTCCTCTCTGTTCGGAGGCAGATCCGTCCCTTGGGAAGCACCGCGCTCGTGGGCAAGCGGGCGAAGCATGGCGGCCCTCAGTGGCCCCGAGCTCGCGATGATCGTGGACCGCGCGCTGGCGGAGGAGATGATCGCGCACGCGCGGGCGGAACTGCCGAATGAGGCCTG
>DATKQD010000077.1:0-11898 GCA_035532895.1 Chloroflexota bacterium
GCCGACGGCCAGGCAGCCTTCGACATGACCACTCAGCCGAGCCCATTCCAAGCTCGCGCATTCGGCCTCTTGGGGCTTAGCCTGAAGGCGTAGACAGACTCACAACGCCTCGGAGCCCTATTTCGTGCTCATTTCGCCTAAATCGGACTGGAAGTTCGGGCTAGTCCCCCGCTGAGCTGTCCAGCCAGTCGTGGACCAGGTGATAGGCCACGGACATAGGCGGCGGGAAGGCGATGGCGCCGGCGGCGACACCGGCCCGGAGTTCGGCGCGTGTGAACCAGCGCGCGTCCTCAAGCTCTTCGTCCACTACCAGGTCCGCGTACTCGGCTTCGGCATCGAAGGCGAGCATGAGGGACAGCGGAAAGGGCCACGGCTGCGCCCCGCGATACACGACTGAGGAGACGGTGAGGCCGACCTCCTCGTGCACCTCGCGCGCCACCGCGTCCTCGGGGGTTTCGCCCGGCTCCACGAAGCCCGAGAGGGCGGTCCACATGGGCAGACGCGAGCCGCGGCGGCGGCTGAGCACGCAGCTGCTGCCGTGCGTGACGAGCATGATGACGGCAGGATCGGTGCGGGGGAAGTGCTGCGCGGCGCAGCCGGTGCAGCGGCGGGAGTGGCCAGCCTCTTCGGGCAGGGTAGGGCTGCCGCAAATGCCGCAATAACGGTGGCGGCGGTGCCAGCCCACCATCGCCACGGCCTGCGCGGCGATGGCCGCGGGGCCGCCGGGGGTGGCGGCAGCCAGCGTGCGCAGCTCGGTGAACTCGGTCGTCTCGGGTAGAGGCAGGGCAGCACCATCCGCGCCCGCGTCCAGCACAAACACCGCCTGGCCGTCCTCATCGAGTCCCAGGAAAGTCACGTCTGCGCCGGCGGGTACGGCGTGGGGTGGCAGGTGGCCCAGCTCAGCGCCGCTGGCCAGCAATTGGGCGCTGGCTCTCACTACCAGGATGCGGGTACCTGGGGCCTGTCGCGCTTCCTCCAGCCAGGTATCATCCCGCCGCCGAAAGGCCGCGCGGTCGTGTGTGCCGGCGGCAAATGGCACGTTGAACGGGCGGCTCATGCGCTGTTCGTCCGAGTGCCGGTCACGCGCGAATTCTACGCGAGAACTTGGGGCAGCGGGCTTCGAAGCAGGGTCGAGCGCTCGGGCTCGGCTACACTGGCTGCCGAAGTCAGCGAAGAGGAACAACAGACATGCGGGTGGTGATTCCGGACGATTGGAATGGCGCGTTCGACATCTCATCGGAGGTGGCGGAGCTGCGTAAGCGAGCCGAGGTGGTGGTGGTGCGCGAGCGGAGCCCGAGGCTGTGGGACGAGTTGCGCCAGGCCGAGGTTGTGGTGGGCCAGCGTGAGCGGACGCGCTTCAGCGCGGAGCAACTGGCGGAGATGCCTCGATTGCGCATGATCGCCCAGATCGGCGGGCCTGACGTGCCGCACATCGACGTGCCCGCCGCTACCGCGCGCGGCGTTCTGGTGTGCTGCAGCATGGGCGCGCCAGTAGTTGCGCCGACTGAGGTAGCCGGGCGTACGGCCGGAGGCAACGCGTCCATGATCGAGGTGACGATCGGCATGATCATCGCCGCGCTGCGGCAGTTCGGCCAGCAGGATCGATCGCTGCACGCGGGCGCCTGGCCGGGACCGACGGGCCGGGTGATGTATGGCAAAACGCTCGGCATCGTGGGGCTGGGTCGGCTGGGCACCGGTGTAGCCAAGGCGGCGCAATTCTTCAGCATGCGCGTGGTCGCCGCCGGCAAAACGCTGACGCCCGAGCGCGCCGCCGCGGCTGGCGTGGAGTTTCGCTCCCTGGAGGCGCTGTTCGCCGAGGCCGACGTGATCTCGCTGCACGTGCGGCTCACCGACGCCACGCGGGGCCTGGTCGGCGCGGAGTTGCTGCGGCGCATGAAGCGGGACGCGATCCTGGTGAACACCGCCCGCGGTCCTGTTGTGGACGAGGCGGCGTTGGTGGAAGCGCTGCGCGAGGGCCGTATCGGCGGCGCTGCGCTGGACGTGTATGACGAGGAGCCGCTGCCGACAGACCACCCCCTGCGCTCGCTGGATAACGCGCTGCTGCTGGCGCACTGCGGCTGGCCGACGGACGCCGGCTATGCCACGATGATCCCGCAGACGCTGGCGCTGGTGCACGCGTTCCTCGATGGCCAGCCCATGAACGTGTTGAACCCGGAGGCGGCCGGCAACCGGCCAGCCTGATCGTTCGGGGCCGTGCTTCGGTCCTCAGCCCACTCCCTCGCCCGTCCGCCCGCCAGCGGATGCGTCGGCGAGGGGGCGCAATGCGTGCCTCCGGGGCCAGGACGGTAGCTATGATGTTGTCGGAATTGCCTCAGTCCCGTGCGCCGGGCCATCAGCGTGGTGGCGATCATTTTCTGAAGGTCAGGTGGAGGCGGTGGGGGCGGAGTTCAATAGGAACAGGAGGGCAGCATGGCAGCCACTCGGGCGGTAGAAGTGCAAGGCAAAGCAGACGGCGTGTATGCCGAGGTGCTCACGCCGGAGGCGCTGGCGTTTGTGGGGGGCTTGCAGGCAGAGTTTGGGGCGCGGCGTGCCGAACTGCTGGCGCAGCGGGCCGCGCGCGCGCGAGCCCTGGCTGCCGGCGAGCTGCCGGACTTTTTGCCCGAAACACGGAGCGTGCGTGAGGGCGACTGGCAGGTGGCGCCTGTGCCGGCGGACCTGCAGACCCGCAAAGTGGAGATCACCGGGCCGGCCGAGCGCAAGATGATCATCAACGCCCTGAACTGTGGGGCGTCTGTGTTTATGGCGGATTTTGAGGACGCGCTTACGCCCTCCTGGGAGAACCTGGTGCTGGGTCAGCAGAGCCTGACCGACGCGATCGAGCGCAGCATTGAGTTCCACAATCCCGATGGCCGCGTGTACCGGCTGAACGATCAGGTGGCCACGCTGCTGGTGCGGCCGCGGGGCTGGCACTTCCCGGAGAAACACGTGCTGTTCGAGGGCCAGCCTATCTCCGGCAGCCTGTTTGACTTTGGACTGTACGTCTATCGCAACGGGCGGCGGCTCCTGGATAAAGGCTCTGGCCCCTACTTCTACCTGCCCAAGATGGAGAGCCACCGCGAGGCCCGCTTGTGGAACGACGTGTTCAGCTTTGCCGAGCAGGAGCTGGGCCTGCCCCACGGCAGCTGCAAGGGCACGGTGCTCATCGAGACCGTGCTGGCGGCTTTCGAGATGGATGAGATTCTGTACGAGTTGCGCGATCACTCGGCGGGCCTTAATGCTGGGCGCTGGGATTACATGTTCAGCATCATCAAGAAGTTCGGCAGCCGGCGCGACTTCCTGCTGGCAGATCGCGCCTCTGTGACCATGACGGTGCCCTTCATGCGGGCCTATACCGAACTGCTGGTGAAGACGTGCCACCGCCGGGGCGCCTTTGCCGTGGGAGGCATGGCCGCCTTCATCCCCAGCCGCCGCGATCCCAAGGTGAACGAGGTGGCGCTGGCGAAGGTACACGAGGACAAGGAGCGTGAGGCTGGTGATGGCTTCGATGGCACCTGGGTGGCGCACCCGGATCTCGTGCCCGTGGCCATGGAGGAGTTCGATCGTGTGTTGGGCGGCCGCGCCAACCAGGTGCAGCGCCAGCGGCCCGAGGTGCAGGTGCAGGCCAGTCAGCTGCTGGAGGTGCACGTGCCCAATGGCGTGATGACCGAGGCCGGGCTGCGGAACAACGTGAGCGTGGGTATCCAGTACATCGAATCGTGGCTGCGGGGCACCGGGGCCGCCGCGATCTTCAACCTCATGGAGGATGCTGCCACCGCCGAGATCTCGCGCTCGCAAGTATGGTCGTGGCTGCATCATGGGGTGCGACTTGAAGACGGACAGCCGGTGACACGCGAGCTGATTGGCCGGCTTGAAGATGAGGAGCTGGAGAAGATTCGGGCCACCTGGGGCAATGCGCAGTACAGCTCCGGCAAGTTCCCGCTGGCGCGGCAACTGTTCGAGCAGGTAGCGCTGGCCGACGACTTCACAGAGTTCCTCACCCTGCCGGCCTACCAGCACATCGACTGACGCGCTGGCGGCGTACAATCCTTGCGAACAAACCGCCTGCTTTGTGCTGGCGGTTAACGTATGTTTCAGCACGGGAAGGGAGCTGCCACAGGCTATGGCGGAATTAACGGGCCCGCAGCGGGCATTTTTGGACGAGAAACACCTGGGCACCATTGGCACCATCAATAAGGACACCTCGCCGCAGCTCACGGCCCTGTGGTATCAGCTGCGCGGCAACGAGATCATCATGAACACGGGCCAGGGCACCAAAAAGGTGCGCAACTTGAAGCGCGACAAGCGTGCGTCGTTCATTGTGGTGGCCGACGGGCGCCATGTGAACATTGAGGGCGCCGTCACGCTGGATGCGGCCGAGGCGACCGTGCTGGCGGACCTCACGGCGCTGGCCAGCCGCTACGCCGGTGCGGAGGCCGGTCCGGGCATCGCCGCCAACATCGCCAAGATTCCGCACGTGACGCTGCGGCTCTCCATCGACAAGGTGCGGACGTTCGGCAAGTTTGAGTAGCCGGCTGCCGGGGGCCGCGGGCTGGCAAGCCTGGCCTATTTGGACGGGGGCTTGGCCGGCCGGGTTTCGATGTACCAGCGGCTCAGGGTGGCGAACCGGTCCCAGGGGTGTATGACAGAGGGCAGCGTTACACCCTGGATGCTGTTGTCCACCGCGTATTCGTACACGGGGTGGAACAGCAGGAAGGCCGGTAGATCGGTGGCGAAGGTCTGCTGAAAGATGGCGTAGGCCCTTTTTCGGGCCGCCAGGTCCGTGGTTTTGCGGCCGTTGGCCAAGGCGGCATCGGCCATGGGGCTTTTCCAGCCGCTGAAGTTCAGGCCAGCGGGGGTGGCCTGGCTGGAGTGCCACAGTGCGTAGGGGTCTGGATCGCCGCTGCCCTGGTCCCAATCCAGCAGGGCAATCTGGAATTTTCGCGGAGCCAGGTAGCTGGTGAGCAACGTGTTGAAGGGCACGGTCTTGAGGCTCACGCCAATGCCGAACGTGCGGAGCTGCTGGGCTATGGCCCGCGCCATGGCCACGTGGTCCGGGCTGTCATCGCTCACGAGTTCGGGGGCCAGCAGGGCTCCATTCTTGGTCCACGCGCCGCCGGCCTTTTGCCAGCCGGCGTTGAAGAGCAGGCTGGCCGCGCGCGCGGGGTCGTAGGTGTATTGCGGAGTGGTGGGATCGTAGGCCCAGGAGTTGGGGGCAATGGGACTTTCGGCCAGCTGAGCGGCGCCATGCAGGAGCTGTGCTCGCAGCTTTTCGCGGTCGATAGCGTAGGCAATGGCCTGGCGCACTGGCGTTTGTGACAGCATGCTGTCATTCATGTTGAAGGCGAGGCCGCTGTAGGATGGCTGCACCGCCTCGTAGAATGTTAAGCGACCGTCGCGCTGGAGTTTGGCAGCGTCGCTCGCGGTGACATGCCAGTCGCCCTCCACCTGCCCATCGAGCACTGCCTGGACAACCGACTGGTCAGTCTCGTAGAAGCGCAACATGAGGCGGGAGATGTATGGCTTGGCTGCATAGTAGCCAGGGTAGGCTTCCAGCACCACGGAACTGAGGTCAGCCCGCAGCAAGCGGTACGGCCCAGTGCCCACCGGCTGCCGGTTGAACGTGCTGGAGGACAGCGCGGCGGGTGAGGTTTGGCTGAGCAGATGGGCCGGTAGAATGCCCACGCTGGCGTAGTCCAGGATAGGCGCGAAGGGCTGGGGCAGAGTAACCTGCACTGTCAGCGTATCGATCTTGGTGATCTGCGCCCCGCGCCAGGCCGAAGCGAGGTCGGCATCGCCGCTGAAGGTGGGCGACTGAATGGTTTGCAGCGTATAGAGCACATCGTCCGCGGTGAAAGGCTGGCCATCCTGCCAGGTGACATTGGGGCGCAGGTAGAAGGTGTAGGTCTTGCCATCGTTGGTGATGGCCCAGCTCCTGGCCAGGTCGGGCTGGGGCAGGCCGGTGGAGTCTTCCCTGGTGAGGCCGGAGAAGATGAGGGAATCGATGCTCTGGGCAGGATAGTCCGTGGGCTTGGCAAGCAGCGGATTCAGCACCTCAGGCTGGCCCACCATGCCCTCCACGTAAGCGCCTCCGGTGGCGGGTACCGTGGCCGAGCCCGAGCCGTAGGCCACCACAGCGATCAGCAGCGCCACCACGGCTGAGCCGAGGATCGAGAGGATGATCTGCAGGCGGTAAGCGCGGAACAACGCCCGCCTTACGCGCCCAGCGGGAGGAGGGCGATGGGCAGTGGCCTTACAGGACCGAGTGGGTTACCGCGACGTTGACGATGGAGATGAGGCAGAAGGCAATGCCCAGCAAAATGGTGAGGTTGAACAGACCCTTCTCCGCGCCCCGGCGCGTTCGGAACACGGAGTTGTCGCCGCCAAACACGCTGCCCAACCCTGTACCTTTGGACTGCATCAGGATGGCGGCGATGAGCGCGACGGCGATGATGATCTGCGCCACGTAAATGGAGTTGCCCAACGCCCGAGAGTATAGCTGAGCTGCTACTATCGCTGCCGGCGCTGCCGGCAGATCGAGGGAGAGAGGGCACATGGCTTCAGTGGCTTCGGTGGGTTCGATGTCAGGCGGGCCGGTAGGGGCCGGTGCGAGCATCTTCAGCACGGGCGCTCCGCTAGCGGCCAGCATGGGCGCCGCGGCCGCATTGGCCAAGCCGGGGCAGTGGCCGGGCGCACATGAGCTGCTGGCGGCGGCGAATGGCTCGCAGCTGGGGGGCCTGCTGACGTCTGTGGATACGCGCAACGCCCGCCAGCTGGCCAACCTGCTGCAGCAGCACATCGATGCGCTGACGAACAACACCACGGGCACGCCCGCCGGCGTGCAGCCTGTTCATGGTGTTATCAACGGGGCGGCGAACATCCAGCAAGGCATTGCCGTCATCTCCGGCCAGCTACACGCCTGAGCGGGGGCAGTGCTTGGCCGGCGCCTCGGCAGTGAACGGGTGCAACCGTGCGGCGGGCGGCCGAGGGGCCAAGCTGGCGAGACTGATGCCTCGTACAGCGGCCGTCGCTCTGCTGGCGCTGCTGCTGCTGAGCGCCTGTGCCGCGGCCAACGTGCCGGCTGCTCCGGCGCCCAGGGCTGCCGCCGCCGCGGTGTTCGCCCCCAAGCCCACACAAACGGACGTGCTGCGTTTTCTCGATTCCGGCAGCATCAACCCTGCGCGGCTGGAGGGGCAGCCGAACCAACTGGTGCTGTTGCTGCTGGTTGGGGACCAGCGCAAGCACGACCTCACCTCACCCGGCCTGAACATCAACGTGGACGTGCCGCCGGGGCAGGTGGAGGAGATCATGGTGCAGCTGCCCGCCACGGCGGGCAGTTATGCCTACTGGTCCGCCCAGCCAGGCGATCGCGCCGCGGGTTTGCACGGCATCTTCATCGTGCGCTGAGTGCGGGGCAGCAAACAGCCAGGGTGCGCACGCACGGGGCAGGCGCGTCAAGTTGTGTTCGCCTGCATCCGACGCTGTAAAGAGCCGAACGAATGATCGAGGGGGAGTTTCGAGCTGTGCCCGATGACATGGAGCCCGTGCACGAGGAGGTTGCGCCGCCGGATGCGCAGGAGCTGGACCGTAGCCGCCCCCCCGCGCGCTCGGCTCTCACGCGGTGGCTAGCGCAGCGCCAGGCGGCGCAGCGCCCGCACGCCGTGGGTCCAAGCTACGAACGCTGCCAGGAGCGCAGCTGCTGGGGCAAGGCCACCTGGGCCTGTCCCCGCTGCCAGACCAAAGTCTGCAGTGTCCACCGCGCCGACCACAGCTGCTCACTGCCGTATCTGCCATAGCCATGTGCAGTGCGCTCGCCCGGCGCGGCTGGCGAGCCGTGACCCTGGCCCGGCGAGGTCGGGGTCACGGCTACCTCATCAGTTGAGGTGGGGAGTCAGCTTGGAGAGCAGGCGCTCTTTCGGGTTGAAGCCGACGACGCGCTCCACCGGCTCGCCGCCCTTGAACAGGATGAGTGTGGGGATGCTGCTCACGCCGTACTGCATGGCGGTCTGCTGGTTCTCGTCCACATCGAGCTTCATCACCTTCATCTTTCCGGCCTGCTCGCCCGCGATCTCCTCGACGATGGGTGCGACCATCCGACAGGGCTGGCACCAGGTTGCCCAGAAGTCCACCAGCACGGGCTCGCCGGCCTGGAGAACATCCTTCTGAAAGCTTGCGTCGGTGACTGCTGGCGAACTGCTCATGATTTCTTGGATCTCCTGTTTATGAAACTACAGATAATATAGCATCGGCGCCGCACGAGCGCTGTGCCCGCCTTTACGGGTCGTGTGCATGGTAGCAGCCGCGCTGGTGAGCTCACTCCTGAAACAGAGGCGTTGAAAGGTAGCGTTCGCCGGTGGAGGGGGCCACAGTGACCACCAGTTTGCCGCGGTTCTCTCGCCGCCGGGCGATCTGGAGCGCGGCCAGGACGTTGGCGCCGGTGGAGATGCCGACGAGCAGGCCCTCCTCCCGCAGCAGCCGGCGGGCCATGGCGATGGCATCAGCGCCGCGGACGCAGATCACTTCGTCCACCACGTCCATATTCAGCACCTTCGGTTTGAAGCCGGCGCCGATGCCCTGAATCTCATGGGGACCGGGGCGGCCGCCCGTGAGCACGGCGCATTCGGCCGGCTCCACGGCCACGGCGCGGAAGCCCGGGCGCCGGCCGCGAATCACCTCGCTGACTCCGGTGATGGTGCCGCCTGTGCCCACGCCCGCCACAAAAATGTCGATGTGGCCATCGGTGTCGTGCCAAATCTCCTCGGCCGTGGTATCGCGGTGCATTTGTGGGTTGGCGGGATTCTCGAACTGGCGCGGCATCCAGACCCGTGGGCTGGAATCGCGCAGCTTCTCGGCCGCTTCAAGCGAGGCGTCCATGCCGCCGGCCATGGGCGTGAGCACCAGTTCCGCGCCGAAGCCGCGCAGCAGGTTGCGCCGCTCCAGGCTCATGTTTTCCGGCATGCACAGCACCAAGTGGTAGCCGCGTGCCGCGGCGATGTAGGCCAGCCCGATGCCAGTGTTGCCACTGGTGGCCTCTACGATCAGCGTGTCCGGCGTGAGCTCGCCGCTCCGCTCGGCGGCGCAGACCATGCTGTGGGCGATGCGATCCTTCACGCTGCCGGCGGGGTTCAGGCTTTCCATCTTCAGCAGGATGGTGGCCGCCGACTGCGCGGTAACGCGATTCAGCCGTACCATCGGCGTGTGGCCGATCATGCCGGTAACGTCCGCCGCTGTCGCCAGGTCGCGGTTCACTCTAGATGTAATACATCGCTGGGCGGCTGAGCGTCGCCTGTTTGTGCGCCAGGTCTTCGATGGTGACGCCCGTCAGCACGTCGCTGACCGCTACCTCCACCTCTTGCCACAACTGCTGGATGGAGCAGGCCCGCGAGAAGGTGCAGCGCGCGGCGTCCTCCAGGCAATCGGCGGGATGAAATGGGCCTTCCAGCGCCTCGAACACCTGGCTCACGGTGATACTCGCCGCCGGCCGGGCCAGTGTGTGCCCGCCCTGAGGTCCGCGCACACTGGTCACCAGTCCCGCCTTGCGCAAGGTGGTGAGCAGCTGATCCAGGTACTGCGCGGGGATGTTCCAGCGCTGGGCGATGTCCGCGCTTTGCGTGGCGCGGCTGCCGTGCGCATCGGCCAGTTCCAGCAGCGCGCGTACGGCGTAGTCCACCTTCATGGGGATCTTCACCGCGAGTGCTCCCTCGGGTATTGTTGAGTCACTCAGTCAACTTTAGCGCCGCGATGCTTCGTGCGTCAACGCGCGAGACCGGCAAGTGAGGCCAGCAATGCCCTCGCGTCGCCGCCCGGCCGATCGAGCAGCGTGTGGCTGGCGGTGAGGGCGCCTATGGGCGAACAGGTGAAGGGGGAGCGGCTGCCGCCGGCGAGGCTTGGGAGCGAATCTGCACTCGCGTGGCTGCCACTCGCGGCAGGTGGAGGGTTTGGCCCTGGCTCGTTTGCCGCACCAGCTCGCCATCCAGCGTGCCGGTGACCTGGATGGTTTGCCCGGTTGCCACGGCCGGATTGCCGGCTTTGGCGAAGACCACCACCGTGTTGCCTTGGCCACGCGTGGGGTAGACCCAGATTTGGACACCGAGCCGGGTGGCATCCTGCTCGATGTTGAAGATTTGGCCGCTGATGTCCACCGGAATGCCGTTGAACTGCGACAGGTTGGTGATCGTCGCCTGATATTCGACCATGCCCCAGTTGTCATTGGTGAGCTTCGCCGGACGCACGGCGGCGGCACTCGGCGGTGGAGTGAAGCTGGCCTGTGGCAGCCCTGATGTGCCGGCGGCGTGAGTGGCCGGCCCGGCACTGACAGGCCCGACAGTGGTAGGCGCGGTAGCGCTGCCCTTGCCCGTTGATGGGGGTGAGTTTACTGGTCGGTTGGTGGGCGAGCCGCGGCCGCAACCGGCGAGGGACGAGCACAACAGGCCGGCCGCGAGGATTGCCGTGCACTTGCTGAGCATGGGCCTAAGGGTAGCGAACCAGCGTGACGATGGAGGCTGCGCATCGTTTGTGTATCCGACATGGAGTGCCGTCGCGATGGTGCGCGGAATGTTTGTTCTATGATGGCGGAGTAGGGTGAGAGCAGTTCTGCGCGCAACGTCTGCCCGTCTGGTGGTGGGCCATCTCGATCCGGCCGAGGCCGACGCACTGCTCGAGGTGGTAGAACCCCGCGGGCGCCCGACCGTGTTTGCGCTGGCGGAGCCCGAGGGACTGGCCAGCTTGGCGCTGGTGCCGGCCGGAGCTGCCGCGGCGAGCGGCGGAGGCGACGCACTTCGGCTGGGCAAGCTGGTGCTGGAAACTGCCGCGAACGAGTATCAGGGTACGCACCGAGAAGAACCGTGTGACGCGCTGGTAGACGGGCTGCGGCTGGCGCACCGGCACCTTGGCCGCGGCGGGCTCGACCTGGTGCCACGCGGTGGTTCGGGCGTTGGCTTCTGCGGCGCGGCCATCACACAGGACGCGGTGCAACTGGTGATTGTGCCTCCGGGGCAGGCCTTCATTTTGCACCAGGGCACGGTGCATGCCGTGCCGGAAACGCACGAGCTGGGCCGCGGCATCTGGAGCCGAGACGATCTTCGGGCCGAGGTGTTCGCCGGCATCGGTGGATTGCACGAGCCGGACATCCGCGTGTACGACGCAGCCGTCGGCCCCGGCGACACGGTGGTGCTGCTCTCCTCGGCCCTGGCGCGCATGCTGAGTGAGGACGACGTAAGCCGCGCCTGCGCCTATGAAGAGGCCGCTGTCGCCGCGAGCAACCTGCGCCAGCTGGCACTGCAGCGGGGCGTGGAGGGTGCTCTGGCAGTGGTGGTGGAAGTGTCCGCTTCGCTGCTCGATCAGTCCGACGCGGATGCCCTGGGCGATGGCTCCGGCGCTTCCAGCGAGGCAGCCCAGGAACGGCTCTCGCCTTTTCCAGCACCTCCGGCCGGCGCGTTGGAGATGCCCCCACTCACGGCTGTCTTCAGCACCGCGCGGCAGCGCGTACTCGAGCTGCTGGAACGCCTGCAGCCGGGCAATTCGGAGCGTGGCGGCGCGCATCTGGTTGCCGGGGCTTTACTCGACGATGAGGATGTGGACGACACTGGCGTGGTCCCTTGGCCACACCGTTCCGGACCTACCGGGCGAGCTGGCGCAGTGCATGGCGAGTACGGGAGGGACGAGCAGCCTTCTGCCGGCCAGGCGATGCGCGGTGAGGTGGCGCCCGCCACGGACGAGGATGCCGAGCAGGACGGTGAGGCAACGGCGCGGATGAGCGATAACGCTCGTGATGCCGGCGGCGACGCCGACCTGACCGGCGCTGGCGCTCTGTCGCGGCCGGTAAATCTGGTGGATATTGCGCCCGCCGCCCGTGGCCTCAAACCTCTGGCGCGCGGCACGGGTGCCGCGCTGGGACGCCAA
>DATKQD010000078.1:0-19312 GCA_035532895.1 Chloroflexota bacterium
CCTGGGAGTTGTGGACATGCCGGTGTACGAATATCTGTGCCAGAGTTGCGGGCTGCGGTTCGACGCGCTTCAGCGCATGACCGATGACCCCTTAACCGAGTGCACCTCCTGTCACGGCCCTGTGCGACGGGTGATCCAGCCTGTGGGCATCATCTTCAAGGGTTCCGGCTTCTACGCCACGGACAGCCGCAAATCGGCCACCGCTGCCACCCCCACCCCCGAGAAGTCCGACACTTCCTCCGGCGACACTACGAAGCCCGCGGACAAGACAGCCGCGTCCACCGCGCCGGCCGCCAGCTCGACCGGATCGAGCGAGAGCAAGCCGGCAACGACAGCGGCCAGCAGCTCAACCGACTGAGCGAACAGGCCCGGGCGCGTGCTAAGATGGGCGTTCCCATGCCTGTGGAGAAGCTGCGCTTCGCCCTGCCGAGCAAGGGCCGCATGCAGGATCCAGCGCTCGACTTCATGCAGCTCAGCGGGCTGCGCGTAGCGCGGCCAAACCCGCGGCAGTACACGGCCTCGATTCGCGGCGTGCCTTCCGCCCAGGTCTTTTTCCAGCGCTCCAAGGACGTGTACCGGCAGGTGAACGCGGGCACCGTGGATGCCGGCATCACCGGGCTCAACGATTTTGCCGAACAGCGGCATGAAAACGACGAAACAGTG
The DNA here is from genome assembly GCA_035532895.1 of Chloroflexota bacterium. Lineage (GTDB taxonomy): Bacteria > Chloroflexota > JAJPGV01 > JAJPGV01 > JAJPGV01 > DATKQD01. Next base: position 664 of record DATKQD010000078.1, read on the forward strand.
CTGGTGATCGACGATCTCGGCTTCGGCCGCTGCGAGCTGCTGCTGGCCGTCCCCTCCGCGTGGACTGAGGTGAACACCCTGGCCGATCTCGCCACCCTGGCGTACCAGCGCGGTGCTGCCAGCCCCTTGCGCGTAGCCACACAGTACCCAAATCTGGTTGGCAGCTTCTTACGTGCCAGCGACGTGCCGGGCTTCCAACTCGAAACCGGCTTCGATGGCACACTCGAAATGGCGCCCGCCATGGACACCGCGGACATCATCGCCGATCTGTCGGAGACAGGCACCTCAATCAAGGAGAACCACCTCAAGCCGCTGGAGGGCGGCACCATACTCAAGTCGCAGGCCTGTCTCATAGGCAACCGCCGCACGCTCGCTGCCGACCACAAGCTGGAAATGGCCCGTTCCCTGCTGGAGCTCATGGAAGCCAGCCTGCGCGCGCAGGACTTCTACTCCCTCATCGCCAATGTCGCGGGCGAATCTGCCGAAGCCGTCGCCCAGCGTATCGTGCAGCGCCCCGAGCTAGCCGGACTCACCGGGCCGACCATCTCGCCCGTCTACCCCAAATCCGGCGCGGGCCACTGGTTCGCCGTAAACGTGGTGGTAGATCACGCGCGACTGATCACCGCCATCGATCACTTGCGGGAGATCGGCGCCACGGGCATGGAAGCCATCCCCACCAAATACGTCTTTGAGGATCGCTGCCGCGCCTTCGAACGCCTGGTCGCCGAGGTTCAGCGCTGATGACCCGGCTGGCGATACTGGAGGACCTCGACCTGGCACGCCGCACCGTGCTGCGCCGCCGCGGTTTCGACCAGGTAGAGGTGACCCCGGAGCTGGCCGCCGGGATTGAACGCATCTTTGGTGCTCCGCTCACACCGGAGCAGGTAGTGGCGCGCATCATTGCGGATGTGCGCCAGGATGGCGATGCCGCCGCTCTGGACTACGCCCATCGCATCGACGGCAGCACGCTGGACGCGCTGGAGGTACCGCGCGCCCAGATCAATCACGCCTACGCCACAACGCCGCCGGAGCTGCTGGCCGCGCTGCAAACCGCCATCGACCAGGTGCGCGCATACCACGAGCGCCAGCACCAGGAGTCCTGGACCCACTGGACGGCCGCCGGCGCCACCGGCCAGATCGTGCGGCCGCTGCGTCGTGTGGGCCTGTATGCGCCCGGTGGCCGCGCGATCTATCCCTCCACCGTGATCATGGCTGCCGTCCCAGCGGCGGTCGCGGGCGTGGAGGAGGTGGTGGTGTGCAGCCCGGCGAGCACCGCTGGCGCCGTTGCGCCGCTGATCCTGGCCGCCTGCAAGCTGTGCCACGTGGACCGCGTGTTTGCGCTGGGCGGCGCGCAAGCCATCGCCGCCATGGCCTACGGCACCCAGACGGTGCCGCGCGTGGACAAGATCCTGGGGCCGGGCAGCCTCTTCGTCGTGCTGGCCAAGCGCCAGGTTTTCGGCGCAGTGGATGTCGATCAGCTGCCCGGGCCAACAGAAACCGTGGTCATCGCCGACGACAGCGCCAACCCCGCCTGGGTAGCCGCGGACGTGCTGGCCCAAGCCGAGCACGATGCGCTGGCCTCGCCCATCCTCATCGTCACCTCGCGCGTGCTAGCCGAGCGAGTGAACGACGAAATCGAGTGTCAGCAGGCGCGGCTGTCACGCCGAGAGATCATCGAAGCGTCACTCCAGCGCAACGGCGCGGCCATCGTGGCGGGCAGCCTGGAAGAGGCCGTTGAGCTCGCCAACGAGTACGCGCCCGAACATCTCTGCCTGCTGGTTCGCAACGCCTGGGATGTGCTCGGGTTGGTCCGAAACGCCGGCGGTGTGTTTGTGGGTGAAGCGTGCGCCGAGGCACTGGGTGATTACGTCGTTGGCCCCAGCCACATCATGCCCACGGGCGGCACCGCGCGCTTCTCGTCGCCCCTCAATCTGAACGATTTCCTCAAGATAACGAGCCTGTTTGCGCTCAATCAGGCAGGTGTCGCTGCGCTCGCTGCCCCAGCCATTGCCCTCGCCGAAGCCGAAGGTTTCACCGCGCACGCGCAAGCCATCCGCCTGCGGGCCAGCGCCACCGAGGCATGAGTTCGGAGGTTGTCGTGAGCCGAAACCTCCGCCTGTCGCCGCCCGTCAGGCACGATATCGCCGAGTTGGACGACTACGTCGCCGTCGAGCCGCCCGAACGGCTGGCCGAGCGGCTGGGTATTGGCGCGGGCGAGCTCATCAAGCTCGATGCGAACGAGAATCCCTACGGCCCCGCGCCTGATGTCGCTCAGGCGGTGGCGCAGGCACGCTTCGACCTCTATCCGGACCCCCTCCACCTGCACATGCGGCGGGCCATCGAAAACTACGCCGGAGCGCCGGCCGAGAGAATCATGTTCGGCAACGGGTCGGACGAGCTCCTGGAGTTGGTCATCCGCCTGCACCTGGAGCCCGGCGACGAAGTGGTGAGCTGCCCGCCCACGTTCGGCATGTACAGCTTCTTGCCGCCCCTGTTCTTTGGCAGGGTCATTGCCGTGCCGCGCCGGGAGGATTTTCGCGTGGACCTGCCGGCGGTGCTGGCAGCGCTCACCGAGCGCACCAAGCTCATTGTTCTGGCAGCGCCCAACAACCCTTCGGGCACGCTGCTCCCGGAGGCTGACCTGCGGCGTCTGCTGGAATGCGGGCGCGTGGTGGTATTGGACGAGGCGTACATAGAGTTTGCCGGCAGTTCGGCCATCCCACTCACCAGCGAGTTCGGCAACCTGGTCGTCCTGCGCACCTTCAGCAAATGGGCTGGCCTGGCTGGGCTGCGCGTCGGCTGGGGCGTCTTTCCAGCCGACATGATGCCTCACCTGTGGAAAATCAAGCAGCCGTATAACGTGAATGTGGCGGCCGAAGCGGCCGTGCTCGCCTCGCTGCGACAGCGCGACCTGCTGCTGGCCAATGTGGCGCGCATCGTCGCAGAGCGCGAGCGGCTGCGTGCCGCGCTTTCTGCCTTGCCCGGTTGGGCCGTGCTGCCTTCATCCGCCAACTTTCTTCTGTGCCAGGTGCCGAGCGCCGCCCGCACCTTCGACCACTTGCTGCGGCACGGTATAGCCGTTCGGCGCTACAACGCGCCTCGCCTGGAGCACTCCCTGCGCATAACCGTGGGCCGGCCGGAGGAGAGCGACCGCATGCTGGAGGTGCTTCGCTCCACTGAGGCATGATGTGGGCAGAAGGGGAGACATGAACGAACGCCACGCACACGTCCACCGCCAGACCAAGGAGACCGATGTTGAGGTTGACCTCGCGCTGGACGGCAGCGGCCAAGGCGACATCTCTACCGGTATGCCTTTCCTCGACCACATGCTCGGGCACATTCGGCAGCACGGCTTGTTCGACCTCGCCGTTCATGCCACGGGTGACCTGGAGATCGACGAGCACCACACCACTGAAGACGTCGCCATCGCGCTCGGGCAGGCTTTTGCCCAGGCCCTGGGCGACAAGCGAGGCATCCGGCGCATGGGCTGGGCACTCGTACCGATGGACGAAGCGCTGGCACAGGTGACCCTTGATTTCAGCGGCAGAGGGGTGTCCAATCTCCAGGTCACCTTTCACGACGTGAAGATTGGGACCATGGAGAGCCAGCTGCTGGCCCACTTTGTGGACAGCTTGGCCCGGCATGGCGGAATCAACATCAACGCCAAGATCGTGGAAGGCGACAACGACCACCACCGGGCCGAGGCGCTGTTCAAGGCCCTGGGGCGCGCGTTGGACCAGGCTACCGCGATGGACGATCGACTGGGCGAAAGGATTCCGAGTACAAAGGGGGCACTGTAAATGGCAGTCAAGAGTTACGCGCCGGAGAACATCCGCAACGTCGGTATCGTCGGCCACGGCGGCTGCGGCAAGTCCTCTCTGGCCGAAGCCATGCTCTTCTGCACCGGGGCACTGAGCCGCATGGGCAAGGTGGACGACGGCAGCAGCGCCTCGGACTATGACCCAGACGAGATCAAACGCCACATCTCTATTAACCTCTCGCTGCTGCCGTGCGAGTGGAACGAGCACAAGATCAACGCGCTGGATGTGCCCGGCTACCCAGATTTCATCGGCGAGGTAAAGGCTGCCCTGCGGGTGGCCGACGCGGCCATGGTAGTGTTTGATGCCGCCGCCGGCGTAGAGGTTGGCTCAACCATGGTGTGGCACGTGGCCGACGAGTACCACTTGCCGCGCATCGCCGTGGTGAACCGGATGGATCGCGAGCACGCGGATTTCGCCGCTACAGCTGCCGCCATCCACGACCGGCTGAGCGCCAACGCCGTCCCAATGCAGGTGCCCCTGGGGCAGGAGTCAGCCTTTCGCGGCGTGGTGGACGTGGTGCGTGGCCGCGCCTATACCTTCGACGGCGCCAAAGCTACCGAGAGCGACATCCCCGCGGAGGTGGAAGCCGAAGTTGCGGCCGCGCGGGAGAAGCTGCTCGACGCCGTAGCCGAAACGGACGATGATTTGCTGACACGCTACCTGGACGGGCAGGAGATATCCCAGCAGGAGCTCACCAGCGCGCTGCGCAAGGCCGTGGTTCGTGGGCAGATTGTGCCCATCGTGTGCGCCGCCGGCGCGGCCTGCCGCGGCGTTCAACCGCTGCTGGATACGCTCATCGCGCTGCTGCCCACGCCCGCCGAGGGGCCCCTCAACGAAGCCGATGCCGGTGCTATCCGCGGCCAGCCGGACCGGCTGGCCGCCTTCATCTTCAAAACCATCGCGGACCCATTCGTGGGCAAGCTCACCTACCTGCGGGTGTACTCCGGCCTGCTCAAGGCCGATTCACATGCCTGGAACGCCAACAAGGACCATGAGGAGCGCGTAGGCCAGTTGCTGATGCTGCGCGGCAAAGCCAATGAGCCGGTGCCGGAGGTGAAGGCGGGTGACATCGGAGCGGTCGCCAAGCTGCAGGAGACGACCACCTCCGACACGCTCACCAGCAAGGAGAGCCCCGTTTCACTGACCCCCATTGTGTTCCCCAAGCCCGTGTACTCCGCCGCCGTGGAACCCAAAACCAAGGCCGACCTGGACAAGATGGGCAACGCCATCGCCCGCATGGTGGAAGAGGACCCCACACTGCACCTGCGCAAGGACCCCGAAACGGGCGACAGCCTCCTTTCCGGCATGGGTGAATCCCACGTGGAAATCGCTGTGGAGCGCATGCACCGCAAGTTCGGCATCAGCCTGGAGGTGGCTCTGCCCAAGGTGCCCTATCGGGAAACAATCCGCTCCTCCGCCAAGGCACAGGGCCGCTTCAAACGCCAAACCGGCGGCCACGGCCAGTTCGGCGACACCTGGATCGAGTTGCTGCCCGCCAAAGGCGAGGGTTTCGTGTTTGAGGATCGCATCGTGGGCGGCGCGGTTCCTAAGCAGTACATCCCGGCCGTGGAAAAGGGCATTCGCGAAGCCATGGGTGAGGGGCTGCTGGCCGGCTGCCCGGTGATCGATGTCAAAGCCGTGCTGTACGACGGCTCATACCATCCGGTCGACTCGTCGGAAATGGCCTTCAAGATCGCCGGCTCCATGGGCTTCAAGGCGGCGGCGCAGCATGCCAGCCCCGTGCTGCTGGAGCCGGTGATGGATGTGACCGTGGTGGTGCCGCAGGATTTCATGGGCGACACCATCGGCGACCTGAACGGCAAGCGGGCCAAAGTGCTGGGCATGGAGCCGGGCAGCGACTCCACCCAGGTGATTCACGCGCACGTGCCGATGGCCGAAATGCTCACTTACGCCACGGACTTGCGATCGATCACGCAGGGCCGCGGCACGTACACCATGGACTTCCTGAACTACGAAGAGATGCCCCAGCACATGGCTCAGAAAGTCATCGCCGAAGCCGCCGCCCACAAGAAGGAAGAAAGCGCCAGCCACTAACTGCACAGACTCGTTTCGCTTCGTCATCACCGCGAAGGTCGAAGCGAGCGCTTGCGCCTTGAAATTGACCGTCCCGGTTGGCCCGCGAAGGGCTGTCCCGGTGGTCGGCGACTGGCGCGCTCACTGGATGTGCAGACCGCGGCTGATGCCGCCGCAGCGGTGGGCTATCATGCCTTGCACAGCAGGAACGAGGAGGGCACAAGATGGCACGACGACAGGTGATTGAAGTAGCGGGGCTGAGCCATGGCAACAACCCCATTCCGGTGGCCGTGAGGATGGGCTCATCCCTGGTCACGGGTGGCATCAACCCCGTGGATCGCCAAACCGGCAAGGTGCCGGAGGACGCGGTGGCGCAGATCGCGGCGGCCTTCGCCAACGCCAAAGCGATTGTAGAAGCCGGCGGCGGCACCATGGCCGACATCCTCAAGGTAGATGTGCGCCTGAAGGATATGGCCCAGCGCGATGCGCTGAACGCCGAATGGCTGAAGCACTTCCCCGACGTTCACGACCGGCCCGTGCGCCACACCAGCCAGGCCGCTATGCAGGGCGCCAGCGTCATCCAGATCGAGTTCACGGCCGAGATCTCATAACGAGCTGGGCAGCGTTCATGCTGCCGCGGCGCTGCCTGGTGGCCATCCACGCCCACCCGGACGATGAATCCATCCTCACGGGTGGGCTGCTGGCACGCTGCCATGCGCAAGGAATCCGCACTGTGGTGGTGACCTGCACCGGCGGTGAGGCGGGTGATGCCCGCGGCGCCATTGCCGGCTCGCTGGCCGCGGCGCGCCAGGCTGAGCTGCGGCAGGCGCTGGCCGTGCTGGGCGTAAGCCGGGCAACCCAGCTGCCCTACCGCGACTCCGGCATGGCTGGCTGGCCCACCAACACCCAGCCCGGGACCTTTCACATGGCGCCGCTGGCTGAAGCCGCCAGCCGTGTGCAGGCGGTGCTGCAGGAGGAGCAGCCAGACCTCGTCATCACCTACGATGCCGCCGGCGGCTACGGCCACCCAGACCATGTGAAGGCGCACCGTGTTGCCGAGGCCGCCTTCCGGGCGTGCCACCTGGGCACCAGCAGGCTAGCGGCCGTCGTCTTTCCGGCCAGCTGGCTCGTCCGGTTCGCGCAGCTCGCCCGGTCGGCCGGCGTTCAAGCGCAACCGAGTGCCCTGCTGGGCATTGATGATCTGCCTGGCGAACAGCCGTCTGGCCTGCCGGACACCGTCGCTGGGGAGGCGCTCGATACGCTCGCCTTTGTGGGCCAGAAGCGCCGGGCCATCACCGCGCACGCCAGCCAGATGAGCCCGGACCACGCGCTGATGCGCCTCCCGCCCGAGATACACACGGCCATCTGGTCCCGCGAGTTCTACCTCACCCTAGAACTTCGGCCGGCAAGCCATTGGCGGCCCTCAGCCGATCCCCTGTCGCTATAGTTGGCGAGCTCAATCGACGCTCTGGAGGAACCCCACCCCGGCCGCCGCGGCAGGTTTCCGGCCGAACTTCTGGCCACGAAGTAACTGCCGAGGACATTCGTCCCACCGGCCGCGTTCACGAGCTTGATTGCGTGAATGTGGTGGGCTAGCCTCCTGGTGCGAGCGGATGGCACCTTCAGAGCAGAGCGCGGGCCCACCGAACAGGGCGAGTCTTCGCCAAAGCTTCAGCCGGCGGCAGGTCCTGAGGTGGTCGGGCTTGGGCCTATCCACGGCGGCCGCGGCCGTGCTTGCCTGTGCCTGCGGGCAGCAGCCCTCCGCGGTTGCCAGCCAGCGCCCCGCTCCGAAAGCAACGGCCGCGGGCAGCAAACGCCCGACCTATCCCGCGCTCGTTCGGCTGGGAGTCACCTTGCCCTTCATCGGGCTCGACTCTGATTCGGCCCAGAACTTACGCGACGGTGTGCTGATGGCCATCGACGAGATCAACGCCGCTGGCGGCATCGCCAAGACCATCAAGGTGGAGCACTGGATTCAAGAAGAGGGCACGGTCACGTCCGATGGCGACGACATACAGAGGGCCAGCTTTGACCTGCGCCAGTTTCTCACCGACCCGAGTGTGCTCGCCGTGTTGGGCGGTTACTCCAGCAATGCCGTAGAAGGCATGCTCACTACCCAGGTACACACGGCCGATCCATTACCCATCGTCACCCCCTCGGCCACCTCGCCCACCATCAGCGATCCACGCGAAGCGGCCCTCTATCGGCCGGGTGGCAAGCCCTACCTGTTCCGTACCGTGACCACGGATGCGTACCAGGGTCCCGCCATGGCCAACTTCGCGGCGGGAAAGGGCCTGCGGTCGGTCTACGTGCTGAGTGAGAAAGGCAGCGTCTATGGCGACACCGTCTCCCAGAGCTTTGGGCAGCAGGCCAAAGCCAAGGGCATTCAGGTGCTCGGCAGCGTTGAGCTGGACCCGGCACTGCTCGATTACACCGACGTTTTGGCATCCATCAACAAACTGCGCGCGGCAGGCCTCTACTACGGCGGCAGCTCGGGCCCCTGGTTGAAGGTCCTTGCCCAGCAGAGCCAGCTCACGGGCAAGCCCGTGCTCATGTCCGCGGACGGCGTTTACGACCCCGGCGGAGTGCGAGCGCTGGGCGGTGCCGCGGATGGCTGGTACGTGAGCATCTCCACTCGCTACGTGTTGGACGAGCCCGGAACCGCGCAGTGGGCGCAGAAGTTTCAGGCCAAGTTCGGCGTCAACCCCACGCACAGCGGCATCGACGAGTACACGGTCAACGCCTACACGGGCACCCAGGTGCTTGCCAATGCCGCCGATCGCCTGGTCGCGGCCGGCCAGCCGCTGACACGCGCCAACCTGCGCACGGCCATCCAGCAAACCCACCTCAACACCATTCAAGGCACCATCGCCTTTGACGCGAATGGGGACCTCACCGATCACACCGTTTCCATCCTGCAGGTCACCGGCGGCCGCTTCGGTGTGGTGAAGATGATGCCTGCCGCCGCGTGAGCAGTCACCCCAAGCGCGACCCTCAGTGAGCCGCGGCGGTGGGCGAAGCCGAGGCGGCCGCTTGAGGCGGGGCTGAGGCAGCCGCCGCCGGCTTGGCCGAAGGTTGGGTAGCGGCCACGGCGGCTGGCGATGCCGCCGGTGCAGGCTGGGGTGCCACAACCACTGGCGCATAGACGAAATCATGCGGATCGGCCCCCACGGCTGTCAGCACATAGGTCCCTCCGCCTGTCGAGGCGGGCACACTCACGGTACCCTGCAGCGGAGGCTGGCCGGGAATCTGGTTCACGGCGCGGTCCAGCAGCACCTTGCCATCGCTGGCATTGATGGTGATGTGGCGCGCGTTCTCCACAGCGTAGCTCAGCTGCACCACGCCAACGGGTGCGCCTGGCAGCCGAGAAGCAACGAACAGATCGATCTTCACCGGCAGCGCGGGTGGCGAGGTGACCTGCAGGATTTTGAAGCTGGCGCCACCACGGTTTCTGGCGACCAGGACATAGCGGGTCGGGCCGTTGGCGGCGTAATCCCATTCATCGTAGCCGGGCGGGATGGCATTGAAGGTCAGCCCAAAGCTGTTCTGGTTGTTGGGGTCGGCCAGCGCCGAAAGGTCCTGGTCCGGATGCTGCGCGTCGATGGGGCTCTGGCCGATCTCTATGCTGCTGGCATGCTGAACCTGCCACTGCAGAGCCACTGAGGTGTTGGGTCCTGCTTCTGTGACCGTGTCGGTGAAGGCGCCGATGACCGGTTTGCTGATCGTCACCGCCACCTGCGCGCTATCCGTGGGGGCAAAGGGATCGTCCCCAAAAAGCTGGAGCTGGAAGGTTTCTGTCCCGAACCACGGCAGCTCCGTGGCCGTTTTCACCAATGGAATCGCGCCGCCGTAGATCTGCTCGTCCACAATTCCGCCATCTGGCGCCAGGGCGGTGAGCTTGACTTTGGAAGGCACCACCGCTCCCCAATCCCAGGTGAGCTTCACCGGCTGCCCCTCCTCGCTGACCTCCGAGGGCGTCACCACAAAAGAGGCCAGCTTGGGCTTGGGCTGCACGTCCACCAGCAGCGTGCGCGTGGCTGGAAAGACCGGCAATCCGCGGCGAGCTGTGAGAGTGTACGTGGTTGTTGCCGAGGGAGAGAGCGTTTTGCTGCCGTGAATCTCGCGACCGAATACACTCTGCCAGCCCTTGCTTATTTTGGCGGCTATGCCCGTGGCAACCTGCTTGATCTGCGCCACCACCGGGATCTTGTCCGCGGCCGTCTTTGGGGCAACCGGCGGGGGAACCGGCGTCACCGTGATGCCTCCCGGCTCGATGGAGAGCGAGCTGGCGCCCTGTACGTCCCATGAAATGGTGATTTGACTGCCCTGGGAAATCAGTTGCTTATCCACCGTGAACGTCTGCACGTTCGGTGGATGGAGAAAAATGTAGGCGACACCCAGGATCAAGGCCAAAGTGAGAACCTGGGCCGACATCCGGTGCAGCGCCCGGCCAATCTCCTGCAGCCACTGGGGCAGCCGCGGCGGGCAAACCAGCTGTGCAAACAGGCGCTGCTCCACAGCATCGGGCCGCACCTTCTGGCTGCGCCCCAAGGGCACCAGGCTGGCGCCCTTGGCAACGAGAAAGAAGTTGTACCCACGGTCCAGCCCGGCCCATTGCCGGTGCCGCGCGCGCACCAGCACCTGCCGCTCGGCGCGCTCGCCCGGGCCGAGCTGCAGGCCCAGCGCGGCTGCCCTTGAGGGCGGAAGAGGTGCCGGTCGCTGGAAGGGCCACCGCGGTAGAGCATCCGGCTCGGCGAAGACCAGGTCCTCACTTTCGCCGCGGATATCGATCCGCGCCTCGGTGTTGCCCAGGTTCTGGAGGGTCACCGGGAACATGCCTCGGGCGCCGCGCAGTCGCTCCTCGCCCAGGGTGAAGGCCACCGCGGCGAACGATTCAACCGTGAGCTGACCCTCCGCTTCGCGGCTCACGTAGGGCGGCGCGTCGCTGGTGGCTACCAGGCGCAGCGGATAAAGGCCCGCCCGTGTGCTGAAGTGATCCGGTGGGTGGATGGCGATGCGAATGACGGCCATGCTCTCGGGCGGCGGTGCGGCCGTGTAGGTAGGTGCGCTGAACAGGCGCACCGGCACGGCTCCTTCCGCGCAGCCGCCCCCGCTGGTTACCTCCGCCGTCGCCGCGACAACCACCAGCGAATACCAGCTGGGGTCCAGGCCCTGGAGGCTGACGCAGAAACGCTCGGTATAGCCAGTGCGATTGACGATCTGCGCGATGATCTGCGTCACCTCGCCTGGCGCGAGGGTCAGCCGTGAGGGGTCGAGCGTCAGCTCAATACGCGCGGCACGCGTGGCATCCGCCACCTTGAAGCTGAGCGCCACATTGCCCAGCTTCAGCGCGCTGCCATCACTTAGGGGTGTATCGACGCCAGCCGGCACGGCCAAACCATCCACCAGCGTCGGGTTGCGGGCTGTATCTTCCACGCGCAGGAACCACTGGCCTTCGCGAACATACACTTTGGCGTGCTGGCGGGAAACCGTGGCGCCATCCCGCAGCCCACCCAGGTCCACGTCGGGCATTTGCCAGCCGTGTTCGGTGCGCCGCCCCACGGTGAGAATCTGCCCCTCTGTGGCCCGCAGCGGCAGCACCGCCGTATCAGCGTGAAGCTCGGCTTTAGACTCGACCATGGCAGCGTTCGATCAGCGCGGGCCGTCCAAAAAGTCGAGCGGGTGCTGGCGCTGCCGGGCGAAGAGTGCGCAGTTCACGCCCAGCTCCAGCGCGGCGCGCACCGCGGCGCGATCGGCCCCCGCGTGCTCAGGCCCGCCGGCCCACAGGCAGCCGGCATCCAGGCCGCACAGCACCAGCCCATCGTCCTCGACCAGCTCTGCGCTGCCAGTGCCAAGGTCCGGCACGCGCCCGAACACGTGGCGTACGCTCAGCAGCGCATGGCCGCGCTCCACGGGCCGGGGATTCCGGTGTAGGGCCCGCGCCAGTCGCGCAGCAGCTTCGGCAAATGCATCGCCCGCGCTGTTGCGGCAGCCATCCAGCAGCACCGTGCCGCCGGCTTGAAGGTATGCCTGCAGGGCAATGACCAGCCTCGCCTCCGGCTCGAAGCGGCCCCACCCACTCACGTACAGCAACGCCGCTGGCGGCAGGGCATCGCCGGCACTGAATGTGCCTGCCCATTCGCCAACGAAGGGCGTGCTGTAAGCGATCTCCCGCAGCAGGAAGCTCAACCCGAGCTGGTGCGGTGCCGAGTCGCCCGGCCCCAAACTGCCGTCCACCAGCAGCTGAGCCACCGCCAGCCCCGCCCGGGGGCGAATGCTTGGCCTGCGCCGAAACCGCAGATCGATCTCGCCTGGTTCGGGCGCTGCCGGATTCACCGCGTTGCGTACGCCGGTAGTGGGCGCCAGGCGTGCCAGCTCCAACGCCTCGCCCGCTGGTGGCGATGGGTCGACGTCCACCGCGCAGCCATCGATCACCCGGGTGTACTCATCGATATCACTCCAGGCACGCTGCGGTTCGGCAAAAGCTTCCTGAAACCGTAGACGCACGTACAAGGTCCCCGCGGGCTCGACCGGCAACGCCAGCGAGCGCGCGTCCGCGACAATCATGAGCCGCCCCTGGGAGTCCACGGCAACACCCGGGCGCACCTGCAGGCTGGAGCCTTCGGCCCCGGCTAGGACCTCCAAGCCGTCAACAATTCCACTGCCATGGCCGATGAGCCGGTCCAGCCGGGCCAGCTGGGCGTGATAGGTGTGCGCATCGTGCCAGGTGCCCTCGTCCACCATGAGGCCACGGAAGGGGTTAACGCGCTTCAGTGGGCCAACCTCTCGCGCCGCCGCGGTCAGCACTCCACTCCGCAGGCGCGCTGCCCACTCGCCACCGGATGCGGACGGCGGCGCCGGGAGTGGCACGGCGGCGGCGGCGAGAGGTGATTCGCGAGCCGAGGTGGGTACATCGCGGAACAGCAGCACCACATTGCCCAGGCGGATGAATGCTTGGTCAGTCAGCCGTACCGCCGAGCCACCCGGCACAAGCTCGTCGTCGACGCGGGTTTGATTGCTGGCGTCAGCTTCAACGTGCAGCACCCACTCTTCGGCATCGCGCAGAATGCGCGCATGCTTGCGGGACACGGTGAGCCCGCCCTCGTACATGCCAACGTCGATCTTCCGCAGCACGTCCGGCGCTGGCCCCCGGCCCAGCAGCACATCCTCGGTGAGATCGATCACGCTGCCGTCGGGCGCTACCAGGCTAGCCATGCCCACCCCGCGTGGAGGGCCAGCCGGTCAACTGCACGGTGTGGCCCGCGAAGGCTGGCTTCAGCTCCGCGACCTGCGCTTCTAACGCCACCGCATCCACTACGGCCCCGGGCCGCGCCGCGAAGGTCACGGCAATGCGGCCATCGGCTCGCTCGCCCAGGCGTGTGTTCAGGCCCAGTGCCGCGTCCTGCCCCAGCCGCAGGCCACGAAAGTTCTCGACGATGAGCGCCTTGCCGCCAAGGCGCGTCTCCAGCTCGGCCTGCATCCCGTGCCTGGTACCTCGCCAACGGGCAATGTCCACCGCCTGGCGAATCAGGGCTCGCCGCTGCGCATCGTGCATGCCGGCGTTGAACGTCAGTCCAACCCAGGTCGCCAGCCAGGGCAGCAATGAAGGCGGCGCCAGATCGGGATCGACATACAGCTCAGTGCTGTCTACCAGGTCTTCCATGGGATCCAGCAGGCCCTGGAACAGCGCCAGGAAACGGCGAGTAAAGTCATCCGAGCTGTAAATGGCCGGCAGGTAGTGCAGCAGGCGATTGTCGCTCACCGTCACCGGCGGCAGCACAGTGAGCCGGCCGCTGGCCTGCAGCTCTCGACCACCCGATGCCGGGGTCACGCTCACCACGAACTCGAACTCGCCCGTCCCCGTGAGGCGGGGTCCGCGCGGGGGGTGGAACACGACGAGCGCCGTCTTACCCTCGCCAACGGTCCCTGTGAGGCGCCGTGTGGACCAAGTGAACCACCCGCGGTCCAGACCCCGCAGCGCCACGGTGTAACTCTCGTCCAGCGCGGTGTTCGGGGCACGCTGCCCGTCCACGCCAACGCGAAGCTCCACGTAGCCGCCCGCTTCAACCGTGAGCTCGGGGCTGCTGAGCCACACGCCGGTTTGGGCCAGTAGTTCTGGTTCAATCACTGGCCGCTTACTCGGCCATCTCGATCAAGTCGATGCGATGGTCAGCCGAGCACAGCACGTCTGTAGCCTGCAGGCGTACGCGCTCAACTGGTGCGGGGTCCAGCGCATGGCTGGCCGTAACCCACTCCCGAAACTGGATGCCCTCGACATAAGCGATACCCGGCACGCTCTCCAGAAGCGGATAGATGTCACCCATGGTGAGCGTGCGGCCGAATGGCCAGCCGGTGCCCTCAGGCCCGCCAATCACGGGATGGATGAAGCGGAACAGGCGCGTACGCGCCTCATCCACCAGCGCGCGCCTGTAGCGGTGCAGATCGGCTGCCTCCAGGTCCGTGCGCCTGCGCACAGCCAGCCGGGCCGCTACGGACACCCAGTGATAGCTGGCCAGATGAATGGACAGCTCGGTAGTGAGTGGACAACGCTCGCTCAGGTAGTCGCGCACACGCTTGAAGAGTTGGCGCCGCTCCTCGGCGCTGAGCAGCAGCTCCTCCGCGTCTACCAGCGCCGCCTGGGTCACCATGGCTGGGACCAGCACCAGTTCGATACAGGGCAAGGCCGTTGCCGCTGGGCCGTGCGCGCCGCCCAGCGCAGGCTGTGCAGGGGCCAGTTCCGGACCTCGCACCACAAGCCGCGCCCCATTGCCTCGCGGCCGCATGACATCGCTCGTGCCCCCTCGCCCTGGACCAACGCCGTGATCCGCGGCCGGCTCAGCGCCCCCCGCCTGGTCCTCAGCGATCTCGCCTGATACGCCCACGCAGTGTGCCCGAGCCACAGCGGGCGAAGCCTCCAGTGCCAGCTTCACGAAGTCCCCGCGGGTAATGGCCACGTCGCGTGTGCGCACCAGTTCGCCTCCACGCAGGCGGTACTCGTCCAGCGTTTCCTGATCGCGCCCGCCCGTGGCTGGCCGCGGGTTGGTGGCCCACTTCACGTAGGTGAGCTTGGCGGCCGACTTGAGCACGCTGAGCTTACCCCGGCCCACGTTGCCCTCTTTCCCGCCGCCGGTGCGGTAGTGCAGGAAGCGGATGACGCGGCCCCGCGGAGGCACGCGGCCGTACTGCCGATCCTCGCCCCCGGCCAACTGCACCCGTGGACCAAAGCGCAGAGCCCCAGTGAGCGCATCGATGGCGAAATGGTTGGACGCGGCGTCAGAGTGGGCGAACGACTGCACCTCGACCCAGGGCCGAAAGGTGCCGTCCTCCTCGGCGACCTCGAGCGTTTCCGGATCCGCACCGTCCACGCGACGGGGCAGCACAGGTGCGTAGCGCAGCTGGAAGGTCTGGCCCGGCGTGCCATCGCTGCGGCCCAGGTCCTCGTTGCTTACGATGGCCGCGTGGCTTGCCGGCACCATGCCGCCAATGCTGTCGACACTCACCCCCGTAACCACTGGTGAGTGGTTATAGAAGCGCTCGTCCGGATACCTCCGAGCGGCGCGGCAGCGAATCCAGGTGGCCTCGATACGCCGGCCACCGATGTTCAGCGCGGTAGGGGCGGAGCTCCGGGGCAGCACCAGCACCACCGAGCCGGGCTCGTTCAGGCCCAGCGTGCCATCGAGCCGGCGGCCCATACGGGCCAGCTCCTGATCCGTCCGCGCGAGCACCAGGCCCTCCTCATCGCTGGGCTGCAGGTTGGCCCAAGCGGCCCCAGTCCAGAACTCCCACGTGAGCGGCGGGTCCTCCGCTCGGACATTGCTGCCGCCCAGCCGCTGACAAGAGAGCGCCACCCTCAGCACGTGCCCGGCGAGATTCTGCGCCACCCATTCACCACCGCGCTGCTCAGAAAAGCCCAGGTAGAAGCAGTCGCCACCCTGGCTCGTGCCGGTGCCCAGGGCCGTTGGTTCGGGATCTGCCGGCGGCTCCTGAAACACCTGGATCACCGCGTCCTCGCGGCCGAGCTGCGCCGATACGTCCTCGAAAGCGTACCCAGCCGGTCCGCCGAGGTTGCGCGCCAGCACCAGATACTGCAAGCGCGGCACCCGAATCGTGAGATCCGCATCCGTCGTGAACGTCACCAGCGCCTCGGCCTCAGTCTGCTGGGTGGCCACTTCGCTGCCCGCGGGAATGCGGGTCAGCTCGGTGGCGGCGCGCGTCAGCCAGAACATCAGCTCGGTGCCCGCCGGAACCGCCGGCCGGGGATGGACATCGATCAGTTCCAGGAACTTGAGGTAGTCGCGGTCGGACACCTTATTCAAGCGGTACAGCAGCACGTCAGTCATGAAGGCGAACAGTTCGATCAGCGTGACGCCCGGATCGCTGACGTTGTGATCGGTCCACTCGGGACAGTACAGAGGGATGCGGCGCTTGGCCTCGTCAATCAGGTCCTGAGCATTGCGCGGGTCGATCGGCGGCACGGCCATCATGGCGCAGCCTGTTCGCCGGGGATGACGTAGAACGGGTACACCAAACTGCGCGTGTCACTGGTGGCCTTGACCGTGTAGGTGATGAGCACATTCAGCACGCCGGTGTCGTCGTCGCCCGGTTCCACCGCGACATCGTCCACACTGATGCGGGGCTCCCACCAGCCCAGTGCCTCCAGCACGTGGTGCCGTACCAGGCCCAGCGTGGTGCTGTTAATGGGCGCGAAGGCCACCTCGTTGATACCGCAGCCAAACCGAGGCCGCACCCGCCGCTCGCCCTGCGCCGTTTGCAGGATCAGCCGAATAGATCGCTCGATGGCTTGCTCATCGGCAACCAAGGCGATGCCGCCACGTCCATTCACGCGCAGCGGGAAGGCCCAGCCGGTGCCGAGAAAGCCGCGTAATTGCTCAGTCGCTATGTTCTCGGCCAAACTAGCTCCGTGTCCTCGCGGTACTGTAGCAAAAACGGCGCGTTTGGCCGGCTGGCTGGGAAACAGGTACCGTGCGCCCCACCTCAGCCGCCAATCAGCACCGTTCCCGCGGCGATGACGCTGCCGCTGGGCAGGTCCACCGGATCGTTGCAGGTGAGCGCCGTGTCGCCCATACGCGCGGCCGGTTTGCCGTTGATCATGACCGTGGCGCTGCCTTTCATGATGGTGCCCTCATTGGTGGGACTCTTCTGGAAGTTGCCGGGTGCCAGCGGCAGGTGCGGCGGATTGTTCTTCCCCTTGCTGCCCAGCACCGCGGCCGGCTGGCCCATGATCTTGACGTCCGAACTCAGGCTGCCATTGATGATGCCGATGAACGGGTGCGGGATCGGCGTGGGTACGGGCGGCCCAGGCGGTGCCGGCACCATGATGATGTGGATGTCGGTCCCGATGATCTGGTCACCCTGCTTGGCGGCAGGCATACCCATGGCAGCTCTCCGATCTCATTTACTGGTCAGTTGATGTTGACGAGTGACCCCTGAATGGTCAGCACGCCGGTGGCTTTGAGTGACAGCGCGCCGGTGGTGGCCTGAACGGCCACGTTACCGCCTTTCAGGTCCAGGTTGCCGGTAGCGCTGACAGAGGCGTTGCCGGTGGCGCTCACCGTGGCATTGCCCGAAGCTTTCACGTCCACGTTCTGGCTGGCGCTCACGGTAGCGTTCGCCTGCGTGGTGACCGTCACATCCTGCTGGGCGGTGACGCTGGCCTTTCCCTTGGCGGTGATCGCCACGTCCGCACTGGCCTGGATGGTGATGGTGTTACTGGCCGTGTCGAACACGATGCTGTTGTTGCCGGTTTTATCCACTATGGAGATCTTCTCGGCGCCGGAGGTGTCGTCAAAGCTGATGACATGGCCGGAGCGCGACTTGATAAGTCGCTCTTTCACCTTGCTGTCGGCGATGACATCCGCATTGGCCTTGGGCGGCTTCTGCTGGCCGTTCCAGAGCGAACCGATGATGTATGGCCGCGTGATGTCGCCCTGCTCGAAGGCCACCAGCACCTCGTCGTCCACTTCGGGCAGGAAGAAGAGGCCATACTGCCCGCCGGCCATAGGTCCGGCAATGCGCGCCCACCAGCTCTGATCGTTATCGACCAGCCAGGGGAATTTCACTTTGGCTCGCCCCCAGCCATCCGGGTCAGTGTTATCCGTCACCACACCCACCACGACGCTGGGCAGCACCAGCTCGTCGCGCCGGGCATCCATCAGCTCCAGCAGGGAGTTCGTCTGTCGCCCGCTGACCACGAAGGTGGTGGTGTAGCCTTCCGTGCCATTGACGGTGTGTGTAACAGATGAGAGGTAGTACTTGCCGGAGAGGCGCTCGCCCAGCGTTTTCATCTCGATGGTCTGGCCCGGCCGAATGGCGGGGTCGCCCAGACACTGGCCCTCCGCCTGAATGAAGCGCCCTTCGAGGTTGTCGTAGATCGCCTGCGCTAGCGTGTCCGCGGCGCTCTGGCTGGCTAGCGGCTGGTTGACGACGTACACCTTGCTGTCGCCGAACGAGGTGGATGCCATCTGGCTGCCGGTCTTGCCCATCTGGGTATCCGGCGCGATGCGGCCGCTGCTGGCCGTCCCCACAATGGCTTGCTTGGTCTTGGGATCCCAGGCGCGAACGATCACCGAGGACGTCTGGTAAGCGGTAGAAACCGTCACGTGCAAACTGAGCAGGTTCTCCCACAGCTTCTGCTCGGCGGCCATGCTCTGGTTCTTCTGGGGCTTGCGGAAGTGCAGCGTGCGATCCTCCACAAACAGCTCAAAGCCGTTGAGGGCCGCTCGCTCTCGCAGGAATTCCCAGTTGGTTTGATTGTGCTGAAACACGTAGTCGTG
>DATKQD010000079.1:0-9023 GCA_035532895.1 Chloroflexota bacterium
CGATGGCGGCGTGGTCTGCCAGGTGCACATCCATCACCACAACGTCCGGGGGCAGCCGGCGCGCGGCTTCCACCGCCTCATCCGCGCTGGCCACGGCGGCGGTCACCTCGATATCTGAGCAGCTCTCGAACAGCTCGTGCAGGCCGCGGCGTACCAATTCGTGATCATCAACCAGCAGCACGCGAGTCTGCTGTCGCTCGGTTTCGCCCTGGGCCAGCGGAATGTCGAGCGCAATGGTGGTGCCCTCCCCGGGTGCGCTATTGATCTGGAGATCGGCGCCCATGGCCATGGCGCGCTCTTTCATGATGCGGGTGCCGTCGCCCAGGCGGCGGCCGGTGTCCGCGGCGTCGAAGCCCAGGCCATTGTCCCGAATCACCAGCCGCAAACCCCGCTGGTTGCGCGCCAGTTGAATGTAGGCGCTGGTGGCATGGGAATGGCGAATGATGTTGGACGTCGCCTCGCGCGCCACGTGCACCAGGTGTGTACCGGCTTCTTCCGACAGCGCTTCTTCCACGCCGGCCAGCAGCTGCACCTGTGGCTGGATGAGCGTGCTTACGCGGAGCTCCTCCGCCAAGGTCATCAAACTGGCGCGGATGCCGCTGCCGGCCAGCTGCCGAGGGCGTAGGTCGAAGATGTAGTTGCGGACGTCCTGTATGATGCCGTCGATCTCTCGACCCGCGCGGCGGAGCACGTCGCGCCGATCGACGCTGCTGCCGGAGGCGGCCGCGTTAAGACTGAGCGCCAGACCGTAGAGGGACTGCATCACGCCGTCGTGCAGCTCCATCGCGATGCGCTGGCGCTCCTCCAGCAGAGCCACCGTCTGGGCTTGCGCTTCCCGCTGGCGGCTGAGCGCCAGATCTTTGTACAGGGCAATCAAGCCGCTGATCTCACCGCTCTCGGACCGCAAGGGTGAGACGGTGGCCAGCACCGGCACGCGCCGGCCGTCCCTGGCCATGCGTTCGCTTTCGAAGGTCACCGGCTGGCCAGACTCCATCACCTGGCGCAGGCGCCGGCTGGCGGCGTCCAGCTCGTCCGGCGGCACAATGCTCACGCCTCCGGCCAACACTTCTGCCGCTGACCATCCAAAGGCCTCCTCGGCGGCCGCGTTCCAGGCGAGGGCGTTGTTTTGAAGGTCGGTCACCAGCACCGGATCGCCCAGCGTGGCGACCACTTGCAGCCAGCTTTCCTGCAGAGGAGTTGCCGCACGGGCCCCATATCTGCCTTCCCCACGACCCCGCGCCATGCCTTGATCTTCGTCTGCAACCTGGGCTATCCTGAGGCCCATGATCCGCGTGTGGCGCCCTGAGCGGCCGGTCCGCTTTCCCGGCGGCGTGGATGCGCAAGCGGCCGCGGCCTAAGGCTGCACGAAACAGCGCGCTACGCCGGTGAGCAGGGCCCTCCGAGCCCGATGCTCCTATGTTTCGCGCGCGGCCTACTCGACGAATCTGTCGATCACTCTCGCACGGCTTTTGGGGAGCCGTCCCTGGGAGCAGGAGGAACAAACCTATGACCGCACCTGACCTGTTGTCGAATGGCGCGGCCGGCAGTGCACCCGCTGAAGCGCTGGCCAGCCTTGAGCAGGCGGCGGACACCGCGGCGTTGGAGGTATGGCGCACGGCGCACCTGGGACGCAAGAGCGCGCTGATGCTGGCCTTGAGCGGCCTGGGTCAACTGCCGCCTGACCAGCGGCGGGAAGCCGGCCAGCGGCTGAACCGCGCCAAGGTGGCGCTCGAGCAGACCTTCGAGGCGCGGCGTTCGGTGCTGGAGGCGGCCGAACTGTCGGCCCAGCTGCAAGAGGAGCGTCTGGACGTGACCCTACCCGGGCGGCCCGCAGTCCGCGGCCGGAGACACCCCATCCGGGCCGTGATCGCGGACATCTCCGCGCTGTTCCAGGGCCTTGGCTTTCAGGTGATCGAAGGTCCCGAGGTGGAGTGGGAGGACTACAACTTCACCAAGCTCAACCTGCCACCGGGCCATCCCTCGCGCGACTTCACGGACACGTTCTGGATCACGGAGCGCATGCTGCTGCGCACCCACACCTCACCCAACCAGATTCGAGCCATGGAGCGGGTTGGCCAGCCGCCCCTGCGGGTGATTGTCCCTGGCCGGGTGTATCGCAATGAGGCGACGGACGCCAGCCACGAATCTATCTTCTTCCAGATAGAGGGGCTGATGGTGGACGATCGCACCACCATGCGTGACATGATGGGCGTGCTCACCTACATGACGCGCGGCCTGTTTGGCGAGCAGCGCCGCACCCGCTTCAGCTGCGACCAGGGCTTCCCCTTCGTTGAGCCGGGTGCGCAAATGGCCATGGATTGCGCCAGCTGCGACGGCGCCGGCTGCCGGGTGTGCCATTACACCGGCTGGCTGGAGATTCTGGGCTGCGGCATGGTGCATCCAGACGTGCTGCGCGGCGTGAACATCGATCCGCACCGCTATACCGGCTGGGCCTTCGGGCTTGGCGTGGAGCGCATCGCCATGCTGAAGTACGGCATCGACGACATTCGGCTGTTCGCGCAGAATGACCTGCGATTTTTGGGGCAGGTAGGGTGAGGGTTCCGCTGCGCTGGCTGGCGCGCTACGTGGAGCTGGATCGCGATGCGACTGCCCTGGCCGAGCTGCTGCACGCCTCCGGCACTGAGGTGGAGGCGATTCATCAGGTGGGCGAGCAGTGGCGCACCCTGCGTGTGGCCGAGATCCTGCGCATCGAAAAGCATCCCAACGCCGACCGCCTCAACCTGGCCACCGTCAATACGGGCGCGCAGACTCTGACGGTGGTCTGCGGCGCCCCGAACATCGCGGCCGGCCAAAAGGTGCCCTTCGCGCCGGTGGGCAGTGTGATTCAAGGCGAGGTGCTGCAGGCCCGCCCAATCCGCGGCATCCCTTCCGAGGGCATGCTCTGCGCGGCGGACGAGCTGGGCCTCTCGGGCGACCATGCCGGCATCCTGATTCTGGATCCGACGGAGGCGCCAGGACGGTCGCTGGCCGATGCGCTGGGCGACTATGTGCTGGAGCTGGACGTGAAGCCCACGCGGGCGGACTGCCTGTCGGTGATTGGCGTGGCGCGCGAGGTTGCGGCGCTTACCGGCCGGACACTCAAACTGCCGGAGCTGTCGCGTCCCGATGCCAGCGGCGAGCCGATCGATCGAGATTTCCGGCTGCGCATCGATGCGCCGGATCTATGCTCGCGCTTTGTGGCGCGCCTCATTCGTGGCGTACGCGTCGGCCCCTCGCCGTGGTGGATGCAAAGTTTGCTGAACGCCGCTGGTGTGCGGTCCATCAACAACGTTGTGGACGTGACCAATTTCATCATGCTGGAGTGGGGCAAGCCCATCCACGCCTACGATTTCGCGGCGCTCCGGGGCAGCGAGATTCGGGTGCGCCGGGCAATTGAGGGAGAGCGGATCACCACGCTTGACGGTGTGGAGCGCACGCTGCGACCGGATATGGTGGTGATCGCCGATGCCGAGGGAGGCATAGGCCTCGGCGGCATCATGGGCGGCGCCGAGTCCGAAGTGAAGGACAGCACCACCGACATTCTGCTGGAGTCGGCCAATTTCGACGCCGTGGCCATGCGCCGCACAGCCACCGCGCTCGGGTTGCACAGCGAAGCCGTGCGGCGTTTCGAGCGCGGCGTGGATCCTGGGGTGGCCCCGACTGCCGCGGACCACGCCTGTTCCGCCCTGGCACTGCTGGCCGGGGGGCGCGTGGCGCCCGGAACGGTGGAGGTGGACTGCCGAGAGGAGCACGGGCCCCGGCGTATCGTGTTCGCGCCCCAGGAAACGGGCCGCTTACTGGGGAAGACGTATGACGCCGAGCACTGCCGCCGGGTGCTCGTGAGCCTCGGGTTCGACGTTGGGCGCGGTGATGCGGTCGGGCTGGAGGTGGCCGTGCCCAGCTGGCGGCTCGATGTGCACCAGCCGGCGGACCTGGTGGAGGAGGTGGCGCGCATCACTGGCTACGGCGACCTGGAGCCAACGCTGCCTGATGGCGAGATTTCAGCGGTGGCAGCCCAGGATCCGGCCTTCACGGCGCGCCAGGCGCTTACGACGCGGGTGACTGACGTGCTGCTCGGGGCAGGCTTCAACGAGGTCGTGAATCGGACCCTGCTGGGTGAACGCTCCCACGCACGCTGCGTGGCCCGGCCGCTGGGTCTTGGGCGTTCCCTGCTGGGCAGCTTGGAGATCGCGCCGTTGCGGCTGGCCAACCCCTTGGCGGAGGACGAGCAGTATCTGCGCACCTCGCTGGTACCGGGCCTGCTGGGCACGTTTGGCCGCAACCGGCGGCTGGGCGAGGAGGGGTTGCAGTTCTTCGAAACGGGCAAAGTGTTCTGGCCACGGAGCGACAGTGAGCTGCCGGAAGAGCGCGCCGTACTGGGCGTGCTGGCCGGCGGAACCTGGCCGCCGCGCTCCTGGCGCACCCCAGCGCCCGCGGCTGTGGACTTCTATGACCTTAAAGGCGTGCTGGAGACGTTGCTCGTGGCGCTCCACGTGGAGGCCAGCTTCGAGGCGGTGGAGCATCCGACCCTGCAACCTGGCCGTGCCGCCGCGCTGCGCACCGACGGCGAGCTGCTGGGTTGGTTGGGCCAGGTGCATCCCAGCGTGTCCCGCCAGCTCGATTTGCCCGATGGCGCCATCCTCATGGCCGAGCTGGACCTCGACGCGTTGAGCTTGGCAGCTGGCGCGGCGAGGCCGCGCTTTGCTGCAATGGGCCGCTTCCCGGACCTGCCCCGGCAGCTCACCATCTCGGTGGCTGCCAGCGTGACTGCTGCCCAGGTGGAGCGGACCCTGGGCGAGGCCGGCGGTCCGCTGCTGGCGGGCACCCGCCTGGTGGATGTGTTCCCGCTTCCGGATGGCCGCGTCAGCCTCTCCTATCTGCTCACCTTTCGATCCGACGAGCGCACCCTCACCGACGACGAAGCGAACGCCGCGCGCGACGTTGCCATGTCTGCGCTGGCCCAAAACCTTGGCGCGGTGCAGCGCTAGAAGCTGAACGGCGTGAACCCGAAGCACCTGGCCACGCTGGAGCTCAACAAGGTGCTGGATCACCTGGCGGCGCATGCTGCCTTTTCCGCCAGCCGCGAGCTGCTGTTGGAGTTGCAGCCGGCCACTGACCCGCGGGTGGTGCGTGAGCGGTTGGCGGAGACGACAGAGGCGCGTCGCCTGTTGAGCTCCCGACCCGCCATGACGATCGGCGGCGCCAGGGACGTGCGCGGCGCCGCCCAGCGCGCTGCGCTCGGTGCCATGCTCTCCGCGCCAGACCTGTTGGAAATAGCCGGCACTCTGGAAAGCGCCGCCGTACTGCGAGATGTGCTCACGGACCACGAGGTCTACCCGGGCCTTGCAGGACACGGCGCGGACATGGCCCCGCTGCCCACCCTGGTCCGCGAGATCGCGGACGTGATCGACATCAATGGCGACGTGCTGGATAGCGCTTCGCCGCGCCTGGCGGAGCTGCGCGTGCGCGTACGCGGTGGCCGAGACCGCGTGCTACGCCGGCTGGAAGCGATCATCGCCGATCCTGACACGGCTGAGGCTATTCAGCAGCCCATCGTCACGGAGCGTGCCGGCCGCTACGTGCTGGCGGTAAAGGCCGGCTTTCGCCAGCGTATCCGCGGCATTGTGCACGACCAGTCGGAGAGTGGGGCCACGCTGTTCCTGGAACCACTGGCCGTGGTCGACCTCACCAACGACTGGCGGCAGGCCCAGCTGGATGAGCAGCGGGAGGTGGATCGCCTGCTGCGCGAGCTGTCGGCGCGGGTGGGTGAGCAGGTCGCGGCGCTGGAGCGAACGGTGCTGGCGATTGCCCGCTTTGATGCCGCCCTGGCGCGGGCACACTACGCCGAGGCATTGGAAGCAGTTGAGCCGGCGGTGGACGAGGGCGGGCAGCTCGACTTGCTGGCGGCTCGGCACCCGCTGCTCACGGGGCGGGTAGTGCCGCAAACCATACGGCTGGGCGGAGCATTCACCATCCTGGTGATCACTGGTCCCAACACCGGCGGCAAGACTGTGGCGCTGAAGACGGCCGGCCTGCTGGCACTCATGGCGCAATGCGGGCTGCATATCCCCGCCGGGCCAGGATCGCGCGTGGCCGTTTACCAGGAGGTGCTGGCGGACATCGGTGACGAGCAGAGCATCGAGCAGAGTCTCAGCACCTTCTCCGGCCACATGCGGACGCTGGTGCACATCCTCTCCGTGGCCAGCGATCGCACACTGGTGCTGCTCGATGAGCTGGGTGCTGGCACCGATCCGACCGAGGGATCAGCCCTGGCTCGTGTCATTCTGGACGAGCTGCTGCGGCGCGGTACGCCGACGATCGCCACCACGCACTTCTCGGAGCTCAAGACCTTTGCGCACGACCGGCCCGGTGTGGAGAATGCGTCGGTGGAATTTGACATAAACACGCTTTCGCCCACCTATCGTTTGCTGATTGGGACGCCTGGGCGCAGCAACGCGCTGGCTATTGCCGCCAAGCTGGGGCTGGACGCGGCGCTGTTGGATGCCGCCCGTGCCAGCCTCACCAGCGAGCACCTGCGCGTCGAGGCGCTGCTGGAGGGCATTTCCCAAAAGCAGCGCGCTGCCGCGCGGGATCGCAACCGGGCCGGGCGCGAAGAGCGGGATCTGCGCCAGCTGCGGGCCCAGGCCCGGGAATCATTGGAGGAAGCGGAGCGCATTCGGCAGGCGGCCCGAGAGCAGGCCTACGCCGAAGCCGAGGAAGAGGTGGCGGATTTGCGGCGCCAAACTGCCCGGCTGGCCCAGCAACTGGAGCGGCTGCACCGGCCGGAAGCGCACCCCGCGCGCGAGCTCCACGCGGAAATCGCGCTGGTGGGCCAGCGGCTGTCCGCGGCGCGCCCGCGGCCTGCGATGGCCGCGGTACCGGTTCGGCAGGTGAACGCGGGCCAGATGGTGCGGGTTGCTGGATTCGCCCAGCCAGGCCAGGTCCTGGCTGGGCCGGATGCGCGCGGCGAAGTGGAGGTGCAGATCGGCGCCTTTCACGCCCGTGTGCCACTGGCTGAGCTTTCGCCAGTTGCCAGCCAGCGATCCGGAGAACGCGGGTTCACCTTCACGGCCGCGCCATCGCGCCCCGAGCGTTCGCATAGCCTGGAGGCGCCACTGGACCTGCGCGGTCTGCGTGCGGATGAGGTGCGGCCCCTGCTGGAGCGAGAGCTGGATGAGGCCTTCACAGCGGGCGTGCAGTACCTGCGCATCGTGCACGGGCATGGCACCGGCGTGATTCGCCGCATTGTGCGCGAGTTCCTGGAGTCGCAGCCCTATGTCAGCTCCTACGAGCCTGCCAGTCCCACTCAGGGCGGTGACGGCGCCACACTGGTGACCTTAGCGCTACGTTGAGCTGCCGCGATAAACATCTCGTTGGCCGGGAGGTTCACTCCCGGCAAGCTCCATGAGTGTTTGCGCCTGCTCCCGTTGCTCCACTTCGCCCTGAGCCATGCGAATGAAGCGGTGCGCGTTATCAGTGCGCCCACCAACCACAACACCTAACGCCAAGCCGGGCGATGCCGGAATTCGATGCCGGGGTGGCGGATCCAGCCACTCTCTGGTCAAGGCAGTGCTGAGCCGAGCGCACCATGGGTTCGCCACTCTCAGCGCCCGTTCTCGTAAAGCGCTCAGGTTTGGCGATGCACCCGCGGATCTCTTCACTGCTCAGCCGTCCATTGCAGGCATCTCCGCCTTCCAAGCAGAATGTCGCGAGTTCGAATCTCGTCTCCCGCTCCCACGCTCAGCGTGACACTCTGCCCTACTGGTTCGCCGCTGATCGGTACCTAGGGCGATGGACTCAGGCTAATGACGTATGATGCGCTTCTCGGTATCGAACAGCGACAGCTGCGGTAGACCTCACGGGCCGATGCCCCGCGGACGTGGTTCGCTTACGGCTCGGTCCGAGTTCTGTAGGTAGCCAGGTCTTCTGCGGAAAGCTGATCCGGAGTGACGAGTCGGTAGTGCTTTTCTGTAGCTTTGGCTATGCCTTTCTCGGTTTCTTCGAGCTCGAACAGTGCTATTAACTCGTCTGACATGAATTGGGCGCCGATCGGTCTGCAGATGAGGTTTGGGAATTTGAGTGCGCACATCGCGATGTCCTGCTCGATCTGAACGATATTAAGACGGTCACGGCCACCCTTCGCCTGCACGGGCAACACGTAGTGGGCGCCTCGGCGATCGACGCCTACGTAAAGCTCATCCGTCTCGAGCTGTGTGCTTTCGACAGTGGTGCGAAGGTGGTTTTGCAGCGAGTAACATGCGATGCCGGTAAAGATATCGATAAGCCGGTTGTAACGCAGCTTCGCAAGCAAAGCCTGTTCGTCGTTCAGTGCGTAGAGTGCAATCACTCCGGGAGTCGCATCGGGCACCTTCGTCTCGGCGATGGCGGAGTCGGGTGTAATCGTTGCCTCATTCGAAATAGCGACAAAGCGGTATTTGCCCCGGCCAGCCGTCCTTAGAATCCATTGCTGCCCCTGTGGCGCTTTGGCTTGGACCGAAGCAGGCATAGGCGCCCGAAACCGAAATGTGTAGGCGATGTCATACGGATTACGGGGAAGCTTGATTGCCAGCTTCCCGGCTGCAGCCTCCATCTCCTCCCGGTCAACCTCCACCTCTGTTGCACCCGGTCTGTAGTGCAGCTCAAAGAGATGCTCCAGCAGTTGTGTGTATCGGTTAGGTCGGCGAGCAGCTGCCGGGGTTGAGACGGGGCGCTTCAAGTCGCGCCTGGCCAGCGCAGGACAACGACTTCCTCCCGCAACTGTGCACGTGTGGCGGTTGCCAGTCGAGTCCTAAAGAGATCGATTGATTCCACGCGGTAGCCGAGAGCCTCGGCCAGTTCAGCTAGCAATGTTCCGGTGCGGATCAGCACCTGAAAGTACGATGCCTGGTCGCCAACTACATAGGCCAACCTCGCACCTGGCTTGAGTAGGGGACGGAGTTCAGCAAGGTGGCGCGCCATCCCTCCGAAGTACAGGCGTACCACCCGCGCATACATGCGCTCAAAACCCGAGGTCTTGCCGAGTT
>DATKQD010000080.1:0-12810 GCA_035532895.1 Chloroflexota bacterium
AGCCCGCGCCGGCGAAGGACCTTTCCGCCCTTGGGCCCGGCGCATTTGGCACAACAGCTCCCAGCCAGCGCTTGTACAAGCTGCCCTTTCCAGCGGGAACAACGCTCACCGTGTGCCAGGGGCATGGCGTAGGCACCCACACCGGCAACGGTGAGTACGCCTGGGATTTCTGCATGCCCATCGGCACGCACGTGCTGGCCGCCCGCGCCGGCACCGTGCGCGCCGTCGTCCAGGGTTTCGATGGCGCGGGCTGGGGACCAGCCTTCGCCAATCGCAACAATTACGTGATCGTGGACCACGGCGATGGCACCTCAGCCCTCTACATGCACCTGCAACATGATGGCGTGCGGGTGAACGTCGGTCAGAAGGTGCAGGCTGGCCAGTTCCTGGCCTACAGCGGCAATACAGGCTGGACGAGCGCCCCCCATACCCATTTCATGGTCATGCGTACTGATCCGGTTGACTGGTATGCCCCTTCCATCCCCGCCGCGTTCGCCGACGTCCCTGGCAATGGCGTGCCCACCACCGCTCAGCGCGTGACCTCTGGCAACACACAGCCCCAAAGTCCCATCGTCGCGGCGGTGTGCAAGCTCTCCCAAACGTTGCGCCTGCCGGGCTTCGTCCCCGGCTGGGTGCAGGCCTTTGCGCCCGCCTCCAGCTGGTCAGGAAACGGCGCCAGCGCCGTCCGCTTCGGGCCTGTGTGGCCGGGACAGCGTTTCCTAGTCACCGCCCCACAAGCGGGGCCCCGCCTGGCGGTCCAGGCGGCGACCGGCGGCGCCGCCTTCGTTCCCGCCACGGACGTAGGGCCCAGCGGCCCCCCACCTGTCTGCCAGCGTTAGCGGGCCTGCCTCGCTGCCCGCACGCGCAGCAGCAAGCCCAGGCCCCGCATCAGGGCGCTGGCGGCAGCGATTTGCCCGTCTCCAAGGCGCTCCATATCGCGATTCCTTACTTGACGGTCTGCACCATACGGGTCAGCTCCCGCAGCTGAATCAGCTCGTCATCGGGCCAGTCCTCGCTGCTGTAGTTGAGGCGCGCCACCAGAAGGTCATCGAACCCCAGGTCGGCCACCTTGTGAATGCGCTCCAGGGCCTCGGCGGGGCCGCACACCAGGTTGTAGCGCTCATCATCCTTCAGGGCCTTGCTTTCGGCGCTGAGGTTGACACCGATGGTGGCGATCATGGTGCGGCCCTGGCCGCCGAAGTCGCGATAGCGCTGCATGCCTTGGCGAAAGGCCTGGAGATTGGTGTTGAAGGCCGAGGCAATCCAGCCGTCGTATTCCTGGGCGGCGCGTTTGAGCCAGGGTCCGTTGTGCCAGGCGGCGATCAGGATGGGCGGCTTGGCCACGTTTGGCCAGGGGTGCAGGCAGGCCGTGCCCACCGTTTCGCCATTGAGCAGCGCGCGGATGACCGGGGCGCCCTCCCGCAGCAGCCGGAAACGGGCGGCGTGGTCCACGCCCACGGCTTCGAAGTCTGCCGGCAAGGAGCCGGAGCCGAGCCCAGCCGAGAAGCGCCCGCCGCTGAGCGCGGCCAGCGTCATGAGGGCGTTGGCGAATTCCACCGGCCGCCGCAGCGGCACCTGCATCACCGCGGTGCCCAGCTCAATGCGCTCCGTGCCGGCCGCGGCCGCTTCGAGCCACTGCAGCGAGTCCACGCCGGTGAAGTTCCAGCGGCCAACGGTATCGCCCATCCAGATGCCGTCGTAGCCAATCTCCTCCAGCCGGCGGGCGCGCTGCATGAGGTATTGGGCGGTTGGCGCGTCCCCATTGGCCTGCTTGAAGGGGAGATTGATGCCGATTCTCACGAGTGCACCGGGACCAACGAACGAATAGCCGCGAGATCCTCGTCGGTGATATCAGCCTCGGTGTGATCGATGGAGGTGAGGCAGACCCAGTCGTACCCCAGGCTGGCGATGCGCGCCAGCCGATCGGCCGCCTCGTCGGGCGGACAGTACAGACGATACGGGCGCTGATCGTCGGGCTGAGGCTCCCGCGGCGCCTTGAGGTTGACGCCTACCGTCATGACCATGGCTCGGCTGCCGCCGGCATCGCGAAAGCGCGTGATGCCCTGCCTCATGGCGTTGAACGAGGTCAGGCCGGAGCCCATCCAACCATCATATTCGCGCGCCGCGCGCTTCACCCAGGCACCGCTTTCCCAGCTGCCGATAAGCAGCGGTGGGCGGCCCCGTACGTTAGGCCATGGATGAAGGTTGGCCGTGCCCACGGTTTCGCCATTCAGCAGGCGCTTCACCACGGGCAGGCCTTCGTTGAACAGCCGGAAGCGCTCATCGTAGGGAACGCCAACGGCATCGAAATCGGCGCGGGTGGAACCAGCCCCCACGCCCGCCACAAAGCGGCCGCCGGTGAGGGCATACGTCGTCATCAAGCGCTGCGCGAATTCCACGGGATAGCGCAACGGCATCTCCAGGATGGCCGTGCCCAGCTCCACCCGCTCCGTAGCCGCGGCCGCGGCCACCAGCCAGTGCAGCACATCCGGCCGGGCAACAGTGGCGCGCCCAATGGATTCGCCAATGAAGATGCCGTCAAACCCGGCCTGCTCAACAGCGTGGGCGCGGCGCTGAATGTCCTGGCTGGTCGGCGCCGTCCTGTCCGGCCGGTAAAACGGCAAGCTGATGCCCAGCTTCAAACACGCACCCCCCAAAGCCAGCCCTGCGCTCCATCCGCGCGACGCCAGCCCAAATCCCGCGCCACACGAACTAGAACATTCATATTGATTCTCCTTGACAGCAAGTGCAATCCCATTATCACCTGCATGCTGAAAGCGGCCTTGTCGCCAGCGTCCTGCCTGCTGTCGTGGGACATAGCCACACGGCCAACGAGCCCGGCGGCGGCTGTACAGGACACGAATGGACTGACCAGCCGAGCTTCTACCACCAAACTTGATGTGTTCGAGTCAACTCTGGGGGTGCATGCACTTCACCGCCCCTTGGGCACGATGGTCACGGTTCCGAACAACCTGGCCTGGTGTCGAGCTCATCGCCGGGGCAGCTACGCTTCGTCAGTCTGAGGCGCGCCGGCAAGCCGGACGCCCCGTTAGCGCCTCAGCGCCATCAGCTGCACCTGGTGAGAGGCGCGGTCCGGCTTACGGCCGGCTGAGCGTGTAAGAGATAGTGGTCCCCGAGAGGTAGTTGAACACCTGCACGTGGTAATTGCCGGCGGGCGCATTGCCTGGCAGCGTCAGATCCAGGCTGCCGGGGCCCTGGCCGTTCTGGCCGGCCTGGAGCGAGATGCCGTTCGGGCCGTACACGTTGAAGCCGCTTTGGCTGGACTGCAGCGGGTCCGACGGAGTGAAGGTCATGTTGAGAGTGGCGCGGCTCTGCCCGTCGTAGTTGAAGCTGTACCAGACGAACGAGCCGATGGAGTTGCCGCCCAATTGGCGCGCATCCTGGCTGTTCAGCGCGTAGGCGGTGTCCGAGGTTAACCCGTTCGGCGCGACCGGCGTGGCCGCGGGGGCGGGTTGCGCGGCGGCGCTGCCTGGGCACGGCAACCCCGCGAGGCTGAGGGTGTAGTTGATCGCCGTGCCTGAGAAGTTATTGACCTGGATGTAGTAATCGCCCGGCGTTTGCGATTGGTAGAAGCCAGTAAGCAGCCCATCCGCATAGGCCGTTGTGCCCTCGGAAAACGCCTGCGTCATCGTCTGCGCGTTGCTGGCCAGGACGATATCGGACCCGTGGAGCAGGTTCATGCCAACACCATTCTTGGTAGAGGGGTTGGCCGGGTTGTAGCGCAGCACCAGCGAGAGCCCGGAGTTGTCGCCCGCGTAACTGAAGCGGTAGTAGGAGTACGCGCCCTGCGTATTCGCTCCCAACTGCCCGACCACCGGCTGGCCGATGACGCTGGCCTGCGCAGCTGTCGATCCACCCACGGCGGTAGCCGGCTGGCAGGGGTAGGGGATGCCGCTGACCGACAGGGTGTAGTTCATAACGATGTTCGGCCGGTGGTTGTAGATGTGGATGAGATACGTCTCCGGGATGAACTGAGTGAAGCTGGCCGATAGCGCATCACTTTGCTGATTGTTGCCGCGCACGGCGTGATCGTCGCTGCTGCAGTCCGGGTTGAAGGTGGAGGTCCCGTTCACATTCGTGAGGCAGTTGCCGTTACCGGTGAGATACGGCGTGATCTGCCCCTGCGACCCACTGATGGTGAAGCCCACGTTGCCCGAAATATCTGACGGAGTGAAGTACAAGCGCACCTTGGCAGAGAGGTTCTGGCCCGGATACGCGAGCGAGTAGTACACGTCGCCATTTGGAGCAAGCGAGTTGCTGGCGCTGTCTGCCAGTGGAATGGGGCTGGCGGCGCTCCCGTTGCCCTGGACCGCCGGTGCGGCCGACCCTGGCGCCGGCGCCGAGGCAGGCGCGGCGGCCGCGACGGTATCGTGCTCCCAGGGGAAGCGCGCTGTGTTCAGCCGGGACTCCAAGCCGTACGGTCCATTCACCCAGGTGGTGAAGCCGTTGGTGAAGGCGGTGAAGTTATCCGTCTTCCGCCACACCATGAGCCCTTTGGTGGTGTGCTGCAAGGCGTCGCCATTGGCGGCGAAGGCCTGGTTGTCCACGCAGCTGCCCACATCGGCAGGATCCAGCGCGTGCAGCGTCGCAAAGCCAAGCACAAACTGGCAGGGGCCAGCCACGGCAGGCGCGGGCTCGGCCACGGGAGCGGCCGGCGCCGTTGCCGCCGGGTTGACGTTCACCGTGGCCAGGCATTGAAACGCGCCATTGTTCTGCCGCCACACGCCGGTATCGTCGTGGCAGTCGAAGTAGGAGCTGTAGCTGAAGCCGCCAGCGGCGTTAAAGCGATAGGTAAACTGCTGTCCGGGGTTGATGGGCCCGGAGTCGAACGCGCCACCAGGCGCCGTTGCCGAGTGCACCACGGAATCGGCGTTGTGCCAGGTCACCCAACCGCCTGGCGAGACCGTCACCGCTGCCGGGCTGAAGCCAGTCGCGGTGATGTCCACCGTAGCGCTCACGGCGTCCGCGGCCGCCGCGGCGGGCAACAGCAGGCCCAAACCGAACGCCAGCGCCGCTCCCAGCGGCAGCAGGCGCTTTATCAATCCAACAGGCAAACCAAGCATCGCTGACATCAGTCCTACACAACGATTCGCCGAGCGGCCAGTGATGCGCCAACCGGCCGCTCGCGCAGCGCCATTATGGCGTGCGGCGGATAACCGGCCCCAGGCCGGGCACGCCAATTGCTTGGCCTTGCTCATCGCACCGGGGATCGCGCCCCCATCACGTGTGACAAGTCTGCACTTCTGGAGTGTGAAGAGTGCTTCGATCCCTCAGTCATCCCGCCCGACTCATCGCCGCCATTTCCGCCCTGGCGCTGCTCCTGCCGCTGGCTGCCCAGGCGCAGGCGGCCACCCCCTCGGCCACTGCCACTGCCACCGCGACGGCCACGCCAACCGCGACCGCGACGGGCAGCACCACCCCTACAGCCACAACGACGCCCCAGGCCACGGCCACACCCGGCGCCACGGCCACACCCAACGCCGCCACGCCGCATGATGCGCGCTACTTCGCGCAAACCGGCTTCCGCGTGGATAACGACACCTTCTGGGACTACTACAACGCGCGGGGCGGCCTGGCCACCTTCGGCTATCCCACCTCGCGCACCTTTCAGTTCCTGGGCTTCACCACGCAGTTCTTTCAGCGGCGCATCATGCAGCTCGGGCCCGACGGGCACGCACGGCTGCTGAACCTGTTCGACCAGGGGCTGTTCCCCTTCACCAACATCAACGGTTCAACCTTTCCCGCGCCCGATGCCACGCTGCAGGCGCAGGTGCCTCTGCCCAGCTCGGCCACGTATTCCACCGATGTCATCACCTTTATTCAGCAGCACGCGCCCAACACCTTCAACGGTCGGGCTACGAACTTTTGGAACACTTTCCTGAGCACTGTCACCTTGTCCCAGGCGTTCCCCAACGGCAATGGCGACACCAGCCTCCTACCCGGGTTTGACCTGGAGATGTGGGGCGCTGTCACCAGTGCGCCGATGATCGACCCCGCCAATAACAACTTCATTTATCTTCGCTTCCAGCGGGGCATCATGATGTTCGACGGTTCCACCAATCTCACCCAGGGTGTGCTGCTGGCCGATTATTTCAAGGACGTCATTACTGGCCGGAATATCCCGCCGGACCTGGACCTGCAGGCGCGAAATTCCAGCTTTTACAAGCAGTACAACGACGCTATGCCCAATGGACTCAATACGCCCGCCTTGCTCCCCGGCACGAACATGCAGTTCGCCTTCGATCCAGAGTAATGCGCGACTAGGCTTGGAGGCCGGCGATGAGGTCCTGCGCGGTGTGTGCCGAAAGTCCTAGGTACAGCAAGCCGGTCAGTCGTAGCATCAGCGACACGACGACGGGGGCGAAGGTCACGCGGCGTGGATGGCAGGTGGCGGCATGAAAGTCCAGTTCTGGGGAACCCGAGGCTCCCTGCCGGTGCCGGGACCCAGCACAGTGCAGTTTGGGGGTAACACCTCCTGCGTGCAGCTATCCACGCCCGACGCCCTGATCGTACTGGACTGTGGCACCGGCGCACGTGCCCTGGGTAAGGCGCTCATGGCGCAGCGGCGGGCGCCCCTGATCGGGCACCTGCTGCTCAGCCACACGCACTGGGATCACATCCAGGGTTTCCCTTTTTTTCTTCCGCTGCTCAGCGCGGGCAACCACTTCACCGTCTACTGCGCGTCCGAGCCCGGCAAAACCGTTCGTGACGTGCTGAGCGGGCAGATGGCCTATCCCTACTTCCCGCTGGGTTTGGCACAGCTCCAATCCCCCGCGGTGTATCGGGACATCGGCGAGGAGCGCTTCCAGATCGGCGACGTGAGCGTCACCTCGCAGTTCCTGAACCACACCACGCTCACCCTGGGTTACCGGCTGGAATGCGCGGGCGCCACGGTGGTGTACGCCACGGATACCGAGCCCTTCGGCAGCTATGGGCGCCAGTCGGGCCAGGATCGCTGCGACTTTGCTCACGATAGTGACCGGCGCTTCGCCGCCTTCGTCGATGGCGCCGACGTGCTGATCCACGATGCGCAGTACACCGCCTCGGAATACCGCGACAAAATTGGCTGGGGCCACAGCCCGGTGGAGTACGCGGTCGAGATCGCCCTGGCCGCCCATGCGCGGCACCTGGTGCTCTTTCATCACGATGTGGACCGCACGGACGCGCAGGTGACCGAACTGGTGCAGGCGGCCCGAGCCATGGTGCAGCAGCGCGGCGGTGGCCTCCTGGTGAGCGCGGCCGCCGAGGGCCTGGAGCTGGATGTCAGCAGGGCAGGCACTGCCCCGCCGCCCGAGGACGTGCGCTTCTCGGTGCTGGTAGCCGAGGATGACCCCGCCATCGCCAGCTTGGTGGCCGATACGCTGGGCGAACTGGCCGGCTGCCGGGTATGCCTGGCGGCCGATGGCGCCCAGGCCCTGGAGCTGGCGCGGGAAATTCAACCGGACCTGTTACTCCTGGATATCGTCATGCCGGGACTCGACGGCTACGAGCTCACGCAGCGCATTCGCGCCGATGAGAAGCTCAAGTTCGTCCCCGTGATCATCCTCACCGGACAAGCCAGCGAGTCTACCGAAGCTGAAGGCTTCCACCTCGGCATCAGCGATTTCATGCGCAAGCCGTTCGCCCCCGCTCAGCTCAAAGCGCGGGTGCAGATGTGGCTGGAGCGCCAGCTCGAAGTACGCGACCTGGGCCACGCTCCGACATCGGTTTCATGATTCTGGCGCGTGCGGCACGGTCACCGCTGGCGCGGTCTTTGCGTCCGATTTGCGGTGCGCCGGCAAAGGCTGGCATAAGGTTTGCGGGGCATCGGGAGATGGTCGGAAGTGGGTGATGACCTTTTCGTGCGAAGTTCGTGGATGTAATGCGGTGGCCGTGGTACTGGTCGATAGCGTCATGCTCTGCCCAGCGCACTATGTTCAGCTTCAACGCGAGCTGCGCGACGAAGGAGATCCGCTGGTTTCCGGCCCCACCGTGCGCGAGCTGATCGGCGACCGCCCTTCACCCCAGCGGCAGTAGGCTCGTCAAATCGCCGGGCGGCTCTACGCCAGTTCCTAAGGCCGCAGTGGGGGGCGAGAGCGCGTTGGCAGCGGCCGAGGCGAATTCAGCAGCAGCCAAGCGGCCAAGGCGACGAAACTCAACAGCACAGGCGGCAACACGGCACTCGCCTGGAGCCGTGGCAGGTAAGCCGCCGCAGGCGAGGCCAGCACCAGTTGCAGGCCCAGCAAGGCGTTGCTGCCGAGCGCGGCCAGCGGCCCCAACCAGTTCCACAACTGCCAGGCCGCGGCGGCCAGCAAAAACACCACCAGCCCCTGCACGACCCACGCATCAGATGCCGGCCACAGCTGGCTGGCCTTGCCGCGCAGTGCTTGCCAGCGGCTTGCCGGGCGCGCCGCGTCAAGCGCAAGACGATGCAACTCGGCTTGCAGCGCCGCGGGAGGCGGCAGCACGACACTGGCGCGCAGCAAGGTGTCGAACCCCGTCGCCGAGCGCAGGGCGGCAGCGCACTCTGGACAGCCGGCAGCGTGCTGCCGCGCTCCCTCCATCCGGGCAGCATCGGGCAACAGCAGCAGCTCGTTCAGCTCAGCGCATTGCATGCTGTCTGCTCCTCGCTCCACATTGCTCGCAGGTCCATTGCCAGGCGTTCCTTTCCGCGCCGCAGGTGGCTCTTCACGGTATTGAGTGGCAGGTGCATCACCTCAGCAATATCTTCATAACGCAAGCCCTCGAAGTAATGCAAGGTCAGGGCCACCCGTTGCACCGCCGGCAGCGCTGCCAGCGCGGCCCGCACCTCGTCGGCCCGCTCCAAGGTCACCGCGCGCTGCTCCGGCTGGTTCCAAGGATCCCTGTCCCTGGGTTGAAAGGCCGGCTGATCTTCTGGCCCGCCCTGGTCGAGCGAGGCCACTGGCTTGCCGCGCCGTCGCAGCTCGTCCAGGCAGATGTTTGTGGTCAGCCGGTAGAGCCAGCTGCTGAATTTGGTTTCTCCGCGAAAGCTGCCCAGGGAGCGAAACACGCGAATAAACGCTTCCTGAGTCATGTCCGCCGCGTCGGCGGGGTTCGTCATGAGGCTCCGGGCGATACTGAAGACGTAGCTCTGGTAGCCCTCGACCAGGGCCAGCAGCGCCTCCGCCTCTCCAGCCTGGGCGCGCCGGACCACGTCAGCACCGGGTTCAGCCATCCACCACGCGCATCGCTCCGGATCATGACGCGAAGTGAGGGCAAAAAGTTGCGGTGCGTACCATCGCGTTAGTGGTCGAATCCAGAGACGAACCCAGGGTCCTGCGCCGCGTGCTGGGGCTGAGCTGCCTGGGGTTGATTGGCGCGGAAGCCATCACCATTGGTGCGCTGCAGCTCGCTTCCCTCCTGCGTAAGGCCCGGCGCGACCCACCCGGTCCTCGCACTCAGGTAGCCCCGGTGCAGTTGGGCGCGGACCGGCTGCAGCTGCACACCACCGGCGAAGCGCTCTATCAGGAAATGCTGGCTGCAATCGACGGAGCACAAGAATCCGTGTTCCTGGAAACCTTCACCTGGAAACCGGATGCCTGGGGCCAGCGCTTCAAAGATTCCCTGGCCAACAAGGCGCGGTCCGGCGTGGACGTTTACGTGACCTACGACCACTTTGGCAATCTGGTGGTGCCAGCCTGGTTCAAAGAGTTCCCGCCCGAGGTGCACGTGCTGGCTTATCGCGGCATCACACGGCCTTGGCACGCACTGGACCCGCGGCGCTACGCGTTGGACCATCGCAAGCTGCTCATTGTGGATGGCTGCATCGGCTTCATCGGCGGTTATAACCTCGGCAGCCTGTACGCCGAACACTGGAGCGACACGCACCTGCGGGTGGATGGCCCCACGGCAGCCGAGCTGGCCGATGCCTTCTCCAGCTTTTGGGATAGCCATTCCCCGCCGGAGAGCCACATTGGTCGCCGCTACCGCCGCCGGTTCAACCCCATCCTCCACCTGGAAAGCACCAATGCGCTGAAGCTCACCTTCCCCATCCGCGACATGTATGTGGATGCCATCGACCGCGCGGAACATCACATCTGCCTTTCCAATGCCTATTTCGTGCCGGATCGCACCCTGGTGGGGGCGCTCACGGCGGCCGCTCGCCGAGGTGTACAGGTGCGCCTGCTGGTGCCCTGGGTGTCCAACCATGTGATTGTGGATTGGCTCAGCCGGACCTACTTCACCGAGCTGCTCGCGGCGGGCGTGCGCGTGTACCGCTATCGCAGCATGCTGCACGCCAAAACCTGCACGGTCGACGGCGTATGGACCACCATCGGCACCGCCAACCTGGACCGGCTGAGTGCCGTAGGCAATTACGAAATCAACCTCGAAATCTACAGCGATGAACTGGCCGGCGAGATGGAACACATCTTCGAAGCGGACCTACGGTGGGCCGAGGAGGTCGACCAGCAGGGCTGGAACGCCCGCCCCTGGCTGGCCAAAATCGGCGAGATCGCGGTCGCACCTCTGCGCACGCTCTTGTAACCGAGCTTCGCACGATCCGCACCTCCACCACCCAGGGCGCGCGCCGATCAGGGGCGCTTGCCATACTTTGCTCGTGGAAGAGCTGAGCTTCGTAAGCTGCAACATCCACAAGGGCCTGGGGTTCGGCAACCTGCGCTTTACGCTGCCGCGCATCAAGCAAGCGCTAATCGCGTGGGCGCCCGATGTGGTGTGCCTGCAGGAGGTGCAGGGGCTGCAGCAGCCAAGGAGGCAGCTGCCAGCCAGCTGGGGCTGGCAATCCCAGGTGGCTTATCTCGCCAGTGATGTCTTCCCCTTCGTGGCCTACGAGCCTAACGCCTGGCGTGCCCGAAGCCACCATGGCAACGCCATCCTCACGCGGCTGCCGCTGCAACGCTGCACCAACGTCGACCTCAGCCTCAGCCGCTGGGAGCGCCGCGGTCTTCTCCATGCCGTGCTGGAGCTGCCCGATACGGGCGCGCCGCTGCACGTCATCTCCACCCACCTCAACCTCCAGGCCCGCCACCGCAAGCGGCAGTTGGCACTCATCCGCGCTTACCTGGAAGCCGAAGTTCCGGCAGGCGACTCCATCATTCTCGCCGGCGACTTCAACGACTGGCGCCGCCGCGCCGCGGCCGGCCTGGCGGCCGATCTCAGCGAGGCATTCGTTACCCTGCACGGCCAGCCGGCGCGCACGTTCCCCAGCTTCCTTCCAATGCTCAGGCTGGACCGCGTGTATGCTCGCAACTTAGAGGCCGTGCACGCCATGCACCATCCTCGCCACGCTTCCGCCTGGTTTTCGGACCATGCCGCGTTGGCAGTCCGCCTGCGCCTGCCCGCTGCGACCGCTCCTGTGCTCAAACGCGTGGAACAGCCCGGCCAGACGCGCGGACACATCCTGCTGCCGTAACCGTTGCCATGCGGCCCAGGAGGCAGCGGTATCCGGCGCGCCTCAACGCACCAATTGCCGGTACCCTGGGAGGGCTTCGGTGTCCCTCATCCTGCGCCTGAAAGTGCGCCCGAGAGGCGGTGCCGTTCGGCAGCGGGCCCATGTTGTTCGAACGCCGCGCGTGGTGCCGTAAGGGGAGCTGAGACCGACCGGCGTCGAATCAGCGCGCTTGCTGCAATTCCACCAGGTTGCCGGCTGGGTCGTGGACGAAGAGCTGAAGCCCTCGGCCCGGCAGAACCTGCTCATCGAAGGCGATGCCTTCGGCTTGGAGGGTCCGCTTTGCCTCCTCCACATCCTCGACAGCCAGCGCAAAATGATCGCCAATCGGCTGGCCGGATGGCATGGTGTTGACGGCCTCACCAATGGGCGTGTGCAGTTGCGAGCCATCGGCCGTGTTCCACCAGATGACGCGCCGCTGCTCAAACGGCATGCTGGGATCGCGTTGCAGGCCGAGCACGCGGCCGTAGAAATCCGCCGCCTGCTCCTGGGTCTGCAGGCGGATATTCGCGTGATGCAGCTTCAAGACTCTGATAGCCATAGCCCTACGAGTGTACGCGGCATTGAGATAGTGCGACGCGGATCAGTGCGCATCAAACGAGGGGATGTGCAGCAGTGCCAGGAGGCGATCGCCGAGTCGGCGCAGCAGCAGTGCCAGCGGCTGGAGCCAGGTGAGCAGCAGCAGCCCAACCAGCAGGCCAATGGCCGCGCCGGCCAGCACATCCGTCGGATAGTGGTCGCCCACGTACACCCGGCCGTAGCTCAGCAGTACCGCCGCCGCCATGATCAGCGCGCCCAGGCGACGATGCTCAGCCAGCAGCACGATGGCGATGGCGAAGGCAGCCGCGGCGTGGTCGCTAGGAAAGGAAGCATCGGCAGTGTGGCGCAGGAGCACGTGCACAGTGCCCGGGTGGGACACAAAGGGTCGCGGGCGCACCCAGATCAGGCTCACCACCAGGTTCACGAGCAGTGCCCCGCCCGAGGCGAGCAGCGCCGCCAAGGCATTCGTTCGCTCCAGTGGTCTGCCGGCCAGCCAGCCCACGCCGAACCACAGCACCACCAGCGCAATGAACAGCGGCTCCCCCCAGGCCGCTGCCGCGTACATCACCTTATCCAGCGCGGGATGCGTTCCAGCCGGGCCATTGATCCACTGCTCGATCTGATAATCCAGCTTCATGTCCGCCAAAAGCCTACCCTTCGGCCGCGAGTCGCATGAGCGCCAACTCATGAATGGGCGACCGGCCCAAGGAGCGCGGCTGGCCCTAAGCTAAGCGACGGCCGTCGGGCGCGAGTCGGGCACGTAGATGCCTCTGCCGACCCACGACTCGAAAGCCGCCACGGGCATAGGGCGGGCCATGTAGTAGCCCTGGGCGAGGTCGCAG
>DATKQD010000081.1:0-3382 GCA_035532895.1 Chloroflexota bacterium
GCTCGCGCAGCGTCTGCATGTCGGCCAGCACCTGGCAGGGGTGCTCCCTATCGCTCAGCGCATTCACCACAGGCACGCGCGACCATTGCGCCAGCTCCTGCACCGTGTCGTGCGATCGCACCCGAGCGACGATGGCGTGCACCCAGCGCTCCAGGTTGCGTGCGATGTCCGCCGGCGGCTCGCGGTGCCCAATGCCGATGTGTTCCTGTGCGAGGTACACGGCGTGGCCGCCCAACTGGAAGGCGCCCACTTCAAATGTGGTGCGCGTGCGCAGCGAGGGATGCTCGAACAGCAACGCCACGCACATGCCGGCCAGCGCCCGAGACGCGGTGCCCCGTTTCAGCTCGTCCGCAACTTGCAGCACCTCTTCCAGCTCCTCGGCCGAGAAGTCGGCCACGGAGAGGAAGTGCCGGCCCTTAAGCCGCGACATGCAGCCGCGCCTCGGCTGAGGCGCCTTCCTTCAAGATGAGGCACGTGCGGTGGGTGCGCAGAGCACGCCAGGCTGGTGAGAGGGCGCCCAGCACTTCGTCCGGCCGAGCAGCCTCACCTTCACGATCCAGTCGCAGGCACATCCGCAGCGTCTTCGCTTCCTCTTCCCAACGCTCGATGGCCAGCGCATCCAGCACCGGCCGCAGGTCGCTCAGGCGAGTTGCGCCGGAACGGGTGCGCTGGTAGGGAATGGAGGCCGCCGCGAGGGCGCTCGCCACGAGCTGTTGGGCCTGCTCCAGCGTGAGCTGGGTGGTCAGCTCCAGCAGGTACTCGGCCCGTTCCACCTGCGCCATCACCGCGGGGCCGCGCGGCGCCAGTTCCTCCGCATCCAGGATGCCGATGCCCGGTGGCAGCGCGGCAGCCACTCGCTGGCGAAGGCTCGCGAGGTCCGCTACCTCCTCCATGTACACGTCCAGAATCTCGGCTGTGCTGGTCACGCCCACGGCCAGTGGGGCCGCGAACACCAGGCGTGGATGGGGTGCGAAGCCCTGGCTGTAGGCCAAGCCCACGCCCGCCCTGCGGAAGATCCGCTCCCAGGTGCGCATGGTGTCCAGGTGGGAGATGTAGCGCACCTCCTCACCTTTGCTGAAGATGATTCTCAGCCGCCGCACGCCGGCCTCAGGCAAGTCGAAGCGGAGCAATTGCAACGAGCCGGCCGGGCTGCCCACGCCGTCGCCCGTGGTGGGAGGCCCTGCGCGGCCCTCCGAGCCTCGGGTAAGCGCAAGTCCGGCCAGTACGATCCATTGTCATCCAAACTTCTACGGATTATAGGGAGGCTCATCGGGCTACTATCAGCAGGTGGGCAGCGGTCGCGCGCGGGAGCGCGCCATTACGGCGGCGGCGCGCACGTTGGGTGCTTTCACTGGCCGCCTGGCATCGCGCCAGAACACTCTTCCGCCCCCGAGCCCACGTATCGTTCTTGTGCGCCGCTGCTGCCTGGGCGACGTGCTGCAACTCACTCCACTGCTGCACGTGCTGCGCCGGCGCTATGCCGCCAACACCATCGACGTGGCGACGTCGGCGTGGTCCGCGCCCGCGCTGTCCGGCAACCCACACCTCTCGAGTGTCGTTCCGCCAACAGTGTCGGCCCTGCGCGCCGGCCGGTACGACGTGGCCATGGTGCTGGAGCGCTCGCCCGTGGCTGGCATGCTCGCCTGGGCGGCGCGCATCCCCATCCGCGTTGGGCTGAACAGTGAGGGGCGCGGGTTCGCGCACAATTTGCGGGTGGCTTGCCCGCCCGGCCGGTCGGAAGCCAGCCTGTACCTCGACTGCGCTCGCTCGCTGGACGTGCCGGCAGACGGCGCCAGGGCCACCTTCTGCCCCAGCGAAGCGGACTCCGAGGGAGCGCGCGCGCTGCTGGCGGAGCATCGCCTGGGACCTGGCTTCGCCGCGCTGGGGCCGGGTGGCGCCGTCAACCCCGGCATGACGCTGCTGGCCAAGCGCTGGCCGGCCAGCCGTTTCGCGGAGCTGGCCAGGCGGCTGGCCCAGGCCACCGGCAGCCCGGTGGCCCTCCTGGGCGGCGAGACGGACGTGGAGGCGTGCGCGGAGGTGCAGCGCCTGGCCGGCGAGGCGGCGGTGGACCTGGCCGGGCGCACCTCGTTCAGTGAAAGCGGGGCAATAGTGCAGGCCGCCAGGCTGCTGCTCGGTAACGATTCATCACTGCTGCACCTGGCTGCCGCCGTTGGCACGCCCTTCGTGGGCGTGTACGGCCCCTCGGACCCCGTGCGGCACCAGCCCTGGGGCGTGGGTGAGCAGGTGTGCGCGCCGATCCCGCGCGCCTGCTACGAGAACGGCTTCAGCCAGCTCGATTGCATCGGCCAGGTGACGGTGGCTATGGTCTGGGCCGCCTGCGAGCGCGTGCTGGCCACGTCGGTGGCCTCACATGAGCCGTGAGAGGTTGGTGACGGCGCTGCAGGGTGTGGGACGCGGGGCGAAGCGATCGCCTCGGCGGGAAGCACGTCTGGCGCTGCTGCGACTCGCCGGGCGCGTGCGGAGGCCACCACCCCTGCCGGCGAGGCTAC
The DNA here is from genome assembly GCA_035532895.1 of Chloroflexota bacterium. GTDB lineage: Bacteria > Chloroflexota > JAJPGV01 > JAJPGV01 > JAJPGV01 > DATKQD01. Next base: position 2,511 of record DATKQD010000081.1, read on the forward strand.
CGCGGCGGATATTGATCGTCCGGCCGGACCAGGTGGGCGATCTGGTGATGGCGGGGCCAGCGCTGTCGCAGCTCCGGCGCGCATTTCCCGGCAGCCGGCTCACCGCCTGGGTGAACCCCGCCGCGGGTTCGCTCTGGGACGTGCATCCCGCGTTGGATGCACTGTTCACCTGCCGCTTCCCCGGGCTGGGCCGAGCGCCCACTGGCCAGCTTCTCGCGCCGTACCGGCTGGCCGTGTCCGAGGCGACGCGCCTGGCACATCAGTACGACCTGGCCATCAACCTGCGGTTCGACTTCTGGTGGGGCGCCATGGCTGCTTGTTGGGCGGGCGTGCCGGTGGCCGGCTACGACCTGCCGGAGTGCCGGCCATTCCTGTCCCTCGGCGTAGCCTACCAGCCGGCGCGGCATGAAGTTGAGCAGAACCTCAATCTTGTGGCCGCCGTGGCGCAGGCGCTGCACGGGCAAGCGGCCGGCTCGCCGGACTGCAGTGAGGGCGGCCCGGCGTATGGTGTTCCGATAGTTGAACCGCACGGCGGGGTGCCGGCTGGCGCCATCGCCATTCATCCTGGTGCCGGGGCCGCGGTGAAGTTGTGGACGGAGGAAGGCTGGGCGCAGGTGGCCGATGCGCTGGCGGCCGAAGGCCCCATTCTGCTGACGCCCGGATCGGCTGAGGAGGTGGCGATGGCTGAACGCATACGGGGCCGCATGTCCCAGCCGGCCAGCGTTGTGGTCGCGCTGCCGCTGGCCGAGCTGGCGGGCCTGTACCAGCGCTGCCGCCTGGTGCTTGGCCCGGACAATGGTCCGCTGCACCTGGCGGAAGCCGTGGGCACCCCGACCGTGGTGCTGTTTGGGCCGGTCGATCCGGCCAAGTTC
>DATKQD010000082.1:0-7790 GCA_035532895.1 Chloroflexota bacterium
CCGCGGAGGCCCAGTGTTGGCCCAGCGTGGTGAGACGCAGCTCGCCCGTGAGCGCGACAGGCGTGGCAGGCTCGCGGAAGTACAGCGTGGCATGCAGGTTTGCCCCCGTTACTTGAACGTCGCTGCCCCGAAGGATGAGGCCATTGTCGTACGCCACATCCAACGGCCGGCTGGCCGGTGAGGGTGCAGCGGCCGCCGAGCTGTGCAGGCCGGCGATGACGGCTGCCAGCACGCACCCCAGGGCCAGCAAGCCTGGCACGACGAGCCCGGGCGACGAGGTCAATCTCGCTAGAAGTTCGGCCGGAAACCTGCCGCGGCGGCCGGGGTGGGGTTCCTCCAGAGCGCCGATTGAGCTCGCCAACTGTAGCGACAGGGGATCGGCTGAGGGCCGCCAATGGCTTTCCGGCCGAACTTCTAGAGGGGAACCGCGGCCTCCCCATGCGGCGACTGGGGCGCGGCCCCATAATGTGGCCGGGTGTGAGGCGCTTTCAGCGTCAATGGCGGCGCCGCCCTGGAGGGTTGCGTCGTTCTGGTCTTTGCCAGCGCCATCTGTGGGCCGTGCGCCCCTCCACCTCCTCTCGAGCAGGGCCAAAGCCAGCACTGTCAGCGCGCTGCCGAGGGCAATCGCCGTCGCGGCGAGGCGATCCGGCGTGGCGCTCGGGAAGATGCGCACCTGCGCCCTCCCGCTGGGCAGTTGCAGCTCGTCGAGCCCCTGAGGCGTGGCATGCAGCGCCGCGGCATGCCCGTTCACGGTGGCGCCCCAGCCAGGGAAAAACGCCAGTGGCACAGTGATTGGGTGTGCGCTGAGCGAATGCACACTGAAGTTCGCGCCCAGCACCGGCCGGCCGCGAGCCAAGGCGCCGGTTGGTGCGCGAGAGGGTAACTGGCCATCCAGATAGCGCGGTACCAACGCCGAGCCAACGGGGGGAGTACCGATGGTTTTCGGCGCGAATTCACTCAGCGCGGAGCCCGACGTGCCGGTTTGCTGTTCATACTCCACCACCTCTTGTGGGCCCAGGTGCGCTGGTAGGGCAATGCTGCTCACCCGCAGGTTGGCCGCCCCCCCATAGATCAGCAGCCCGCAGATCGCGGCCGCCGCGGCTTCTCCCGGCCACGCCCAGCGTTCCAACAGCGGACCCAGCCCGCCGCTCAAGGCCGCCAGGCAGAAGGCGATGGGCGCCAGCAGGCGATCTGGGAACTGCAGAAAGCTGCCGAAGGGAAAGTGATCCCAGAAGACCACCGACGGCGCCAGCATCAGCACGAAGAACGCTGCCGCCAGCGCCGCCAGCAACAGCCCAAGCCGCGAACGGCCGGATATTTTCGCGGGCGGGGCCATCCCGTGGCCAGTGGCGCCGGAGGTGCTGACGGCGCGGGCACGAGGGCCTGTGTCGCGAGTGGCCAGCGCCAGCCCCGGCAGCGCCAGCAGCCCGATTAGGGCGACCAGCGCCTGGACGAGTCCTAGCTGGGCGGGGCCATTCACACCGGCGTAACCCTGGTACTGGTGCGCCAGCTGAGTGGACAGGGTGCGCGCGAGCGGCAGGAAGTTGAGGTGAAAGTCCCACGTACCCGCGCGGGCGCGCTGCAGTTGCACCAGGCCCTGCTCCGCCAGCGCCGGTAGCCAGTAGAGGGCCGCCAGCCCCACACCCAGCAGCAGCGCTCCCCCCAGCCACACCACGCGGTGGACCCGCGCTAGCCGGAGAACCAGCAGCCCCGCCAGCCACAGTCCCAGCAGCAGGGCGGTGAGCCAGCTCATGACCGAGTGGGTGTACAGCAGTCCGGCGGTGCACAGCGTAGCCAGCAGCCGGTAGCGCCAGCGCGCGGCAGGCGTGCGGGCGTGCAGCCCGCGCCAGCAGGCCCAGAACAACCATGGCAGCCAGGCCCAGGCCAACGTTTGGGAAAGCTCGCCATCCAGGTAGGTGTTCACCAGACGGTAGGGCGCGTAGAGGTACGACACGGCGGCGATGACGCCGCCGAGCCGTCCCCACCATTCCCTGCCCAGCAGGTACATGCCGGCCAGCGATGCCACTATGCCCAGCGCCACCACGGCTTTGGTTGAGGCCACGAAGCTGAGGCCAGCCAGGTGAAGAGCGGATCCCAGGTAGAACTCCAGCGGTGCGTAAAAGGTGAAAACAGGGTAGCCATAGCCCGCCATGAGGTCCGGCGCCCAGCGCGGATACGGTACGCCCGCGCGCAGCACGCGATCGAACTCCACCAGCCGGTAAACATGGAACAGCCCATCGGCCGAGGCGAACATGAAGCCGCTGAGCAGGGGGCGCAGGGCAAAGAAGCTCAGCGCCAGCAGCGCCACTCCGAACCATGTTCGCTTCGCGAACCGAAGGGCAGCGCGCCGCTTCAACTCCAAGGCCTGTAGGCAAACAAAACGCGCCATGCTTCCCTGTCCCCAAAAGGGACGATGCCAGCGCCGCGGCCAAGTGAACATGGCGCGAAAGTCGAAGCACGAGAGGGGCTGTCGCCACGGTGGCGCGCCTGGCGCTTCTACAATCTGGGGCGCGTGACCAAGCCTGCTGTCGTAGCCTCCCGCTGGCGAGACTGGGCAGCAGCCCCGAAGCGAGAGGCTGCGCGCCGGGTGAGCCGAGGCCTGGAAGCTGCGCTGCTCCTGATCCTGCTGGTGGGGTCGGCCTGGCTGCGTCTGTATCGACTGGCAGCGGTGCCGCCAGGCATGTTCATCGACGAAGCTACCAACGGCCTGGACATTCGCAACGTCCTGGCGGGGCATTTCATGGTGTTCTTCCCGCGCAATTACGGGCGCGAGGCGTTGTTCATTTACTTCCAGGCGCTGCTGGTGGCTGGTGGTGGGGCGCACCCCATCGTGTTCACCTACTCCGCGGTGGTAATGGGCATGCTAACCATCGCCATCAGCTATCGGCTGTTCCGCGCCCTGTTCGGCTGGCGCGTGGGGTTGGTGGCCGCCGCGCTGCTCTCCACCTCACTGTGGTTTGTGGACCTCAGCCGCTTTGGCTTGCGTACCGTCGCGCTGCCGCCGCTGCTGGGCATCTGCCTGTACTGCCTGTGGCGCACGCTGCGTACCGGCCAGCGGAGTTACGCGATCTACTCCGGCCTGGCGCTGGGCCTGGCGCTGTACACCTACATCTCCAGCCGGCTGGTGCCGTTCCTGGTGGTGCTGATCTGGCTGGCCGAGTGGCCGGCTGCCCGCCGGCGCTGGCGGGAGCTGGCGCTGCTGGTACTCGTAGCCGTGGCCGTGTTTGCGCCCGAAGGAGTGTACTTCTGGCAGCACCGGCAGGAGCTGGCACTGCGCGCCGGGGCGGTTTCCGTGTTCAACCCCAACCCCAATGTGGAGGGATCGCACGACACGCCCATGGAGAGCGTGCTGAACACGGCGGGTATGTTCTTCGTGCGAGGGGACGAGAATCAGCGCCACAACATCCCCCACCGGCCTGTATTCGCACCCTGGCTGGCGGCCTTCTTCGCGGCCGGCCTGGTGATGGCCGCGGCGCGGGCGCGGCGGCAGCAGCCGTACCGCTGGGCGCTGCTGTGGCTGGTGGTGATGTGCCTGCCCAGCGCCCTCTCACACGAGAGCCCCAGCAGCTTCCGTGCGCTGGCCGTGGCGCCGGTCACGTTCGTCTTTCCCGCGCTCGCCTTCGAATGGCTCGCGGTGCGCTGGCGGGCCTGGCATGCCGGCGAGCTGCTGGCAGGCGCGGCGGTGCTCGCCAGCGCGGGGGTGACCATACACCTCTACTTCGGCGTGTGGGCGCACGATATCAAAACCTACTGGGCCTATGACGGCAACCTGCCCAAGGTGGCCGCCTATCTGAAACAACAACCACCGGAGCAGACCTATTTCGCCGTGGACCACCGATCCACCATTGAATTCCTGGACCCGGCCAGCCAGCAGGGCCGCTGGTACCGTGAGGAAAGCGCTGCCATCCCCATTCCCGCGGAGCCGCAGAACGTGCTGTACCTTTCGGCTCCCACAGCCGAGCTCAAGAACATTGCGCAGGCGGTGCTGCCCGAGGTGCAGCCCTTGCCCCACACGACTGATCCCGCCGGCGGGCCAGACTTCTACGCCTATCGTTGGCCGGCCGCCGGCGCGGCCAGCCTGCTGCGCGCGATGCACCCCCTGGGCGCCAGCCTCGCACCCGACTTCCAGCTGCAGGGCTGGGAGCTGGTGCACGGGGCGGGCGGGCCGGCGCTGGACCTCTTCTGGCGACCGCTGCACGCTTCGGGACCATATGACCTGTACGTGCACCTGCTGGATGCCAGCGGCAAGCAAGTGGCGCAGTCGGATCGTCTCGTGTGGCCGGTGGATGAGGGCCCCACCCAGGCGGACCTGCTGCTCACCCAGCACCCGCTGGCAGTGCCGCCCGGCGTCTACACGGCCGAGATCGGCGCGGTGCACCGCGCCGTGGCCAACCGAAATATCCTGCTTGGCCAGCCGATTGGTGGGGTGGTGCGGCTGAAGCTGACGATCTGACGGATCAGCTGAAGCGGTAGACGATGCCCATGGCCCGGCGCACGGCGAGCATGGTTTCGCGGGCAACGGCCTGGCCGCGCGCGGTGCCCTCTTCCAGGGCGGCGTCCACGCGCTCCGGGTGCGCTTCCAGCTCACGCCGGCGCTCCCGAATGGGATCGACAAAGGAGCGGAGCACCTCGATCAGCCAGCGTTTGAGCTTTACGTCGCCCAGGCCGCCCTTGCGATACTGGCGTTTGGCGGCCTCAACCTCGTGCTTATCCGGCGCAAAGGCATCGAGGTACAGGAACACGGCGTTGCCACGCACCTGGCCCGGGTCTTCCACGTGGACGTGGCCGGGGTCCGTGTACATGGACATCACCTTACGGCCGATCACGTCAGCCTCGTCCGAGAGATAGATGGCGTTGTTCAGGCTCTTGCTCATCTTGGCCTGCCCGTCCAGCCCAACCAGCCGGCCCACCCGGCCGACCAGGATATCCGGCACCGGGAACACCGGGCCGTAGTAGCTGTTGAAGCGCCGCGCTATCTCACGCGTGAGCTCCACGTGAGGGGCCTGATCCTTGCCCACGGGCACCAGGTGTGCGCGAGGCAGCAGGATGTCGGCGACCTGGCTGGCCGGGTAATTGAAGAAGCCGAGGCTGAGATCGTCCCGCAGCAGCTTGCGCTCGGCTTTGAGGGTGGGATTGCGCTCGACCATAGCCAGCGGCGTGATCATGCTCAGCAGCATGTGCAGCTCCGCATGCTCCGGAACGAAGCTCTGCACCACGAACGATGAGCGGTGCGGGTCCAGCCCCACAGCCAGCCAATCCAGGGTGACGGCGCGCACGGCTTCGCGGATGCCCTGAATGTCCTTGATGTGGTCGCCCATAGCCTGGTAATCGGCGATGAGAAAGAAGCTGTCGTACTCGTCCTGCAGGCGGAGCCAGTTCTCCAGTGCGCCGACGTAGTGGCCCAGGTGCAGGTTACCGGTGGGCCGCATGCCGGTGAGGATGCGCTGCCGCGCCTCAGCCATGGCAGGCTCCACTGACGCACGGCGCCATCACATCGCCTCCGGCAGGGACAGGCCCAGCAGGGTGAGCCCGTTGGCCAGCACCTGCTTGACCCCAGCCACCAATCGCAGGCGGAACACCCGCAGCGCCTCGGCGGGCGCCTCCAGCACCGGGCAGGCCTGGTAAAACTCGCTGAACTGCTTGGCCAGCGTGTAGGTGTAGTTGGCCAGCGTGACCGGCGCGTGCTGCTCGGCGGCGCGACTCACCTGGTTGGGAAAGTCGGCCAGCGTTTCCAGAATGGCCCGCTCGACTGGCTCCAGCGGCACGTCGATGGCGTTGGGCGCGGTGGTTGGCGCAGGTGAGCCGGCCTTCTCGAGGATGCGCGCGGCGCGGACGTAAGCGTACTGGAGGTAGGGTCCGGCGAAGCCATCGAAGTCCAGCACGCGTTCCCAGTCGAAGGTAATGACGCTGTTGTTGCCCACGCACAACATGGCGAACTTGAGGGCGCTCACGGCAACCTCCTCCGCGGTGCGCTGGCGCTGCTCCGGCGGCAGGGTGGGGTTCTTCTCTTTGATGATGCGCGTCACGCGCTCTACCGCTTCGGCCGCCAGGTCCTCATAGGTGACGATGTTGCCCAGGCGCGAGGACATTTTGCCGTCGGGCAGGTTGATGCGCTCGTAGGCGATGTGCCGCAGGTCGCGGGCGTGCTCGAAGCCGTATCGCTCCAGCACGGCGAACAACTGCTTGAAGTACAGCGTCTGTTCCACGCCGGTGATGATGATGGCCCGACTCACCTGGTGCTCGCGGAACTTCTTGACCGCCAGCGCCAGCTCTTTAGTGGCGTACAGCGACGTGCCATCACTGCGCAGGATGGGCAGCACGCCCAGTTTGTCGCCCAGGCGAACGATGGGCAGGCCCTCGCTCACTTCCGCGATGCCACGCTCCAGCAGCTCCTCGGCCATGCGCTTGCCCTCGGCCTCGACCTCACTCTCGAAGTACCACACGTCGAAGTGCACGCCCAGCTGGCGATAGATGCGCTCCAGCTCATCGATGCACCAGGCGCGCGTCTCGCGCCACTGCTCCCGCAGGGTGACGTCGCCGCGGTCCCAGCGGGCGAAGAGGGCGGCAATCTGGTCCTTCGCCTCGGGTTCCTCCTCGATGCGGCGCACGGCTTCGCTGTAGATGCGGCCCAGCCAGTCCAGCCGGTCCGCTGGCGGTTCCTCGCCAGCATGGTGCCGGTTGAGGCACCACAGGCAGCGGATGACGTGCGCGCCGATGTCGCCGACGTAATTGTTGGTGATGACCTCAGCGCCGGCGAAGGCCAACATGTGGCTGAGGGCGTTGCCGAAGACCGTGTTGCGCAGGTGCCCCACGTGAAATTCCTTGTGGGTGTTGGGCGCGGAGAACTCCACCATCACCCGCTCACCCGTCGGCGCACCGGCGCCGTAGCGGCCGGCCTGCGACTCGACGGCCGCCAGCACGTGGCCGGCTGCCTCCCGCGGATCGATGTACACGTTCACGTAGCCGTTCAGAGCGTCCACCCGCTGGAAGCGCCCGGTGGCCAGCAGCCAGCCGGCGACTTCAGCCGCCAGCGCCTGGGCCGCCTCTTTGCCCTGGCCCTGGCTGAGCGCCAGGGAGCTGGCGTAGCCCCACCCTTCGGCGTTGGGGATGCGCCGCAGCGGCAGGCTGGCCGCGGCGATACCGCAGGCGGCAAAGCCCTGCTGCAGGCCGGCGGCAATCTCGGCTTCGAAAGGGAAGGCCATGGACGGTCAATTCTACCGGGCTGGCGCGGTAGAACACTTGTTTTCCCGGCTCGGTACAGATACCGTTAGCGAGATGGAGCGGCCCGCCCTCGCTTTCAACTTCGAGCCGGCCGTGGCGCAGTGGTTTGACGGGGCCTTCGAGGCTCCAACGGCCGCACAAACGCTGGGCTGGCAGTCCATCAGCGCTGGCCAGCACACACTTATCGAGGCGCCCACGGGCTCCGGCAAAACCCTGGCCGCCTTTCTGTGGTGCGTGAATGAGCTGGTCGCGCACCCGCCGCGGTGTGCGAGTGTGAGCGTGCTGTACATCTCGCCGCTCAAGGCGCTGAACAACGACATCCAGCGCAACCTGCAGGCGCCCCTCGCCGGCATCAGTCGCGCGGCGCAGGTGCTGGGCCATTCGGTTCCGAACATCGGCACTCAGGTGCGCACCGGCGATACGTCGCCATCCGACCGAGCGCGCCAGCTGCGGCGCCCGCCGGACATCCTCATCACCACGCCAGAGTCGCTGTACCTGCTGCTGACGTCGCGCAAAGGCGCACCCATCTTCAACAGTGTGCGCTACGTGATTGTGGACGAGATCCACGC
>DATKQD010000083.1:0-4482 GCA_035532895.1 Chloroflexota bacterium
CTCGAGCTCGATTCAGGCCTCCCGCCGGACCTCGCCAGCTTTCTGGATCAACTTGACGAGGAGCGCTGAAAGAAACCGAGTGAGTGCGAACTCTCAGGATGCGCCGAACGGCCTACCGTTCTGCATGCGCAACAGCACACGCTGCGCGGCAATCTGGCATTCGAGCGGCGAGTGCACCCAAAGGTCCAGCTCTTCCGGCAGTTCGAAGCGCCACAGCTCGCCCGTAAGCACACGAAAGGTGGTGTGGTCCAGCAGCCGCCAGCCTGCCTGCTCCAACTGCTGCGCGGAGGCCAGCTCCCACACGTACGCGATGCGCCGCTCATCCTCAGCTGTCGACCAGACTGTCACCCGCGCAGCTTAGCGTGGTGTCCGGGCGCTTGTCGCTGGAGTAAACCCAAGCGGAAGGTTGAACCCCACCACGCCGCTGACTGGCTCCTCTGACCGGCCAGGCGAGGCGAAAAGCGCGGAAGATTCGCCCGTGCGGCTGAACCTTCCGGGCAGAAGCCGGCGCTATCCCGGTGGGTCGATTGCCCGGTGCTGCAGCTGCTCCCCACGCAGGCGCGCTCCAACGCCCTGAACGGGCCGCGGGACTGTGTGGGCATCCTCCTGGACCGGTCAGTGTGCCACGAGCAGGGTAGGGTGTGGCCGTTAACGCGCCGCTTGGCCGGTTGGAGCGAGTCATACCTGCAGCGGCTCCAGTCCCGCGTCAGGTGTGCCTCGGTATCGAAAGCCGCCACAAGTCACGACGGCCGCCGCTACCAGCCACAGAACGCCAGCGTCCAGTGCGTACCACAGGGCTTCCTGACTCGGCGACACAGCGGGCGCACCCAGCACCACCAAGAACCCGGTGAAGCTGGCATGCATGATTTGCGCCAGCAGCACACTATTCGTATGGTTGTATATCCAGCAGATAAGCACCCTGAGGCCGGCTACGAGAGCCACGAAGGCCGCGAAGAACGCCGCCCAGGCGGCACCATGCGGGCTGGCCACGCCCAACGAGTCGACTACCGGCAGGTGCCAAAGGCCCCAGAGCAGGCCCAGCAGCAGAGCACCGGTCAGCGGCCCGAACCGGCTACGCAGGCGCGGATAGGCGTAGCCGCTCCAGCCGATCTCCTCGAAGAATGCGGCCACGATGCCGAAGGTCAGGCCAAGCGGGTAGAGATTGGGCGTGAAGACGGGCGAGACGACGCGCGTCAGCGCGGTGAGGACCAGAAGGATGGCAGCGGGCGGGATCAAGGCCGACGCGGCATACCAGCCGGGAGCTTGCCGCCAGCGGCCCATCCGCGACCGCGTTTCCCTGATGCCTTCCTGCCCCGCACCCAGAGCAGTCAACGCGAACCCGGCTGCGCCCACCCAAATCACCATAACGGGGAAGAGCACCAGGGGAAGGAAGTTGCGTTGGGCGCCGGGTGCCAGTGGCGGCGGCCCAAGAACTATCAGGCTGATGACCGAAATGGCATAGGCCAGGGCAAAATAGCTGCTGAGTGGGAAGCGACGGATGATGGTGCGCAGGCCCACACGAGCGCCGACGCGCGGATCAGGGCCGGGACGCCTAACGAAAGTGGCGGCGAGCAGACGAAGCGATTGCTTGGAAGGCATGCGGGCGGGCTCCTCTGGTGTTCTCGGCAGCCACACTACGACCGCCCGAGGCGGCGCGGTAGTCATGCCCATCAGCCTCTGAAGGTGATCGTTGTCACCCACATTCCAGGATCGGCCGCACTGGTTTGGGGAGCGCCGCGGGCGCAGACTGCTGGCATGAGTTCAACACCAATCCTGGCTCAAGCTTCAGTTCTCCCCGCTCCCCGATTCCACCTCGCCGGCATCACACCCGGCTCGCGAACCCACCGTGTCCTGCTGGCCTGTGGTGCCGCCGGGCCGCTGCTCTTCGCGGGCATCTATTCCATAGAGGGCGCGACTCGACCGGGCTACGATGCCTTGCGCGACACGATCAGCGCCCTCAGCCTCGGCCCATCTGGCTGGATGCAAGTTGCCAACTTCGTCGTCTTCGGCTTGTTAATGGCAATTTCCGCCCTGGCCTGGCGCGCTGCGCTGGCGCCCGGCCGCGGCGCCAGCGCCATCCCCGCCCTGAAGGGCATCATCGCCGTGGGGCTCGTTGTGGCCGGCCTGTCCGTGATGGACCCATCCGGCGCAGCCCTTGGCAGCGTGCATGGCGCGATCCATAACATCGCCTCCTACGTGACCCTGACCTCGACGTGGATCAGCACCTTCATCTTTGCCGCCCGCTTTGCGAAAGAGCCCGGCTGGCGCGTGTGGTCAGCCTTCGCCGCCCTCAGCGCAGTCATGGTCATCGTCTGCTTGGCTGGCATGGGTATGGCCCTCAGCAGCCACGGCGACGCTGGCCTGTTCGAACGGCTGTCCACCCTCGTAACTCTCCCCTTAAGCATCGCCGTCGTGGTGCGCCTGCTGCGAGGCAGCTGCCGCGTCTCGCAGGCGTAGCCACAGCGACATACTTGCAGGAGGTGCACACATGAACGTCAGCCGCTTATACCAGCAGTCGCGCGGCGAGTCGTGGTGGGTGCGCCTCCTGCTGCCGGTTCTGGCGCTGCTGTGGCTGGGCGAGCTGGCGGCGCCCATCTCTCAGCTGCTGGCGCGGCCGGCCGGCCGGCCGCCCCTGGCACTCGCCCTCGCCGCCACCGCGGCCTTCGTGGTCATGTACCTGTTGGTGATCACCAACGGCGCCCGACTTCGAAGCGGCCTGCAATCGAAGCCAGCGGGGGCCGGCCTGGCGTGGGCGCCAACCCTAGTGATGGCAACGCTCGCCGTCCTGATGGGCGTTCTCTACGGGCCGTCCTGGCTGGGTCTGTTCGTGTTCGCCGCTGTCGGCTCGGCGCTGCGGCTCGAAACCTGGCAGGCCGCTGGGGCCATCACTGGGCTGACGGTGGTGGCCGCGGCCATCGGCCTGGCCGAACACGACAGCCTGGCCGCCCTCGCGCAGGGCGGGCTCCTCATCGCGGGCATCGGCGCCTCCGTGGCGACCGTGGGCTACACCATACGGACCACGCGGGAGCTGCGCGCCGCCAGGGCCGAGGTGGGCCGTTTGGCGGTAAGCGAGGAGCGGCTGCGCTTCGCCCGCGACCTGCACGATCTCTTGGGCCACAGCCTGTCGCTGGTGGCTCTGAAGTGCGACCTGGCGGATCGGCTGGTGGCCAGCGCGCCGGAGCGAGCCGGGCAAGAGATCCGGGAGGCGGCCGGTGTGACTCGCGAGGCCCTGCGCGAGGTACGCGAGACGGTGGCGGGCTATCGGCGCCCAACGCTGGCCGGGGAGCTGTCGGCTGCTCAGGAGATGCTGGCCGCCGCCGGTATCGGCTGCCACATCGAAGGCCAGCCGCCACGGCTCTCGCCGGACACCGAAGGCGCTCTGGCCTGGACCCTCCGGGAAGCCATTACGAATGTCATCCGCCATAGTCGCGCTCGGCGCTGCGCCATCCGGCTGAGCCAGCAGGAAGATCGAGCCGAACTGGAGGTCGTCGATGATGGGCTGGAACAGCCGGCCAGAAGCGGTGGCACAGGCAATGGACTGGCTGGCGCCGGCGAGCGCATGGCTGCCGTGGGCGGCGAGTGCCAGGCCGGGCGCGCCGCCGATGGCGGCTTCCGGCTGGCCGCGTCAGTTCCGCTGCTCCTGTCGCCTTCCTCCGGCGCAATAAGCTCGCAGGCAGAACAGGCATGATTCGGGTGCTGTTGGCCGAGGACCAGGCGATGACGCGCGGGGCTCTGGCAGCGCTGCTGGGCCTGGCCGGAGACATCGAGGTTGTGGCCGAGGCGGCGCGTGGCGACCAGGTGCTTACCGCGGCCCTGGAAAGCCGGCCTGATGTGGCCCTCCTGGACATCGAGATGCCAGGCTTGGACGGACTGGCGGTGGCCGGCCTCCTGCGGCGCGAGTTGCCCACCTGCAAGGTGCTCATCCTCACCACGTTCGGCCGCCCGGGCTACCTCCGCCGGGCTATGGAGAGCGGTGTGGTCGGCTTTCTCGTCAAGGATGCTCCAGCCAGCGAGCTGGCCACCGCGGTGCGCCGGGTGGTAGCCGGTGAACGGGTGCTCGACCCAGTGCTGGCCGCCACTGCCCTGAGCGAGGGGGCGAACCCACTGACGGAGCGCGAGCGGGACGTGCTGGCCGCCTCCACGGACGGCGCGTCCGTTGCCGGGGTCGCTGCTCGACTCCATCTCTCCGAAGGGACCGTCCGCAACTACCTCTCCGAAGCCATCCAAAAGCTTGAAGCGAGCAACCGCATCGAGGCTGCCCACATCGCGCAGGAAAAGGGCTGGTTGTAAAGGCTGATTCTGCTGGCTCCCCACCCTGCCGGCCGTGAAGCGTGCTACCCTAGGGTTTTCTCTAGCGACGAGGAGCGCGGCATTCTGGTACAAGGCGCGTAGGAGGGTTGCTGGTCGCCATTCGGCAAGGCACGCCTTCACTTCAGTACCGAGGGGGAACCTCATGAACCTGGTTGCCTTACGTGAAGCCGT